>JBGUHQ010000032.1:0-4879 GCA_045112195.1 Christensenellales bacterium | reverse complement strand
ATCGCGAACTACACCGCGCTGGTCATGGACGGCAAGAAGACGCCGAAGCGGGTCGCGTATGAGTTCGTGTTCTCGCCGGAGTTCCAGGGTAAGCTGCCCGGAAACGAGGAACTGGTGAAGATCCTGTACAGGCTGTACCTGAACCGGGAGCCCGGGGCGGAAGAGCTGGCGGGCTGGATTGAGATGCTGGAAGGCGGAGCCGGCCTGGATGAGGTTCTGAAGGGCTTCGCGGAGAGCGCGGAGTTCAGGGCGATTATGAGAGAGATGAAAGAGTAAGACTTATCCCCTCCGGCCTGCGGGCTACCTCCCCTTAGCCAAGGAGAGGCAGGGGACCAAGGACTGTGGGGAAACCCACAGTCCTTTTTTCGTGAGGTTTGATCGGGTGAGGGTATACAAGAAAGGAAGAAAATGGTATGATCCTGTTGTATGAAAACGGACAGATAACAGCGAAAATGAATGATATACAAGGGAGATAGGAACAGACCATGAAACACACAGGATTGAAAATCGTTTTAGCCCTGATCCTTCTGCTGGGGCTGGTTTGCGCCGCTGCGCTGGCCCAGGCGCTGACGCTCGGCGAGCTGCCCAAGGCGGCGGAGCTGAACGCGAATGCAGTAGCGCCTTCGTTCGAGGTGGTCGGCATTGGCGGGACAACCATCAGTTCAGCGGAACTGGACGGGAAAGTGACGATACTGCTTTACGGCCGGACGACCTGCTATAACTGCAACCGCTTTATGTCGGGCATGAAGGACGCGATCCCCCTTCTGCAGGAGAACGGAGTCGGTTTCCTGGCGATCCTGTATGATGCTCCGACGGACGAAGAGATGCAGGCATTTTCTGACCAGTACGGCTCCTGCCGGATCGCAAAAAACGGCATTTCCAGCAACGGCATGTGGGAGGGGCTGGACGCCGTAGGGTTTAAGTCTTCAGGCTCAGTTACGTTTCCCATCATCTTTATCCGGGATCAGAACAGCCGTCTGCGGTATTATTCTATAGGCCCGTACAGCGGCGGCAATTCCCAGATCCGCTCCGTGGCTGCCGCGGCACTGGAACTGGCCGGGGTGGAAATCAAAAGGCCGACCGTCATCAATCTGAACGTCAGCTCAAGCTATATCGGACAGGGGGAGAACGTGATTGCCTCCTATACCGTGACAAACCCGGATCCGAACGGCCGGATTGTATACCGGGTTGAGGTTACGGGAAGCAACGAGATGTACTACACGGATGTTGAATATGCCGAGACCGGCTCCCTGCCGACGGAAGGCACCATTCAATATACCCTGACGAACCCGTACGCGCAGACCATCGATATCTATGTTGAGCAGCTGGTCGACGGGAAGATCACCGGGCAGGCAAAGGCCAGCATCGGGAACCGCAATCCGACCAAGATGAACCTGCAGTTCACGGTTGCCAATCCGAACGCCCAGTACGCGCCGGGAGCGACCTGCCGGTTCGATTCCGAAGTATCCGGAACGGCGGGGCTCGGGACGGCCGAGGTTGAATGGAAAACGGAGATGATCAACTATAACGGGAAGGAAGAAGACGAGTCGGCCTGGACCGTCCGCTTTGTCAGCGACGGCAAGCTGACGGATGTGACCGACGGGAGCCAGTGGTTCGAGGTCAAAATCCCGACCAACGCAAAGAACGACGAGGTCGTCCGGACGACCTTCACCTTTACCTGCGGGGGATGGACCAAGACGGTGGTCAAGAAGTCCGTCATCGCGGGCGCGACCCCTGACGTTATTGACGTGGAAAAGATCGCGGGATTTGTGAACCGCTGCTACAGCGTGATCCTGGGCCGCGGCGCGGATCCCGAGGGCCTGGCAGCCTGGGTGAAGGCGCTGGCCACCGGCGAAGCGAAAGCTTCCGAGATTATCGACGGCTTTGTGAACAGCCAGGAATTCCTGAACAAGGGACTGACCAAGGAGCAGCAGGTTAAGGTACTGTACCAGGCGATGCTGGGCCGGGAGCCGGATCCGGCCGGACTGGCCGCCTGGACGGACGTGCTGAACCAGGGATATCCGTTTGGATCAGTCATCAACGGCTTCTGCGGATCCAAGGAATTTATCAACCTGTGCAATGAATACGGCATTCAGCCCGGCTCCGTCAACGTCGGACCGGTGACGCCTGCCGGCGAGAACAAGATCAAGGCGTTCGTACGCCGCTGCTACCAGATCATCCTGGGCCGCGACGCGGATGCGGACGGCCTCGAAGCCTGGGCGAAGGCGCTGGAAACGGGCACGAGGAAGGCCTCAGAGATTATCGACGGCTTTGTGAACAGCCTGGAGTTCCTGAACAAGAACCTGACCAAGGGAGAACAGGTGGACGTCCTGTACCAGGCGATGCTGGGCCGCGCCGCGGATCCGATGGGCAAAGAGGCGTGGGTACAGGTGCTGAACGACGGATATCCCTTTGCGGCGGTGATCAACGGCTTCTGCGGATCCACCGAGTTTATCAACCTGTGCGCCGAATACGGCATCCAGCCCGGTTCCGTGCAGGTCAAGTCCGCATTTGTGAAGCGGGTGTCGATCACGCCGGAAGGCTCCGATGCGGAGGATTCGGCGGCATACATCGCGTACAGCTCCGAGTACATCAACGAGGAGAAGATCCGGGCGTTCGTGAAGCACTGCTATGAGACCGTGCTGAGCCGGGAGGGCGACGAGGAAGGCATCGCGAACTACACCGCGCTGGTCATGGACGGCAAGAAGACGCCGAAGCGGGTCGCGTATGAGTTCGTGTTCTCGCCGGAATTCCAGAATCAGCTGCCCGGAAACGAGGAACTCATCCGGATCCTGTACAGGCTGTACCTGAACCGGGAGCCCGGGGCGGAAGAACTGGCGGGCTGGATTGAAATGCTGGATGGCGGAGCCGGCCTGGATGAGGTTCTGAAGGGCTTCGCGGAAAGCGCGGAGTTCAGGGCGATTATGAGAGAGATGAAAGAGTAAGACTTATCCCCTCCGGCCTGCGGGCCACCTCCCCTTGAACAACAAGGGGAGGCTTAGAGAGATGGGGCGGAACGTCGGCTAAAGGAACCTTACAGATTGATTGGCTTAATTCATATTGAATCATACGAGGTGGAACTATGAAAAAGCGGATCGGTTTACTGATAACGTTATTTTTGATCTCTTTTGCCGCGCTCGCCATGGCTGATGTGCCGATTGATGAGGCGCATTTTCCGGATGAGAATTTCCGGGATCATGTTTCATGGTTCTACGATTCGGATGAAAACGGAGTTCTCAGCGATCAAGAAATAGACGACGTAAGAGTCATGAACTGTATGGAGTCTTCCATCCGAAGCCTGAAAGGTCTCGAATACTTCCGCCGTCTCGAGGTGCTCTACTGTGAAAGCAATGAACTGACAGAACTGGACCTCAGCAAGAACTCACGGATTTACTGCATACGATGCTATGGCAACGGGATTACATCCCTGAATGTCAGCAATTGTTCCCGATTGGTCCAAATTGTAGCCGGTAATTCACGAAAAAATATGCAGGGGTTTGACTATTTCGGAACACCGGAAGAAGAAATCAACGAAAACGAAACGATCATCAAGGATCCATTCCTGGCGATTGATCCGAGCGTAACCGTTACCGCAGGCAATACAATCAGCCAGCCAACGGGCACTGTGGAAATCGTTGAGGAAGATTTGCTGGGCAACGAGATTTATTACAGGATGTCAAGCGACGGGATTCTGACATTGTACGGTACCGGGAGCATGATTGAATTTGCCGGATGTAAACCGATATTTATAGATTGGAACATCAATAAAGTTGTGATTGAGCTCGGCATCACGACCATTGGAGACGCATTGAAGCAATGCTCGATGAAAGAGATTGTCATTCCGGACACGGTGACTGAGATCGGGTATCTGGCATTTAATCATTGTAAACAGCTGGAAAAGATCATTATTCCCAACAGCGTCACAAAAATAGGCTACAACGCGTTCTGCGGATGCATAAAACTGGAGTCATTGACCATTCCCGACAGCGTTAAACAAATCGATGAACGAGCCTTTTACGGATCCGGAATAAAGCGGATTTCTATCGGAAAGGGCCTGGAATATATCAGCGAAGATCCGTTTTATGAATGTTATTCTCTGGCGGAGATTACTGTTGCAGACAACAACCGGAGGTTTTCCACCAAGGAAGGGATTCTTTACAACAAAGAGAAAACGAAAATCATTCGTTACCCAATCGGAAAAACAGGAAGAAACATTGTGATTCCGGAGGGAGTCACCTCAATTGGACAATATGCGTTTAATCAATGTTTGATGACGAGCGTAAGCTTCCCGAACAGCATGGATACAATTGAAGGACATGCATTTTGCGATTGCGACAATTTGCGGGAAATCATTCTTCCGAGCGGTATCCGGGAAGTCGGGTATGCCGCGTTATGCAATAGCGGAAGTGTGAGAAGAATTGCATTTCCGGCCGGCCTGACAAAAATCGATGGATTTATGTGTCAAAACGATTCAGCTCTGGTCAGTGTGTATATTCCAAAGAGCGTAACTGTTATTGATACGGGGGCGTTCATGGATTGTACAGCGCTGAAGGATGTATATTACGGCGGAACGGAAGCAGACCGAAACCGGATTGAAATTGACGATTTTTACAATGAGGCGCTGGACAGCGCAACCTGGCATTATGAAGCGAACGGGCTTCCGTATGAGGAATCCCCGGAAAACAAGATCCGGGCGTTTGTAACCCGGTGCTACCAGGTCATCCTGGGTCGGGATCCGGACGCGGCGGGTCTTGATGCCTGGGCTGACGCGCTGGCTACCGGCGCGAGGGCGGCCTCTGAGATTATCGACGGTTTTGTGAACAGCCAGGAATTCCTGAACAAGGGACTGAGCAAGGATCAGCAGGTAGTAGTCCTGTAC
>JBGUHQ010000031.1:0-41091 GCA_045112195.1 Christensenellales bacterium | reverse complement strand
CGCTGGGTTACAAAAGCCCAATTCAGTACAAGACCGAACTGGGCTTTCTTTGATTTTTTCCTGTCTACTTTCGCTTGACAGGTTCACTGCCAAATGACAGCATGCATTTTTTTATCCCCAAATCTGGGAAAGCGCGGGGACAATCTGTTTCTTTCTCGATAGTACTTTGGGAAGGAATACATGGTTTCCGTGCATTTCATCAGGGGCGAAGGCGTTCCGGATTATTTCCGGATCTCCGGCGAACAAAAGCTCGGTGCCTTCTTTCAGCACGTTGGTAATCATCATCAGGCAAATATCGTAATTCTTTTCCTTCCGGATCTTTCCGAGAGAAGAAACAAAAGAATCTTTCATCTGCAGGAACGGTTCAGAATCGACGGTAGTAATCTGGGAGATGGAAAGGGAATGTGTGCTAAGATGGAATTCCTTCATATCGTATTTGACCAGATCATCCGCAGGCATATCAGCTGAAACGCCTCTGGAGAACATTGCTTTTCCGATTTCTTCACAGTCAATTCCGGCCTGGCGCGCAAGTCTTTCCGCAAGCGTTTTGTCATGGGGAGTACAGGTCGGACTTTTGAACATAACCGTATCAGAGATAATAGCGGCTGCCATCAGTCCGGCAAGAGCGGGGGACGGCATCAAACCATGCTCCTGGTACATTGAAGCAATGATCGAAGTGGTTGAACCGACAGGTTCATTGCGTACATAAACAGGATTGCCTGTCTGAACA
Organism: Christensenellales bacterium; assembly: GCA_045112195.1. GTDB lineage: Bacteria > Bacillota > Clostridia > Christensenellales > Aristaeellaceae > Aristaeella. The sequence continues at coordinate 40,361 of JBGUHQ010000031.1, read as the reverse complement.
TCGGCAAGCCTGTGATGATCTATGATACCAATGATTTCAGCCTGGTCCAGCCCGGCAACTGCCTGGCCCAGTTCATTGTGGTCCACAAGGACGATTTTTTTGCGCCGGGGACGGATCAGATGATATCTGGAAAGCGTTCCGACGACTTTGTCTTCTTCATCCAGAACAGGATAGGAACGGTATCGGCTCTGAATGACGGCTTCGCGGACGTCGTCCAGGTAATCCGTCAGATGGAAATACTGCAAATTACTTGTACAGGCGATACGGCTGACGGGGATGGACTGAAATATCAGCCTGGCTGCCCGGTAAGCATCGTAGGGGCAGACAATTACGCAGGTGGAAGAGGTATCGTTCCGGTACTGTTCGCCGAGAGATGTTCCGCAGAAAACCAGGCAGGAGGCTTTTTCCTTTATTGCCAGATCCGCCACGTCTTTCTGATCACCGCACAGTACAATGGAACCGGAGCGGATACGGGACGAATGACCGGGCAGGGCAACGATCACTTCGCCGGAGATTTCGTCGAATCGATCCGGGTCATCACTGATAATATGGCCTTCCAGCGTGCTGAGCAGATTATAAAGAGGAACGGAAGATACGACCGGATCGGAAACTGATTTCATATCGTTTTCAGCCATACCTCCGGCTGTGACCAGACCGTACAACCTTCCGTCCTCATATGTGATCGGAAGTGATGAAATATACGTTTTGTTATGCAGGACGCGCCATGCATAAGAAACCGGAACGCCCGCGCCGATCATGGGCGGTGTATCGAAATCAATATCAGCGACCTGCGTGCGGACAGAACGAAGATAAACAGGCGGCTGAAAACCGAAACGGTCCAGTAAAAACTGGGTTTCTGTATTCAGGTGACCGTAACGTGCTGCGATGTAGCGGTCGCCGCCCAGCGCATTCTGGAGAGCGGCGTATGCCATAGCGGAGACGATAGAATCCGTATCCGGATTTCTGTGACCGATCACATAAACTGAATCCATAGCATCCTCCAGGTCAGCGGTTCATCAAAGCAAACCAATCTTTCATCTTCAGGAGCAGTGCTTCATTTGTGCTTGTTTTATCCATCATGGACACCAACTGCGGAATGGCAACAGAAGAAGACGTACTGCCGAGCATGGTACGGATCAGGGTCAGCCCTTCCTTTTGCCGGTCATCAAGGAGGATATCCGCGTTTTTCGTATAGCTTTGCTGCAGGTTTAACGATGGCGTTACACCGGCCCTGGCAACATTCTGATCAAGCATCAGTTCCATATTGGCTGTTCCTTTGAATTCTTCCACAACAGAATCATCAACCTTGGAACCGGTCGCGATATCCATGGCGGCAAGTACGGTCAGGCTTCCGCCTTCCTTGCAGGCACGGGCGGCGCCGAAGAGGCGTTTGGCCCGGAAAAGGCTTGAAGGATTGACCATGCCGGGCAGGCTGCGACCCTGCTGAGCGGCTGCGGTTGTATATATTTTCGCCAGACGGGTCAGGCTGTCTACAAGTAAAACGACATCCTTTTTCTGCTCAACCAGGCGCATTGCCCGTTCAAGAACGATTTCCGACAGCCTCAGATGTGCTTCCGGAGTCTGGTCGAATGTTGAAGCAAGCACAGGGCAGGACACTTCATCGCGAAGCAGTGTGACGTCCTCCGGGTTGACATCAATCAGTAACATCAGTACATTGATATCCGGATAATTTTCACAGACAACCGATGCAAAATGTTTCATGATTTCTGTCTTGCCGGTTTGCGGCGGACAGAGCATCAATCCCCTCTGGCCGAAACCGAGCGGAGCAATGAGATCGATGAGTCTCATGTCGGGGAAAGATTTCCCGTCCTTGCTTTCAAGGGAAATCCGGCGGGAGGGATAGACGGGCGTAAGCTCGTCAAAGAGCGGGCGGTTAAACGCCTCTTCTTCAGGTACGTCATTTACACTGGAAATATAGAGAAGCGCCGCATATTTGTCTCCTTCACGCTGGGGACGTATTTTTCCTTTTATATAATCTCCCGTACGGAGACCGAAACGGCGGATTTGCGCCATCGAGACATAAATGTCTTTTGTGGATGGCAGGAAGTTAGCGTTTCGGAGAAAACCGTAGCCATCAGGATGCAGTTCCAGAATGCCTCCGCCTTCTTCATAATCGCCTGAAGAGAGGAGTTCCTCAAGCGTAGGTGCCTGGATTCCGGTATCCTGGGACTGGATCGGGGAGAAGGGTTCGGAAGCACGCTGAGGAGGATTGGAAAGCGGACCGAAGGAACGGGGACTGAAGGCAGATTCCGCCGTATGACCGATCCGTTTTTCAGGCAGAGGAGATGACGGAACGGAAGAATCCTGTTCCGTGTTGTCAACAGGAGCCGATGCAGGGGCAGCGGCGCTGGCTGAAGGGCCAAAACGCGGCGTAAACCCGCCCGGACGAAGCGGTTGGGCATGCTGTTGCTCGCGGGTGAGATGCTGTCCGGAAGGGGTGGTATTCTGCCAGGCAGGACGCGGCGCAGTGCCCGGCGCCTGATAGGCGGGTCGGGCGCTGTATCTGGGCGTGTCAGCATTATGCCATGCCGCCTGGAATTTGGGCTCAGAAAGACGATCTGCGTCGTCTGAGGCTGATGCGCTGCTCTGCTCATCAGAAAGAATTGGAAGCAGCTTTTCGATAATTCCGGCCTTATCAATTCCGGCACCGAGCACCACAGAATGCTCTTTCGCCAGCTTACGAAGCTGAAGCACAGTCATTCCATTCAGTTCTTCATAGGTCATATAACAAATTCCTCCTCTGTGTTCAGGGCAAAAAGAACGTCTCGGATAACGGCATGTTCTACTTCATGCCGGAGACAGGCAAAAAGGTCGTTTTCCGGAAGTTTGAATCCGGAACTGATGAGCGCATTCCGAACCTGTTCCGTGGGGAGAGTCAGCGTATTGAAGCTGACTGCCAGGACACCGCCGGGATAAAGCGATTGTTTCCATGCGGGCAGCACCCGAAAAAGAAAACGCTGAAGGGATTCCGGCCTGGAGCCTTCCTGAGGAGCGTGCTGAATTCCGTAGGGAAGATCAGCGGCAGCAATGTGCGCTTTCTCTTTTCTGAAAAAGGCGGTAGAGGAAGCAGTGTCCGCGCAGGCCAGCGTAAGCGTCCGTGTGTCTCCGGCCTGGTACAGATCTTTGCGATTCGCAAAGGTGAAAGAAGTAACGGGTAAAGCCTGTCTTTCGTATGTCAGCGAATGGTGCTTTGTTTCATGCTTCAGCTTGTGAAACTGAAGATAGCGGGAAAAATAATCGGCGGCCTCTTTTATGTCTTTCCGGTCCAGATCAAGACCAACCGCGTTCATTCCCGCGGTCAGGGCGCAGAAACATCCGGTTCCGCGTCCGCACACCGGATCAAAAAAGGTGAGGGGAGACTGCTGATTCCGAAATCCGGAAAGCGCGGCTGCGGTATTGATCATCATCCGCGTAAAGGTCACGCTGGTCTTGCCTTTGTATTTCATGACCTCGGGAAGATCGTCCGGAAAATATGCTCCGGAAACGACAGACAACGGTTTCAGGGATCCGTTTCTTTTCTCAGCCATAAAAACAACAGAACTATGGCCGGAAAGGAATGATATTTCCGTATCTGCCAGCTCACGACATTCAAATGTGAGGAAATGGGAACCACCGAGATTTTCCGCCTTGATATCACAGGAAATGCCAAGAGAGAAAAGCATGGCAAACAGTTCACAGGCAGCCAAAGAAGGAAGATATTCACGGTAACGAATATTAGCATGTTTGATCAGCTCAAACGAATAGACCATGTCATCCTCTTTTCATCAGAGATTAATTATATTATATCAAAACACCACTTGAATGACAAGGCTTTGACGTTGGATTTGGCAAAAGAAGGAAAAAGAAAAACCCTTCTCCGAAGAGAAGGGAGCTTTTCAAAATATTACCATTTGCGCTTACGGGCGGCTTCAGCCTTTTTCTTGCGTTTTACGCTAGGCTTTTCGTAATGTTCGCGTTTGCGTACTTCCTGGAGAACGCCGCTGCGGGCGCACTGCCGCTTGAACCGTTTGAGCGCACTTTCCAGGGACTCATTTTCGCGGATACGAACCTCGGACACTGTTATCCCTCCCCTCGCTCAATACAATGGCCTGCAGACATCACGCTGAAATCTGAAAACCATAATGCATTATACAGCCAAAGCGAACCGGAGTCAACTTTTTTTCATAAACATACCGTCAGAGACAATGGGGAAGAGCAGGCGAAAAGGCTTCAGGACATCCGTTCAGCCATCTTTATACCGCCGAGAATATGGAAGTGAAGATGCTGAACAGACTGACAGGCATCGGGTCCGCAGTTCGAAACAACCCTGTATCCGCCGGAAAGGTTTTCCTGCGCAGCTACGGTACGGACGGCGCGGAGGCATTCCGCCAGATCCCGGTCTTCAGCGCAATCCGTATCATCAAGTGAGGAAAAATGCTTTTTAGGAACCACGAGAACATGTACCGGCGCCTGCGGATTAATATCCCGGAAGGCGTAGACATAATCGTTTTCAAATACTTTCTGTGAGGGAATTTCTCCTTTTACAATTTTACAAAACAGGCAGTTTTCCATGAATTCAGTCATCCTTTCATATTTATTTATCTATGATCTTACCGCACATAACGGGTGGATCCGCATCCAAAAGCCTGACGGTTACAGGCTGTCCGGGATTACAACAATCATCTTTATTCAAGCGTACGCGGATGTATTCAGGCGTATATCCTTCCCAGCATCCATCAACTGTTTCTTCAGGAATGAGCATGGTTTCAAGTCCGATCCAGGTTGAAAGGTAATCTGAAGCGACGCGGTGGCCAAGATTGATCAGTTCCCTTGTTCGGCGTTCTTTTTCCTTTGCCGGAAGCTGCTCGGGCATTTGCGCGGCAGGCGTATGAGGACGGGGAGAATAGGGGAATACATGGATGCGCGCAAAACCGACTTTTTCGATCATCTGCTTTGTTTCTTCAAACTCATCTTCCGTTTCGCCGGGGAATCCGGTAAGAATATCTGTGGTAAAGGCGGCGTGGGGAAATTCGCGGCGCAGGTTATCCACGGCCTGCAGATACTGAGCGGTATTATAACGGCGGCGCATACGAGCCAGAACAGTATCGCTGCCGGATTGCAGGGCCAGGTGGAACTGGGGACAGATTTTGTCCGCTTTTCGCAGAGCAGACGCAAACTCCCGTGTCGCGACAGTCGGCTCGAGAGAACCAAGCCGGATGCGGAGAATGCCTTCTGTTTCCTGAATGGCACGAACGGCGTCAATCAGTGACAGAACAGGCTGCAGATCGCGACCGTAAGAGCAAAGATGTATGCCGGTAAGGACAACTTCCGAAAACCCTGCGTCTCTCAGCCGAAGGACTTCACGGCGGATTTCTTCAATGGGTCTGGAACGAACCGGTCCGCGAACTGACGGAATAATACAGTAAGAACAGTGATTGCCGCAGCCTTCCTGAATCTTCATGACGGCGCGTGTGTGTTCATTCAATGCGCTGACAGAAAGGGATTCAAATGGTTGATTATTCAGGAGAGGAGAAACAGCGCAAAGCGGCCTGCCAGTCTGTTTAACCTGATTGAGAAGCGTTACCACTTCACTGCGCCGCTGCGTACCGATGATCAGATCGGCTCCTGTTGACAGCAGTTCCTCTCCCCGCTGCTGAGCCATACAACCGCAGACAATCAACAGGGAAGACGGATAATCCCGACGGATTTTCCGGATGAGCTGAAGAGATTTTTTGTCGCCGGTGCCCGTTACCGTGCATGTGTTAATGAGATAAACATCCGCAGGTTGATCAACGGAAACCACCTGATACCCATCCTGCAGGAAAAGCTCAAGCATTGCTTGGGTATCATACTGATTCACCTTGCAACCAAGTGTGTGGGCGGCAATAACTGGCATGATTACTCCATTTCCCCGTACAGACTCATGATGGAAGACAGGACGGCAGGGCCTGCTGTCTCAGTACGCAGTATTCTTTTCCCGAGTGTGATTGGAATAAAACCGGCAGATTGCAATAAAGCTATTTCTTTTTTGTCAATACCACCCTCGGGACCGATCAGGATGCCGAGTGAAGAAAGTACAGGATGATCCTTCTGAAAAGCGAGCGGTCCGTAACCGGAGGATTCTTCCCATGGGACAATGTTTACTTCCGGAAGGCTGGGTAAGGCTGTCAGACGGCTTATCGGGACAGGGGAAGCAATCTCAGGAATGACGCAGCGTCCGGACTGTTTTCCGGCTTCACGGGCGATCTTTCTCCAGCGTTCGGTTTTTCTCTCTGTATCCTTCGGATCGGGGCGGACAACACATCGCTCCATAAGTACAGGGATGATCCTGGCCACACCGAGTTCCGTTGATTTCTGGACAATCAGGTCCATTCTATCGGCCTTCGGAAGCCCCTGATAGAGCGTAACAGACAGGGAAGGTTCTGTTGAAGGCAAATCGGACAGAATACGTACGCTGACGCCGTCTGTGCCTGCTGATACGATTTCCGCGTCGCTGCGAAGGCCGTTCATAATCATCTCCACATGCTGGCCGGGCTTCAGACGGAGCACGGTTAGCGCATGCCGGGTATCGTCCCTGGACAATTCGACAAGACCGTCCAGAATCTGATCAGGTTCAGCGTAAAATCTGTGCATCAGACAGTCCTCCGGCAAAGAAAGGCGGTCCATTCACCCCGGGTTGCTTTTTTCAGAATTTCATACTCCGCGTCTTCAATGGCCCGGGCGACTTCATCGCTTCTGACAGTGACAATACCGCTGCAAATAAACAGTCCGCCCGGACGAATATGATTGATGAGCGGGGCGGCAAAAGAAATGATCACATCGGAAATGATATTGGCCACACAGATATCACAGACGTCGGAAACACGATCAAGAAGGTTGCCCTGCCGGACAGATACGATTTGATCAACGCCGTTATGAAGGACATTTTCACCGGCAACTTTCACCGCATCGGGATCAATATCAATAGCAAGGACATGGCCGGCGCCGAGTTTGGCTGCCCCGATGGCAAGGATACCGCTTCCGGTTCCGACATCAATGATTTCTTCGCCGCCGTGAATAACCTCCTCAAGCAAAGACAGGCACATTCCGGTGGTTTCATGGGTTCCGCTGCCGAAAGCCATACCGGGATCGATTTCAATAACAATGTCGTTTTCATCAGGGGTATAGGGTTCCCATGTGGGCTTGATTACAACATGCTCCGAAGAGTGAAACGGTTTGAAGTATTTTTTCCAGATACCGGTCCAGGACTGATCATCGACAGTAACCGTATCAATTTTCAGCGTGCCGAAAAGTATGGTTTCCGCGTCAGATTTCGGCAGTTCTTCCAGGCGGTTTCGGATTGACTCAAGAACGGAAGGGAATGAGGAATCGGCTTGATACCACGCGTGAACAAGAACATCCTGAGGCATATTGTCAAGCAGGGATGAATCAATAATCTCCCAGATGCCGTGAGGTTTTCCCGGATCGGGAATATCAGCACGGTCCTGAATCATTGTTCCTGACGCTCCGTAATCGGTCAGAATGCCGGAAACCCGATCCGATCCTTCTGTCGTCGTGTGAACAATCAGTTCAATCCATTCCATTATGAAGCTCCTTTCAAACGACAATCACGGGGAGAAGCTGGCGATTCCGCGAAGCAACTCGTATTCCCGAACGTCACGACAGGTAGTATACATATAACGGGTGATAACATAACCGGTTCTGTAATACAAACAAATAAACGGGCAGTCCTCCGCGAAAAGCGACTGTATTTCCATCAGCTTCTGACGGTAGCCGTTCTGAGTAACTTCTATTCTCAGATCGTTACAAAGCGCTGTCATCCGGTCGCTTTTATAACGGGTATAATTACCGGTGTTTCCTTTCATCAGCATAAAACCGGGATCGGGACACACGTCCATAGCGATAGCGATCAGAGCCAGATCGTAAGAGCCGGCTCTCAGTTTTTCCCTGACGTTGGCGAGTGTCATCGGTTCGACATTGCACTCTATTCCGACCTGTGCAAGCTGTTCCGCGATCAGATTCGCGGCTTCGAGGCGAACGTCGTTATCAGGCTCCTCATAAACATAAAAGCGCAGCTTGAGGTTTCTTAGCTTCCCTTCGCTGTTGAGCTTGTCCAGTATGCCGTTGTCATCGGAATCCTCCCATCCTTCTTCCGCCAGAAGGCGTCTGGCTTCATCCAGGTTGACGGTGAATTGGGAATCCAGACCGTCGTTATACATCCAGGTACCCGGATAAAAGGGGAAGTTCGTGAGAACAGCCATGCCGGAATAGACGCTGGAGATGATTTTTTTGCGGTCAATGACATAACGGATGGCTTTGCGAACCGCAGGAGTGAGTTCCCAGGACGAGTTGTTTGTCAGCAGGCATTCGAGCTGATTGGTCCGATATGACATGGAAACGGACTGGGTTCCGGTTTTATACTGGGCGCCTGCGATGGAGCGGGTGAAAATTGCGTCCACACGATTGTATTCATAACTGTCAATGACAGCTTTCGGCGCGTCATGAAAGGATATCATAATCTGCCGGACATACGGCTGCGTTTTCCACCAGTTGGTGTTCGCTTCCAGAACCATAAAATCTCCGGCCTGGAACTGGCTGACAACATAGGGACCGCTGCCGCAGGGGTTATCGGCGGATACCTGCGAAGCAGGAACAATCGGAAACGTCATCTGATAAAGAAGACCGAAATAATACCTGGTATCGGAATTGCCTTTTTTTGCCGTTACTACTACCGTGTGGTCATCTTTGGCTGAAAAGCTTTTGACAAAATAATTGAGGTTGCTATAGAAACCGTGGTCGGTGATGTTTTCATCACGGGCTTTGTCCAGGATGTAGTTTGCAGAAGCAACGACATCGGCTGCCGTCAGCGGCGTTCCGTCTGAAAAACGGACGTCATTGCGCAAATGAAAGATCCAAGTTTTTCCGCCGGAGCTTTCTTCCCAGCTTTCGGCGATGCATCCCTGAGGAAGGTAATCGTCATCTATTGTAATCAGACTGTCATAGACAACGTTATAAATGGACAGGATGTCCCTTTCCTGCGGCTCAAAAGGCCGCAAAGTCAGCGTTTTTGTGCTCTGGATTCCGATCGTGATACTGGGTCCGATGTTTTCTGCCAAAGCAGGATCAGCGGGAATCAGCAGCGTTGTCAGCAGCAGAATCAGAAACAGTCTGGTCAAAATATTTTGCCTGGTAAATGCCATAATCTCTTATTACTCTCCCTGCATATTGTTTGGTGGGGCCTTCTGGCAGATTATCTGCGTTCAGCGTGACACCATCAGTACTGTAAAGCGGGTTGGCCAGCCAGGAAGCAATTTCTCCCTGGCCGGCGTGATAAGCGCAGACGACGCACAGCGGATTACCGTTGAAAAGTGTGCTGAGATAATTCAGGTACCAGCATCCGAACCGAATATTTGTTTCGGGATCGTAAAGCTTATCAAAACGATAATCATCAAGCCGGAGTTTATGGGCAATCCACTCTGATGTGTCCGGCATCAGCTGCATCAGCCCGCGGGCGCCGACAGAGGATTCTACAGTCGGCCTGAAAGAACTTTCATTTCGGATGACCGCTGCAATCAGGGAAGGAGACAGGTTATATTCCGCCGCGATTTTTTTGATTTCATCCACATACATCAGCGGGTATTGCTCATCGATTGCTCTCTGTTCATCCTCATGTTCCTGCTGTCTGTTTGTCAGATATGCGTTCATCAACATCTGCGCTGTAAAAGACAAGGTTAGGATAACAGCCAGGGAAATCAGAGAAACACGGATCCAAACCGGTATCTGCCAGGCGGTTTTACGGTTGGAAGCCTTTTTCCGTCCTGATTCAGGACGTTCAAATCCGATGGGCTGTGCGGAAACAGGCGCCTGAGAGGGCTGACCGACAGAAACGGACGGCGGTGCAGAAACGGAAGGCTGGACCGGAATCATATGATTAAACGGAAAAGATTCAGGCACGGTTCCCGCAGATCTGCGGCGGCGTGGTACGGAGCCGGAACGGGAAAGCTCCGTGTTCAGCTGATCTTCTATCTGCTGGACAGTATCCTCCAGCAGGCCGGAATTGTCGATGACGACAGGGGAACGGTTTGCTTTCTCGTCGGAAGAGAGAGCGGCGCGCATCCTGCTGTACGCTTCCTCGCGGGTATATCCGTTTCTGTCCATCAAACGCTGTAGCTGGAGATCTTCAGGAAGCCAGACACACCAGACCGTATCACAATAACGGTCATACCCTTTTTCATAAAGAAGAGGATAGTCCAGGAAACACAGCAAAGCACCGGAAGCACGGATCTTTTCAATTCTTTCGAGTGTAAGCGTTTTCAGATAAGGCGCCATAATCCGGTCAAGACGGTCTTTGGCCCGGGGTTCAGAAAAGACCAGACGTCCCATTTCACGGCGGTTTAAGGAGCCATCGGATTGAATATACCGCTCGCCAAATGCCGCGCGGATTTCTTTCATGACCGGTCCGCCGGGGACGGTCAGTTCCCTGGAAAGGAGATCGGCGTCAATGACCGGATATCCACGGCGGGAGATTTCAGCGCATACGGTTGATTTTCCGCAAGCAATGCTCCCAGTGATTCCGATCACACGCATAGCTTACCGTTCCTTTCTTCATGAAGTAAAACCGGCACGGCAATGCAAGTCATGCCGTGCCGGGATGGGTACCGATCAGATTCTGGTGGAGAGGAGCTTCTTTTTCAGCTCGGCCTCCATGGAGTACAGGGTCTTTTCTGCTTCGATACGCTTTGTGTGGCCCTGGGACTGTATTTCCATTACCTCGTTAATGGTGTCGATCAGATCCTGGTTGGTCTGGATCAGCGTTTCAATATCAATAATTCCGCGCTCCGCTTCTTTGGCGGTCTGGATGGTGCCGACTTTCAGCGCCTGGGCGTTCTGTTTAAGCAGTTCGTTGGTCATATCCGTTACGGCAGTCTGAGCTTTAAGCGCTTCCTGAGAGTGATGCATGCCGAGAGCGAGGACCATCTGGCTCTTCCAAAGCGGAAGCGTGTTGGAAAGCGTGGACTGAATCCGTTCAACGAGAAGACTGTCATTATTCTGGAGCAGCCTGATCTGAGGAGCCATCTGAATGGCAACCTGACGCGTCAGTTTCAGATCATACAGTTTCTTCTCGAAACGGTCACACTGGGCAGCCAGGTCATTCGCTTTCTGAGCATCCATCGCGTCTCCGCTTGCGGCAGCTTTATCAAGAAGCTCTTTCAAATCAGTTTCGCGGATCTGCTTCAGCTTTTTATCGCCGGCGATGATATACAAAGTCAGCTGATGGAAGTAGTCGCTGTTCTGGTCGTAAAGGCGGTCGAACATGGCGACGTCCTTCAGAAGCTGCGCCTGGTATCCTTCCAGGGAGGAGGCGATGTTTTCAACGTTGACGGAAACTTTGTTGTACCGAGCCTGCATCCGGACAATCTTGTCTTCAGCTTTGCTGAACAGCTTTGAGAGGCCCTTGGGTTCTTCCGTGTCCTTCTTGAAGCCTTTCAGCTCGGCAACCAGGTTGACAAGCATGTTTCCGACTTCACCGGTTTCCTGCGTCTTGACGGCATCAAGTGCGGTCTGGGAGAAATCGGCGATTTTTTTCTGCGCGTCGGCTCCAAAGAGGAGAACATGATCCGGATTGGTAATATCAACTTTGTTGATGAAGTCGTCAATTGCTTTCTTTTCAGCATCAGTCAGCTGGCTTTCATCAAGCCCGGGCGCCTGTTCCTCAACAGGCGCGGCAGCCTGTTGAATACTTTCGGTCACGGCCGGTTCAACTTCCGGTACAGGAGCGCTGGGAGCCAGGGAAAGCTGAGGCATGGGATTGGATTCGGACATGGTTCATTTCCTCCTTTGTTACGGTTGAAAATATAGGCTTATTCCTGCTGAGAAGCGGATCCGGCGGCGGACTGAGATTCAGCCGCATCGGATTCGACAGGGAAATTCATCACCGGAGCGGATGAGTATCTCATCTGGGCTTCCGCGGCGGTACGTGCGTTTGTGACGATTTCATTATCAGTGAAGCCGTCGCGCTTAAGCATCTGTTCCAGCACATCGATATCCGTGGAGATATCAAGCATGTTGTCCCGGTGAAGATTATCGATCTGCTTCTGACAGGCGGTAAGAATCAGGTTCATGCCATGGACGGTGGTGTCACGCGCTTCTTTCATCTCACCGTATGAAACACCGCGCTGCTGCATGGTTCGGTAATTGGCAAGCATTTTGAGTGTTGTCGGAAGGTAATAATTCATGAACTTACGAACCTGCGGGGCCTTCGCGGGAGCTTCAGACACGGTGCGGAATATCTGCTCGCATTTGATGGCAAGGTTATTCATTTGCTCGGACAGTTCCTGATCGGGGATAGCAGCGTTTTCTCTTTTTATGGTTTCAAGCATATCCTGTCCGGTTGTGATGACCTGATCAGCAATCTTATCGCCCGTAAGCGGAATACGGTTGGCTTCTTCACGCTTTCTGGCTTCCGCTTCAGCGGCAAGCTGACGGGTACGTTCTTCCGCCTGCTTGCGGGCGTTTTCTTCTTCAATAGCCTGCCTTTCGCGGTCGCGGCGGTTATGCGTCGTGGTATCAAGCCCGCTGCCCATGATGCTGGTGATCTTGCCGATTCCAAGACCGAGCAGGACGCCGGCGATAATGCCGCCAAAAGAAAAACCACTGAGAGAGGACAGGATGAGCAGTGTAATGATAAACCCGGCTCCGCCGGATTTTTTATTGCTGTTGGGATTCTTCTTGCTCACGTCTCTGTCTCCTTGCCTGAATATCAGAAGAGATTATACCACATTGAAAATATAAAAGAAAGGAAAAACCGATTAAAAAACGCTAAGAATTCATCTCTTCGGAAGAAGACAGATCCGGTGAAGAATTCTTTTGCCACAGGTCGTAACGGTCCTGCCGGAGCGCGTGCAGAAAACGCTCGTTCGCGTCCGGATAGATCTGCCGAAGCTTTCGCATGAGTTCTTTCATTTCTGCTCTCCTTGTTTCACCGTTGGCGGGGCAGGGAGATTCAACAACAGGAAGGTCCAGCACATGGGTCATATGCTTCACATGGCTTTCAGGAAGATAAACAAGCGGACGGATGACGGTGATTCCTGTACGGCTCATTTCGGTACGGGGATGGAAGGTGTGAAAACGGCCTTCATAAAACAAGGACATGAGAAGCGTTTCGATTGCGTCTTCACGGTGGTGACCGAGCGCAAGTTTGTTGAAACCTTTCTCCACACAGGTGTTCGCAAGGACGGCCCTGCGCATTTTAGCGCAAAGCGCACAGGGATTTTTCTCTTTCCGGTAATCGAAAATAATTTTGCCGATTTCGGTTTCCCGGACGCAGTAATCTATCCCCAGATCGTCGCAAAGGCGACGAATCCCCGTCAGGTCGAAGGGCTCAAGCCCCATGGTAACCGTGACAGCATGGAGGGAAAAATCCTTATGGGAAAAATGGCGGTACAGGCCCAGAGCGTGGAGCAGCAGCAGCGAATCCTTGCCGCCGGAAACGCCGACAGCAATTTTGTCTCCAGACTCTATCAGGTGAAAATCCTGATCGGCCCTGCGAAGGCAACCGAGAGTTTTCTTCATAAACGGGGACTCCTATTCCTGGGTTATCCGCACACTGTCATGCTGAGTATGACAGAGAAAGATCGTTTTATAGTTCGAAACGAGATTTCGGTAAGCTTTACCGGCAGTTGCTGAGGAACGGAAAACACCGAAAACGGCGCTGCCGCTTCCTGTCATACCTGCGAAAACAGCTCCCTGCGACGAGAGCGCAGAACATGCATCGACAATTTCAGGCCGCAGCATTTCAGATACCGGCTGCAGCACATTGCCCAGACTGGCGCAAAGATCATCCAGACTTCCGGATTCCAACGCGCGAAGCGCCTTGTCCGTTTCCGGATGTATGACGCTTTCACTTTTGTGCCACAGGCTGAAAACCTGCCCTGTGCTCAGCCCGGGACAAGGCTGAATGACGACAAGCCAGTAATTATACTTGCACTGACGGTTTTCCAGCTGTTCACCGATTCCGCGCGTACGGGTCAGGCCGCCGCGGATAAAGAAAGGAACGTCGGCGCCGAGCGCCAGGCCGATCCTTTCCAGATCAGGAGCAGAAAGCTCTGTGTTCCACATCCGGTTCAGGCCGTACAGGACAGCAGCCGCGTCTGTGCTGCCGCCTCCCATTCCGGCACCGATTGGGATTTTCTTCTGCACATGGATCCGGGCACCGCCGTTGTAACCGGTTTCGTTCTTCAAGGCAAGCGCCGCGCGATATGCGAGATTGGTTTCATCTGCGCGGGAAGGAGGCCATCCGCCCGTAGTAATCGAAAGAGACGAGGCGGGTTCAAGGATGATTTCGTCTGAAAGGGAAACCGGCTGCATAATCATATCCATCAAGTGGTAACCGTCTTCCCGGATACCGGTGATATCGAGCGACCAGTTGATCTTTGCGAAAGCTTCCAGAATCATGTTTCCCTCCGAATATCTGATAGATGAATGATACAGCCGTATGCCGGAAAACGCAAGAAAAAGCAGTAGCTCCGGGAACCGTCTGACTTGCAAAACAGAGGTGTCGGATGTAAACTGAAGATACTATGAGAAAGGAGTCCGGAAAACGGTGAAAAACCATACGCCGGTATTTATTAATCTGCTGGCAATCGCCAGATACGATCATACGCCTGATTATCCTATCCAGTTTATGACGATAGGCAATCTCAGCTATTCGAATCCGGAAGAAGCACTGCTTCAGTATGTCGAATCTCAGCAGGACGAGGAAACCGGTGAGATTACAAAATCAGACATTTCACTGTCACTGCGAGACGGAAAGATTACCATGGAGCGGAAAGGGGAATTTTCCAGCACGATGGTTTTCGCGAAGGGACAGCGGTTTGAAGGCGTTTACCATACACCCTACGGCGAAATGGACATGGCGGTCTTTACCAAAGAAGCAGCTTGCCGTTTCGGCCGGACGGAAGGGAATATTCACCTGAAATACCAGCTGAATATACAGGGCAGCTACGCGTCCATAAACGAGCTGCATCTTGAATACAAAGCGGAACAGGGAAATCCCGGAAAGAAGAAAGGAAACTGAGCAATGAAAATCACTGTGGCAGGAGCCGGTACCTGGGGTACTGCGCTTGGGAGAATCCTGGCGTTGAAAGGGTTGGATGTCTGTATATGGAGCCGTTTCCAGGAGGAAACGGACCGGCTTTCGCTGACTAGAAAACATCCCAATCTTCCCGGGTCAGAAATTCCGGGCTCAGTCCTGTTTACAACAGATATCAAAGAAGCGTCGTCAGGAGCAGACTTCCTGATTATGGCGGTCCCATCTGTCTATACCAGGGCTACCGCAAAGGATTTCGCGCCTGAAGTCGAACAAAAAACCATCCTGATCAGCGCGGCGAAAGGAATTGAAAGCCAGACGCTGATGACGCTGACCGAAGTGATCGGTGATGAGTTGAAACAAGCAGGAAAGACGAACACGGTTGTGGCGCTGAGCGGTCCCACCCACGCCGAAGAAGTAGCGAAGGACCTTCCGACTTTGATTGTCTGTGCTTGCGAAGATCTGGAGGCGGCCAAAAAGGTTCAAATGCTGTTTGACGGAACCTGCATCCGACCGTATGTCAATCCGGATGTCCGCGGCGTGCAGATCTGCGGTGCGCTGAAAAACGTCGAGGCACTGGCTGTCGGAATTGCGCGGGGACTCGGATACGGCGACAATACCTGTGCCGCCATGATCACCAGGGGTATGGAAGAGATCAGAAGGCTCGGCCTTGCAATGGGCTGCCGGGAAAAGACGTTCTTCGGACTGGCCGGGATCGGAGATCTCATTGTGACTGCCACCAGTCAACACTCAAGAAACAATCGTGCCGGGTTTCTGATCGGCCAGGGAAAATCTGTTGATGAGGCTGTTCAGGAAATCGGTATGGTAGTGGAAGGTATGAATGCGCTTCCGGCGGCCATTGCACTGTGTGAAAGATTCGGGATGGACATGCCTCTGATTAACGCCGTACGCGCTATTGTTGTTGATCACGCACAGCCGTCCAACGTTGTCAGAGAACTGATGAACCGAAGCCTGAAAATGGAATAAGACAGTTGGAGAATATTATGCGGAAACTGATTAATGATGGATGGTCTTTTGTAAAATTACCTTCGGGCAGTACATTTGCTGATACGGATGAAGCTGTTTTTGAACCGGTGGATCTTCCACACGACTGGCTGATCTGGCAGGACGACCTGTATGAAGACGCGGACGCATGGTACAGACGGACAATTGACCTGCCGGAAGATCATGATCCGATCGTGATGATTCGTTTTGACGGCGTCTATATGGACTGTGACGTGTTGCTGAACGGAGAAAAGATCTGTACCCATCCGTACGGATACACCGCTTTCGATGTGCCGCTCACAGGGAAGATAAGACCTGGGGGAAACACCCTGACAGTACATATACGGCACAGAAGCCCGAATTCCAGATGGTATTCCGGAAGCGGAATCTACAGGGATGTCTTTCTGATTACGCTTCCGGAAAATCATATAGTTCCGGACGGAATCAATCTGACAGAAAAAGAAACAGACGGAAAGTGGACACTGAAGGTATCCGCTGAAATTAACGGAAATACAGAGCAGCCATTTTTATGTACGTTGATAACGCAAAGCGGAGACCTGGCTGCAACTGCGAAAGGAATGGTATCCAACGGTACAGCAGAGGCTGTTTTATCTGTTCCTGACGCCAGGACATGGAGCACTGAAGATCCGTATCTTTACAACCTGCAGATCAGCTATGGACAACATATCGAAACAATTAAAACCGGACTTCGGTCTGTTTTCGTTGGTCCCGATGAAGGTTTCCGCCTAAACGGACATGCTATGAAACTGAAAGGCGTATGTCTTCATCACGATTTGGGTGCTCTTGGCGCCGCGTTTCACGAAAAGGCGGCGAGACGTCAGTTGAACCTGATGAAGGCAATGGGTGTGAATGCCGTCCGCACGAGTCATAATCCTCCCGCGTCGCGGTTCCTTGACCTGTGCGATGAGATGGGCATCCTCGTTGTTAACGAAGCGTTTGATATGTGGGAAAGACCGAAGACAGAAAATGATTACGCCAGGTTTTTCCAGACATGGTACAGGCAGGATGTTGCTTCCTGGATCCGCCGGGACAGGATTCATCCATGTGTGATTATGTGGTCTATCGGAAACGAGATTTATGATATCCATGCGGATTTGCGAGGTACAGAGGTCACAAAACTGCTGACGGCGGAGGTCAGGGTTCACGATCCGGAAGGCCATGCCCTGACTACCTTCGGATGCAATTATATGCCCTGGGAAGGCGGACAGCGCTGCGCGGAATATGTGGACGCAGTCGGATATAATTATGGAGAAAAACTCTATGAGCAGCACCATGCCGATCATCCGTCATGGATAATCTACGGCAGCGAAACGGCCAGCGTTCTTTCAAGCAGGGGAATATACCATTTTCCGATTGGACAGAGCATCATGAGCGACGCGGACAGGCAGTGCTCCGCGCTTGGAAACAGCAATACAAGCTGGGGTGCGGAAAGCCTTCAGAAGATCCTGATCGATGACGTAAAACAGCCATTCAGCATGGGACAGTTTATCTGGAGCGGGATAGATTATATCGGTGAGCCGACGCCGTACCATACGCGATCATGCTATTTCGGGCAGGCTGATACGGCCTGCTTCCCGAAAGATGCCTTTTATCTTTTCCAGGCATTCTGGACCGGCGCACCGATGATCCATATCGGCGTCTCCTGGGACTGGAATCCAGGCCAGATGATTGATATCCCGGTAATGACAAACTGCGCTGAGGCAGAATTGTTCCTGAACGATAGGTCTCTTGGCAAAAAACAGGTTGACCTGCTTGATTATGAAAGGTGTATTCCTTCGTGGAAGCTGCCGTTCAGTCCCGGCGAACTGAAAGCAGTCGGTTATGATTCAGCCGGGAACAGGGTTTGTGAAGACAGACGGTTTACATCCGGCGATACGGATCACCTTTCGCTTTCCTGCGAAGATCCCTGCCTTCATGCCGACGGATGGGATCTTGTTTTTGTCACAGTAAATGCTGAGGACGCAGATGGCCATCCGGTCGAAAATGCCCGTGACAGGGTAAAAATCACCGTAACCGGCGGAGGCCGCCTGGTCGGGACAGACAACGGAGACTCAACGGATCCTGACAGCTATAAGGCGGACTGCAGGCGCCTTTTTTCCGGGAAACTGCTGCTCATTATTGCGTCGAACGGAAAAGATGAAGACGTTCTCGTTTCTGTGCACAGACAGGGTACGGAACCCGCTGTGATCCGGATTCCGGTCTGCTCGGCCGCAATGAGGCAGGGTGTATCCTGCGTTCAGCAGGCTGTTTGTTCGCAGATGCCTGAAAAAATCCGGGCGCGCAGGGTACAGATTCAAGCTCTGGATTCTACTGCCCTGAACGCATCTGTACGCAAATGCCGATTCACTTACAGGATTCTGCCTGAAAACGCGGAAACCGATGGAATCATATGGCAGGCCGTAAATGCGGCAGGTATTGAATCTCCCTTTGTCCGGGTCGAAGCGGGGGATAGGATTGTCACAGTGCACGCGGACGGCGACGGGGAGTATTATCTCCGGGCGCTCTGTATGGAAGAAGGACAATGTGCCTTTATCAGCCAGATTGAGTTTACCGCTTCCGGAATCGGCTCACCGGCGCTTGATCCGTATGCATACATCTCGGCCGGATTGTATGATCTTCATGAGGGGGACATCGGTGCAGGAAACGAAAAGGGTATTGCTTTCTCAAGAGACGGTGAAAGCATGGCCGGGTTCAGCTGTGTGGATTTCGGCAAAGCCGGGTCGGACCGGATTACCGCTGATATTTTCGCACTGGACAGCCGGCCTTATGATCTTGAACTGTGGGCGTCTTCTCCCGGGCAGGACTTAAGGCTGATCACTGTTCTGAACTATCAGAAACCAAGCATATGGAACGTTTATCAACCGGAAACATGGCAGCTGCCCGAACGGATGAACGGCGTAAGGACGCTTTGCTTCAGAATGAGGGATAAGGTCCATATGAAGGGCTTTAAATTTGAAAGACAGACAAACGCCTATATTGACCATCCTGCCGGAAGCGCCGACAGCATTTACGGCGATTCATTCAGGCGCGAAGGGGAAACCGTCACCGATATCGGAAACAATGTCACGCTGACCTGGGAAGACATGGATTTCGGAATCAGCGGTCCTGTCGTGTTGGAAATCAGCGGCCATACGGAATTACCGGTCAATACGATCAATGTGCGAATCAGAAACAATCAGGGAGAAGAAACTGTAACAGCAGCGGAATACAAAGGAACTGGGGACAGTGTGCAATGTTTTGAAGTGAAAGTACCCTCCGGCTGCTGCAGCGTATCTTTCGTTTTCCTGCCCGGTAGTTCGTTTGATTTCCGTGCTTTCAGGTTTTACAGGGATGATAACTGGACAGAGCATAAAGAATAAGATAAAATAATTTAGATATACTGAACTCGCCATAAGGCGGTGAAAGGAGGAACGTATGAGCTCCGGACTCAAGAAATTCCTGAGTTTTCTGTTCATCGCTCTTTCCATTACCGCTGTATTTTTTATTGCTTTCAGCAATGAAGATCTGACAAACGCGTGGGACGCTATCAAAGAGATGAATCTGTACTGGCTGGCCGGCATTTTCGGCTGCTGGCTGGTTTATACAGTTTGCGACGGAATGAATTACTGGTTCTATCTCAGAGGGCAGGGATTCAAAATCAGTATCGGCCGTGCTGTGAATGTTGCGCTGATTGGGTTCTACTATTGCAATATCACTCCCAGTTCAGCCGGCGGCCAGCCGATGCAGGTTAATTCAATGAGAAAAGCCGGCATTCCCGTCGGATACGGAACCATGGCTGTAACGATTCGTTTTATCACGAATCAGACCATGACCTCCGTTATCGCGCTTGTGCTCTATTTTCTGAACAGAGACTTTGTTCATCAGCAGCTGGCCGGCGCGATCTGGCTGGTACGAATCGGATGGGTGATCAACTTTGCCGCCGTACCGCTCGTGCTGCTTGCTGCCTTCAAACGGAACTGGGTTCAGAAATTTGCTGAAATGATGATCAGATTCCTGGAAAAGCTTCATCTGGTCCGGAACAGGGAAGCCGCTGTTTCCAAAGTGACGGAAGTTCTTGATACCTACCATACCGCTCTGCTGGATCTCATGCATTCACCCGGACAGATCATGCTGCAGTTTGCATGCTCGACAATCGGTCTGCTGGCTCTTTTCGGAACGACTGTATTTGTTTACTATGCGTTTGGCATGAGCGGTACGCCCTGGTATCAGGTGCTGACGATCAGCTGCCTTTTGTTTGTCAGCGCCAGCTATACACCGCTTCCCGGCGCCAGCGGCGCTCAGGAAGGCGGGTTCCTCCTTTATTTCCAAGGTATTTTCAAAAACGGCACGATCGGTCTGGCTTTACTGATCTGGCGCTTTTTCACTTATTATCTTTATCTGATTGTCGGCGTATTCACCATATTGCTCGAAAAGATTATTCTGCGCCGGGAAGCCAGGAAACGGGAAAAGACGACAGGGAACACATAATACACAGAATTGCCTGTACATGAAAAAAACTTGTACAGGTTATATTTACAAGATAAAATTGAATAAGTTCAGAAACATATTGTTGTTCTGGCATCATCTGTCAAAATCGGAGGGAATGGAAATGAATAAGAAACTGATCGCGTTGATTGCTCTGATCGCTGTGATCGCAGTGGTCCTGGTTATTGTGTTTGTTATTAAACCCGGTGCGAAAAAGACCGAATCTGTTCCAGGGCTCGAAGACGGCGTTCTGACCGTTGCCATGGAATGCGCCTACGCTCCTTATAACTGGGCACAGCCGGACGATTCCAACGGCGCTGTGCCGATTAAGGATTCCGTGCTTTACGCCAACGGTTATGACGTTATGACGGCCAAGGCAATCTGTGAAGCGAACGGCTGGAAACTGGAGATCATGCAGCTTGACTGGGATTCCCTGATTCCCGCTGTGCAATCCGGCACGTGTGACGCCGTTATCGCCGGACAGAGCATGACTTCCGAGCGGATGGAATCCGTTGATTTTGCCGGACCGTATCTGTATGCTTCGATTGTGTGCCTGGCTAAAAAAGACAGCGCCTTTGCCGGCGCGAAAGGCATTTCCGACCTGAAAGGCGGATCCTGCACAAGCCAGAGGGGTACCATCTGGTATGATTCCTGCCTGCCCCAGATTCCGGACGCAAAAATCGGGATGCCTGCTGAATCCGCTCCCGCGATGCTAATGGCGGTTGAATCCGGAACAGTTGACTTTGTCTGTACCGATATGCCGACCGCCCAGGGGGCTGTTATCGCTTATCCTGACCTGGTAATCCTTGATTTCACCGGCAGCGGAGATGATTTCAACGTTTCCGAAGAAGAAATCAATATCGGTATTTCCGTTAAGAAGGGTAATGCCGTTCTGAAGAACGCGATTGACGCTTATCTGAAAGACAAGACCGCTGATGATTTCAACGCCCTGATGCAGGAAGCGATCAAGATTCAGCCGCTGAGTGAATAATTGTCCATACTGAGGAAATACATATGTTATCACAGCTTCTATCCGATATCGGCAGCCTGTGGGCTAAGTACGGAACCGTCTATCTGACCGGTATTGCGAATACGCTGATTCTTGCGATCACTTCCACGCTGATCGGATGTATTATCGGTTTTCTGTGCGGTATTCTCCAGACGATTCCCTACGGACCGAATGAGAATGTCATTAAGCGTGTACTGCTGAAGCTGATCCGTATCATCATCCGCGCTTACGTTGAAATATTCCGCGGAACGCCCATGATTTTACAGGCCGTCTTTATTTACTACGGCATGCCTTATTTCTTCGGCGTATCATTTAAAGATATCTGGACGGTCAGCATTATCGTCGTATCCATCAACACCGGCGCTTATATGGCTGAATCAGTCCGCGGCGGGATTATGAGTATCGATCCGGGCCAGTTCGAAGGCGCGAAAGCGATCGGAATGAATCACTGGCAGACGATGCTGTATATTATTCTTCCCCAGACGCTGAGAAATATCATGCCGCAGATCGGAAACAACTATATCATTAACGTCAAAGATACATCGGTTATGTTCATTATCGGGTTTTCCGATTTCTTTGCGGTGCACAAAATGGTGTCGGGAGCTGTCTTTAAGTATTTTCCTTCTGCCTTCATGGAGATGGCGGGGTATTTGTTCCTGACGCTTCTTGCGTCTTTCCTGCTTCGCAGATTTGAGAAAAAACTGGCCGGAAAATCCAATTATGAACTGGTTAACACGGATCAGCTTGTGATGACGGCAGGAAACTATAATATTCCATCCGATAAAGATTCACCTTTCGATGAAACTAACCGTGATTATAAAGGAGAGGGAAAATGAGCGACCATATTCTTGAGATCCGCCATCTCTCCAAGGCCTTCGGTTCCCATGCCGTACTGAAGGATATTGATTTCACGGTTGACAAGGGAGATGTGACTACCATTATCGGAGCCAGCGGCAGCGGAAAATCGACCTTGCTTCGCTGTATCAACCTGCTGGAAACACTGACGACGGGAGAAATTCTCTTTCACGGACAGGACATCACGAGCCGAAAAGTCAATCCTTCGTCTTACCGCGCGAAAGTCGGCATGGTCTTTCAGAGTTTCAACCTCTTCAGCAACCTGACCGTATTGGCGAACTGCATGATTGGCCAGCAAAAAGTGCTGAAAATTGCGAACGATGAAGCAAAGAAACGCGCGTTATATTATCTCAACAAAGTCGGCATGGCTCCCTACATCAATGCCCGTCCTGACCAGATATCAGGCGGGCAAAAGCAGCGCGTCGCCATTGCGCGGGCGCTGGCCATGGAGCCGGAAGTGCTTTTGTTTGACGAACCGACGTCCGCTCTCGATCCCGAAATGGTGGGCGAAGTGCTCGACGTCATGAAATCTTTGGCCACGAAGGACAATATGACGATGCTTGTCGTGACGCATGAGATGAGCTTCGCCAGGGAAGTCAGCACACATGTCGTTTATATGGCGGACGGCGTTATTGAAGAAGAAGGATCGCCGGAAAAGATATTCACCAATCCGGAAAACCAGCGGACAAGGGATTTCCTGAAACGCATACTCAACGAGTAAAGACATTCATAACCGAAAGGACTGACAGAACGTCAGCCCTTTCTTTCAACATATATGGCTTGCGGCATTGTTCGCTCCGTGATACAATAAAAGCAGAAAATGATTAAAATCAGCAACAAATGGGAAGGATAAGACTTCATGCACCGCAAAAAAATTGCAGTACTGATGGCCAGTATTGACCGCGAATACCAGCAGGATTTTGCATCCGGACTGGCTTCTGCCGGATCGAAGCTCGGTATTGATGTCTGCATTTTCAACAGCCAGGGACATATGAATGTCGCGATCTCCACCAGTGAGGTCGGCGAAAGCATGATATATGATCTGCCGGATCTGAATGATTTTGACGGTGTTATTTCCATGCCTGCAACCATGGGAAACGATCTGGCCCTTAAAAAGGTATATGAGGTTCTCGCTCCCATAAAAGGGAAACCGCATATATCCATTGACGTGCCTCAGGACGGAGCGGTTACGATACAGTTTAACGATCGGATCAGTATGGAAGAGATGACAGAACATCTGATCGCTGAACACGGCGTCCGGAAAATCGCTTTTGTCAGCGGACCGCTTAATTCCAGCGTCGCGACAGAACGGATTGACGCCTGTCGGAACGTGTTGAAACGGCATGGACTCAAACTGGATGATAATATGATTTTTGACGGCCAGTGGACCCGGGTGGGCGGCCGCGCCGCAGCGGAAAAACTGCTTGATCTCGGCGGGGAACTGCCGGACGCCATTATGTGCGGAAACGACGATATGGCGCTCAGCGTGATAGAGTGCCTGAATGAGCATGGCGTTCGTGTCCCGAAAGATATAGCTGTTACAGGCTTTGATGCGCTCAGGGAGGCCATCATGCGCGGATTGACAACAATCTGCCGGCCGATTGACCGTTCCGCCCGAAAAGCCATGGAAATCCTGAACAATTGGATTGAAGGAGAAGAGCCGGAAGAAAAGAACGTGATTCTTTCCACAATTCCGATTTTCGGAGACAGCTGCGGCTGTACGCAAAGCCTCGAACATATCAATGAAAAGCTGCGTACGCTTGGTTCTGAACGCTGGAATATGGAAACGACACTGACACGCGTTAGCATGTTCTCAGGAACGCTTGCGGGCGTAGGCGATGAAAAGGAAACCCATGAAAAGATCCATGATTTTGTGAAAAGCTGGGACATTCATGAGTTCTACCTGTGCGTTGATCCGTCCATCTGCCGCGAAGTTGATGCACCCGGAGACGGCAGCACTTATCCGGACAAGATGCTGCTCCTTTACGGCGTAAGGGGCGGGAAGCACTATGATTTCAATATTATTCCAACCTATGATCTGGCACCGGCGCTGCAGGAAATGCGCAAAAACGCGGTATGCCTGGTTTTCTGTCCGCTCTATTACCGTGAACGGAGCCTGGGTTATGTGGCGATGGATCTGGGAAATGGAACCGGCTCAGCACTGTATCCTGTGCTGATGCTGCTGAATGGTGCGCTGATGAGCCTGTATCTTCAGACAAACATTAAACGTTCTGCAGCCACGATTGAAAGAATGGCGATAGAAGATATCATGACCGGCATGCTGAATCGCAGAGGATACATGGAACGGGCGCCGATTCTGCTTGAGAAGGCAAAGACAGAAGGGAAGGTCTTCGCACTGCTCAGCGCGGATATGGACCATATGAAGGAAATCAACGACCAGCACGGCCATCTGATGGGCGATGAAGCGATATGCCGTATGGGTAGGGCACTTCGGACGCTGGAAGAACTCGGAATAACGCCTGTTCATATCAGCGGCGATGAGTTTTTGGCATACGGTATCGTGGACCAGCTGGAAGAGGCAAAAAATCTTGTCCCATATCTAAATGAACAATTGAAAAGAATTAATCAGGAGGATCCCTGGATCTGTAATATCAGCGCAAGCATCGGTGTATATGCCGCTGTCCCACAGCAGGAGGACAATATAGATTCCTTCATGACAAAAGCGGACCGTGAGATGTATGCTGATAAGAATAAGCGGAAATACGGCAGGCGAAAAGACGATATCAAAACGAATAACCCGCCGGTATAAAATGAGAAAGGCTGAAACCGTTCGGTTTCAGCCTTTCCTGTTCCTGCTCCGTTACTGTTCTTCATCATCATCTGCACGCAATTCGCAGAAGCGGTTGTACAGAATATCCTCAAGCGCTTCATCGGGAGCATTGTATACATCGTTTCCGTCTTCATCCTGTTCGATTTTCAGGAAAAATACGGCGTCATCCTCCTCAGGCTCAGCCAGGGCAAGATAAATATCGCCTTCATATTCGAGCGCGTCGATAAAGATAAAAGGCACGGTTTCGCCGTCATCACCGATCATTTCGATGATGTCACCTTCGGTCAGGGCGTTCGGATCGTTTTCCGGATCATATTCTTCGGGATTCTTGTTCATTTCATCATTCATGGGAATATCCTCCTTTATGTTTCTGTTCATCCAGCCATTGCTGCAGTATTACGGAAGCGGCAACCTTATCAACGACCTGTTTGCGTCCCCCGCGGGAAATACCGCCCTCGATCAACGCCTCTTCAGCGGAAACCGTTGACAGTCGCTCGTCCTGATAGGAAACCTGTAAACCGGCATTCTGAAGCTGCGCGCAGAAGGATCGTACTTTATGCGCTTGAAAACCTTCCGAACCATCCATGTTCAACGGAAGCCCGGACAGAACCCGGTCGGTCTGATATCGGTCGCAGATTTCCCTGATTTTCCGGGTGTCCGGTCCCCAGCCAATCCGATGAATTACTTCAACAGGGGAGGCAATGGTTCCTGTGGGGTCGGATACCGCGACACCGATCCGGACGTCTCCGATATCAAGGCAGACAATTCGTTCATTCATAGTCGTTTTCAGACAGGCACGCCTCCGGAACAATTCAGCCGGTTCCGGAGGCGTGTGATGATCAGTCGTGATTGCTGTTGCGGCGGGGAGGACGGCGGTTACCGTCACGGCGGGGCGCATCAGATCCCGCGGCGTACTCGATATCGTTCCGGATCAGATTGATCCGTCCCTGAGCGTCAATCTCACAGACTTTGACTTCGAGTTCATCGCCGATGTTGACTACATCCTCGACCTTTTCCACGCGTTTGGTATCCAGCTTGGAAATATGGATCATGCCGTCCTTGCCGGGAGCAAGCTCTACAAAGGCACCGAAATTCATGATCCGGACAACCTTGCCGGTATACACATCGCCAACTTCAATATCCTTAGCAATTCCTTCGATGATGTGGCGGGCTTTTTCAGCAGCTTCCTGATCGGGAGTGGAAATAAACACGCTTCCGTCATCTTCGATATCAATCTTAACGCCGGTTTCAGCAATGATCTTGTTGATCATCTTTCCGCCGGGTCCGATCACTTCGCGGATCTTATCGGGGTTAATGGTGAACCGAATGATCTTCGGAGCATAGGGGCTCAGCTCGGATCTGGGCTGTCCCAGCGTATCCAGCATAATCTTCAGGATATACAGGCGGCCTTCCAGAGCCTGCCGGAGAGCCTGCTGAAGGATGGCACGGTTGATACCGGCAATCTTGATGTCCATCTGCAGCGCGGTAATACCGTTCATGGAACCGGCCACTTTGAAGTCCATATCGCCCAGGAAGTCTTCCAGACCCTGAATGTCAGTCAAAACGGCAAGCTTGCCGCTTTCCTTGTCGGTGATCAGGCCCATCGCGACACCCGCGACAGGAGCGTGAATCGGAACGCCGGCGTCCATCAGGCTCAGCGTGGAACCGCAAACGGAAGCCATTGAGGACGAACCGTTGGAGGAAAGAATCTCGCTGACCAGTCTCAGCGCATAGGGGAATTCCTCTTCGCTGGGGATGACCGGCAACAGGGCACGTTCAGCCAGAGCGCCATGGCCGATTTCACGGCGTCCGGGACTCTTGAGACGGCCCGCTTCGCCTGTGGCGTACGGCGGCATATTGTAGTGATGGATGTAGCGCTTGAAATCTTCATTGCTGAGGCCGTCCAGCGTCTGACCTTCGCTGACAGTGCCGAGCGTGGTGACGGTCAGGGCTTGGGTCTGGCCGCGGGTGAAGATCGCGCTGCCGTGAGTCCGGGGGAGTACGCCGACATCGCACCAGATGGGGCGAATCTCAGTGACTTTCCGGCCGTCGGGACGGATCCCTTCATTAAGGATCTTCGCGCGCATAACTTCTTTATTCAGATAATAGAGCGCATCTTCGATCTCATTTTCCCTTTCAGGGAACTGAGCGGACAGGGCGGCGAGGGTTTCTTCTTTTGTCTGAGCTTCGCGATCCTGACGTTCTTTGCGGTCGAAGGTATCAAATGTCCAGACACACTTGTCATAGGCAAAATCACGAACGGCAGCTTTGATATCGTCGCCGGTCGTAATCAGCGGGACAACTTTCTTTTCCTTGCCGATTTCAGCAACGATCTGCTTCTGGAAGGCAACCAGCTTTTTAATCTCTTCATGGCCGAAGAGGATTGCATCAAGCATGGTTTCTTCGGAAAGCTCTCTGGCGCCGGCTTCCACCATCATGATGGCTTCTTCTGTACCGGCGACATACAGGCTGAGATCGCTGGCAGCGCGCTGCTCTTCATTGGGGCAGATGATGAACTGCCCGTTAACGCGGCCCACCAGCACAGCGCCGGTCGGACCATTCCACGGAATATCGCTGACAGCCAGTGCGACAGAAGAACCGATCATGGCCGGGATTTCCGGAGGAACATCCTGCTCCACGCTCAGTACGGTTACAACGACCTGAACATCATTCCGCATACCCTTGTCAAACAGGGGGCGGAGAGGACGGTCGATCAGCCGGCAGGTCAGGGTCGCTTTCTCTGAGGGGCGGCCTTCACGCTTGATAAACCCGCCGGGGATCTTGCCGACAGAGTACTGCTTTTCTTCCACATCCACTGCAAGCGGGAAAAAATCAACGCCGTCGCGGGGAGAAGGCGCCATGGTCGCGTTGACCATCACAACCGTATCGCCCAGATGTACCCAGACAGAGCCGTTGGCCTGTTCACAGTATTTGCCGAATTCCAGCGTCAGCGGACGTCCGGCAAAATCCATGGTGTAAGATTTGGATTCCATACGTTTCACTCCTTTTTGTTCAGTTCTCCGGAGCGCCGTATGCTATCATATGAAAACCCCGTGGGGATTTTCAAGGGATAACATACGATACTCCACGTTCCGGGATACCCTTTAAAAAACCGCCGGAGAAACACTCATCCGGCGGCTTTGAAAAGCGACTTGGTACCGGGAAAACCTGGATTATTTGCGCAGGTTCAGCCTGGAGATCAGGGAACGGTAGCGCTCAATATCCGTCTTCTTCAGGTACTCGAGCATATTGCGGCGGCGGCCGACCATCAGCAACAGACCACGGTTGGAATGATGGTCGTTCTTGTTGACCTTCAGATGCTCGTTCAGGTGGTTGATCCTCGCGGTAAGCAGAGCAATCTGCACTTCGGGGGATCCGGTGTCGCCCTCATGCTGTGCATAGGCGGCAATGATTTCGGACTTGTTCATGGGGTTCCTCCTTATCGTCATATCGCCGGATAAACCGGTGTAATCTGTCCGCGAATTGCCGTGAGCCCGGAATATCGTCGGAGAATCGATATTCTGCGCAAACGGTTCATTTGCGGAACGACGTATATCATAGCAAAAAAAAGGCGGTTTGTAAACTGTTTAATGAAGAAAAATAAGAATTCCGGCACAGTTACAGCTGATAGAGTGCGACGCCGGTATTTCCGTCATATTCATCAACCATGACAGATACGACCTCGCTGTGGCTGGTCGGGATGTTTTTACCGACATAGTCCGGACGAATCGGCAGTTCTCTGTGCCCGCGGTCAATCAGGACTGCCAGTTGAATAGACTGTGGACGGCCATGATGGAAAACAGCTTCTATCGCGGCCCGGACTGTACGACCGGTATAAATAACGTCATCAACCAGAATGATTTTTTTCCCTGTAATATCGCAGGGGATGACTGTGTTTCCGGTTTCAGGCAGATCGCTGAGCTGCGTCAGGTCATCCCGATACAGGGAAATATCAATACTGCCAAGCGGAACGTCAGTCCCTTCAAAGCTGCGGATGTTGTCCTTCAGCATGGCAGCGAGAGGCATCCCTCTGCGGTGAATGCCGAGCAGAATGATATCATTTGCCCCGCTGTTTTTTTCAATGATTTCATGGGTGATCCGCGTCATACTGCGGCGTACGGCGCCTTCATCCATGATAAGCGACTTGAGTTTCATGGTTTAAACAACATGCGGGGTACGCATGGTACCCCGCATACCCTTTCAAAAGACAGATTACTTGTCGTTTTCAGCGGCTTTGCGGTTGAAAAGCAGGTTGACGATGATGCCCAGGATCAAGGCGCAGGCAACCTCGGTCAGCGTGACAGAGCCGATTTTGAGGGTCATTCCGCCGATGCCGGCAATCAGGATCACTGACGCGGTGAAGAGGTTGCGGTTATCGTTCAGGTCAACAGGCTGGAGCATCTTCAGACCGGAAACGGCAATGAAACCGTAAAGGGTGATGCAGACGCCGCCCATGACGCAGCTCGGGATTGTGCTCAGGAACGTTACGAAAGGAGCGCAGAAGCTGGCGGCGATGGCCAGGATCGCGGTGGCGAGGATCGTGACGATGGAGGCATTGCCGGTGATTGCAACGCAGCCAACGGATTCGCCGTAGGTGGTGTTGGGGCAGCCGCCGAAGAAGGCGCCGGCCATCGAGCCGATACCGTCGCCCAGCAGGGTGCGGTGCAGGCCGGGTTCCTTGATCAGGTCCTGGCCGATGATGGAGGACAGGTTCTTATGATCGGCAATATGTTCCGCAAAGACTACGAAGGCGACCGGGACATACGCGACAGCGATTGTTGCAATGTACTTGGCGTCGATCTGCTTCAGGCCCTCAAAAGCCTGGGTGAAGGTGAAATCAGGAACCCATTTCATGTTATCAAACGCGGCGAAGTTCAGGATCTTCAGCGCGTCGTTGTTGGTGGAATTGCCGATCAGCGTAAAGATCAGGGCTACGATATAGCCAGCCACGATGCCGAGAATGAAGGGGATCAGTTTCATCATCTTCTTGCCTTTGACGGAGAAGAAGATAACAGTCAGCAGGGTAACAAGCGCGCAGATCAGATTGATCCATCCGGATAGATTCATTTCATATACGCCGTCAACCAGGTTGGCGCTATGAAGTGCGTCGCCGATGGCGTTTCCGGCCAGGGACAGTCCGATGATGGCTACGGTCGGTCCGATGACGACAGCGGGCATCAGTTTGGAAACCCAGCCGATGCCGCCGATTTTAACGAACAGGGCAATGATGACATAAACGAGTCCCGCAAAGATCGCGCCAATGATCAGTCCGGCGTATCCGACAGACGTGGATGCGGCACCGCCGAAAGCGGCGAACATGGATCCGAGGAAAGCAAAACTGGATCCGAGGAACACAGGGCTCTTGAACTTGGTGAACAGCAGGTACACGATGGTGCCTACGCCGGCGCCGAAGAGGGCAGCACTCTGGCTCATGCCGTTGCCGACGATGCTCGGCACAGCGATGGTAGCGGCCAGAATGGCAAGCAGCTGCTGCAGCGCGAAGACGATCAGCTGGCCGAACTTCGGCCTGTCATTGACCTTGTAAACAAGATTCATACGGGAAAACCTCCTGCTATTATATTGTTTGGAGGGCCTTGTAAAGAAAAAGCCTGCCGGCATGAAAACGGCAAGCTACGATCACATTTTTCCATGGCTTGAAAAGCCACCGGTCGCATCTTGTCGGCATCCCGTGCCGTCTTAAAGACCCACCGAAAGGAATATACCACATATACAACATGGATTCCATTTCGTTTTTATGACAATTTCATAAACTATAAAGTGATATTCTGAACGGTGAAAAAATGACTTGACAAACAATTTTGAATAAGATAAGATTACAAAGCCGCTTGCGGAAAGCCGGGTCCCGGTTGCATCGGCAAGGTATCGGGAGCATAGCTCAGCTGGGAGAGCATTTGCCTTACAAGCAAAGGGTCACAGGTTCGAGCCCTGTTGTTCCCACCATTCATCCGGCCCGGTAGCTCAGTTGGTTAGAGCGCCAGCCTGTCACGCTGGAGGTCGAGGGTTCGAGCCCCTTCCGGGTCGCCATATCTGCCTTGGTAGCTCAGTTGGTAGAGCATGTGACTGAAAATCACAGTGTCGGTGGTTCGATTCCGCCCCAAGGCACATTTATGCGGTAGTAGCTCAGTTGGTAGAGTGCCACCTTGCCAAGGTGGATGTCGCGGGTCCGAGTCCCGTCTACCGCTCCATTTTTTTACGGTGCCATAGCCAAGTGGTAAGGCGAAGGTCTGCAAAACCTTTATTCTCCAGTTCGAATCTGGATGGCACCTCTCTCAATCCGCTGCATATGCAGCGGGTTTTATTTTTTCTGAGTGACAATGCTGTTAAGCATACAGAAAATGTAAAAAATTCTGTACAAACGAAAAACATCATGTTATACTCATACGGTAAACCCAACCCCTGGTCGTAACTGCGGTTCATTTCCTCCATGGTTGTTTCTCATAACCATTGTCTGGAACGGGGCACGATTCTTCACCAATGGCGCGGGTAAACAACTATTTTAGGAGGGCATATCCATGTACGAAGACAAGACTCTGACCTGCTGTGACTGCGGAAATGAATTCATTTTCTCCGCCAGCGAACAGGAATTCTACGCCGAGAAGGGCTTCCAGAACGAGCCCCGTCGGTGCAAGGCCTGCCGTGACGCCCGCAAGGCCCAGAACGGCAACGGCGGTGCTCCCCGGCAGATGTTCACCGTAATCTGCGACGGCTGCGGATGCGAAACCCAGGTTCCTTTCCAGCCCCGCGGAGATCGTCCTGTGTACTGCCGTGACTGTTTTGAAGCGCAGCGCCAGAACAGGTTCTGATTCAGAAAGAAAACGGACTGCCGTCAGGCAGTCCGTTTTCTGTTTATCTGCATAATTGATCAACAAGTGTCTGAAGACGGTCCAGTTTCTGTTCGGCTTCGGAAACAGATGATGCTCTGGTGAACAGATAAGCCTTCAGCTTTGGTTCTGTTCCGGAAGGACGGATGATGAAACGGTCGTCATCAGAAAGCACAAAGGAGATCACATCACTCTTCGGCAGTCCTGTTTCATCATGCAGATAATCTGTCCTGGAAGCAATACGAAGCGACGGATTATCAAAGCTGTCCAAGGGACTGCGGAGGTTTTTCATGATTGCCCCCATCCGAATTGCTCCGCTTTCACCTTCGTACTCATAGGTCAGCAACCTTTGAACAAAGAGGCCGAATTCATCCTGAAGTTCTGAAAGCCTGTCAAGCAGCGTCCGGCCCTGCGACTTCAGATCAGCGGCCATATCGCAGAGGAGCAGGGCAGCGTTGACAGCGTCTTTATCCCGGACGTCAGTTCCGGACAGATAACCGTAACTTTCCTCAAAACCGAACAGGAACCGTTCCTTCTGGCCTTCATCCTCGAGGCGGCCGATCTGTTCGCCTATGTATTTAAATCCTGTCAGTACATTCCGAAGTTCAAGACCGTATTTATGGCAGAGCGCGGCTGCCATTTCGGTGGTCACAATGGTTTTGACGACAACAGGAGGCAGATTGCCGCGCTTTTCAGTATGGCGGCAGAGGTAATCAAGCATCAGGATGCCCATATCGTTGCCGGAAATCAGTTTTACTTCATTGCCTGTCCGAACACCTGCTCCCATCCGGTCGCAGTCCGGATCCGTTGCAAAACAAAGATCAGCGCCGGTCAGAAGTGTCTTTTCAATCGCCAGGTTCATGGCCTCACGAATTTCCGGATTGGGATAGGAACAGGTGGGGAAGTTTCCGTCGGGCTGTTCCTGTTCTGCAACGATGTCAATGCGGATATTTCCCATGCGACGGAGGATTTCGCGGACAGGGTCGTTCCCGGCACCGTTAAGCGGAGAATAGACGACATGAAGCGGTTCAGAGCAGGGGAATACACGCAGATTCCATACGGAACGGTAATAAGCCTCAATTGTTTCATCTGTAATGTAACGGACGGCTCCGGAAGAAAGATAATGGCTGAAAGAAGGTATTTCAGCGTACAGATCTTCCTGACGGTTAATGTGCGCCTGAATCTGAGTTGCGTCTTCCAATGTGATCTGACAGCCGTCGGCGCCGTAAACCTTGTAACCGTTAAACTTGGCAGGATTATGTGACGCAGTGATCATTACCCCGGCAGAGGCGGAGAGATGACGGACGGCAAAGCTGAGCATAGGTGTTGGCTGAAGCCGGGGATAAAGCCAGACAGCAATGCCCATATCAGCAAGGACAGCTGCGGTCAGTTCCGCGAAATCACGGGAATGAATCCGGCTGTCGCAGCTGATCGCGCAGGAAGGATTTTCATTGTGTTCAAGGAGCCAGGCGCCGAGCCCGCGCGTCGCTTTCATTACGGTGAAAACATTCATGCGGTTTGTACCGGCACCGAGAACCCCTCTCAATCCGCCTGTTCCGAATGCAAGATCGCGGTAGAAGGAGTCATTCATGGATTCCGCGTCCATGGATTGAAGTTCATGCAGCAGTTCTTCAGTCATAGCCGGGCAGCGGAGCCAGGCTTCATACTTTTCATTTACAGACATAGAACAAGTTTCCTTTCGATGAAAAAATAAAAGCGCACCGTGAAGGTGCGCTGAAGCCATCAGATAACACCCTGCTGGCCGGAAGAGTACATCTGGCTTTTTCGGAAGGGACGTATTCTGGTTCCGTCCCACGTAAATCCATCCAGCGTCATCCGGATGCCGTTTTCGGCGAACAGGTTGGCAACATCTTCAAACAGGACATACAGATGGCGCGTGAAAAAACCGGCTTCGGAACCGGAAGGCTGACAAAGCAGGTCGTTAATGCCCCACACGCGAATCGGCTCATATCCGTCAAAGGCGAAGGAGGACGCATAGGGGGTAACATTGGCGCCGCGCAGATCACACGGTGTATCACCCAGCCAGCTGCCGGCGTTGCGCAGAAGACTGTAGAAACACTGAATCACCCTGACGGGGAGGGCAAAACACAATTCGTCCATAAATGTGCCGTCAGAGTGATATGTACTGAAGGAGAGAATCCGGTTTTCATACAGGATGACACAGAAACCGCCGTCCATCACGCGCTGATCCTGTAAGAGGGGGCGGAATTTGTACTGGAAGACCGGCTTGCTTCCATATCCGGAAATCATGGTACATTCCCCCCAACTTGAATCATACAAAATAATATTATCTAAATATATGAAACAGGTCAACCATATAACACTACATGTTGTGGTCAAAAATGTGAACTTTTTGTAATAAATCAGGAAATGATGAAATCAATACGATATGATCAGGAACGAAGCAAAGACATCAGCGCGTCACGATTCATTGCCGGCGTGGAAGTCGGCCGGCCGAGATCGGAACGGGAGCCGCAGGCACACTTAATTTCTATGAGAACCGGTCCATCCTTTGCATTGATGGCTTCAGACAGAATGCTGTCCAGGTTTTCCTCATTGTCCGCTGTGAGCACAAGAGAATAACCGGAAGCGGCTGCCAGCCCTGAAATATTCATCGAACCGGAACAGACCGGCATGCCGCCGACGGTTTCATGGGCGCCGTTATTGATTACAACGTGGATCAGGTTTCGGGGAAGCCGTCTGCCAATGACAGGCAGGGCGCCAAGATGCATCAGGGCGGCACCGTCTCCGTCTAGGCACCAGACCCGCCGGGCCGGTTTTTCATCAGCAATACGCAGCGCAATCATGCTTGCGTGCCCCATGGATCCAACTGTAAGAAAATCCCTGGAATGGTCTTCTCCGCGTTTTTCACGCAGTTCAAACACTTCCCGGGACAATTTGCCTGTGGTACAGATAAAAATGCTTTCAGGATCCGCTGAAGCAAGAATCCTTGAAACAGCATCTTCCCGGGTCATACTGTATTCGTTTCCATAGACAGGCTTCCGGTCGGACTGTAAAGCGTCTTTCCGAATGACAAACGCGGCGGTTCTGCCCTTGTTCATCTCGGAAAGCAGCTCGCTGAAGTATTTCAGAAACTCGTTATCCGTTGTATCAGAGGACAGAATACGGTATGGAATATCCAGCAGATCGAGCTGACCCAGCGTAATCTTACCCTGTTTTACATGCTGAGGTTCATCTTTGACACCGGGCTCCCCGCGCCAACCGATTACAAGCAGGCAGGGGATGGAGTACACTTCCGGATCCATCAGGGAAGCAAGGGGATTGACGGCGTTTCCGATACCGCTGTTCTGCATATAACACAGACCGGGTTTGCCGGTCGCAAGATAATGGCCTGCACACAGCGCGATTGCGCCGCCTTCGTTATGGGCGACGATATGCGCGTCATTGTCTGTGCCGTAACGGACAAACAGTTCATTGCAAAGCGCTTTCAGAAGAGAATCGGGTACGCCGGAATAGAAATCGATTCCTGATTTTTTACAAGTGTCCAGAAAAAAGGAAGCCTGCATATCTGATCCTTTCTTAATATTTCCAGTCAAGCGGATATTCGTCAACGGGATACTCCAGGTATTTATTCCCGTTATCCTTCAGTGTGTTGACGATTCCTTCTTTGATGAGATCATCTGTGATCGGAGTCGGCACGTAGTTGTTCCTGTCTTTAACCGAAGTGATTTTGATAGGGATGATCCGAAAACCGGCATTGCTGATGTCCAGGTGCTTGGTAATCCTGAAACGGGTCTGAAAGATATAGGAATTCATATCATCCGGTTTCTGGTTGCCGGAAAAGCAGAAATTGCCGAGCGAATAACAGATATATACTCCGTTGTATAACTCAATTGGATTGATCCGGTGGGAATGATGGCCGACGACCAGGTCTGCGCCGCTGTCAACAGCCAACCGGCCCATTTTTTTCTGGTTGTCAGTAGGATGATAATCCAGTTCTCTTCCCCAGTGAAAGGATACAATGACGAGTGGATAATACTTCTTGGCGAGCTGGATATCAGACGCGACTTTATCGTACAGCGTGGCAAATTCACCGACGGGTTTGTCATACCGATCGATACACAGATAACTCAGCATGGCAATCTGAATGCCTTTGACTTCAAAGACTGCCATTTCAGTGGAAGTGGAATAAAGAATGCCGGCTTCCTTCAATGTTTCCTTTGTTTCGTTATACCCTTCCTCACCGTGATCCATCACATGGTTGTTTTCCAGGCAGACGGCTTCGATGAAGTTGTCGGACAGAATGGAAACATATTTGGGAGAAATGTTGAATAGAAAATCGTTGCCTTTTTTGTTGTTCGGAACGAATTTTGTATCCGTTAATGTTCCTTCAAAATTCACCAGCGTCAGATCGTCATCCCGGAATATATCCCTGACATTTACCATGGTAAAACTGATGTTGTCATTGTTTTTTTTCAGTTCCTGGTAAAACTTCTTGCCTTTATGGTGATAATTATCGCCGCCTACGGTCAGATCACCGGTGCAGGTGACTGTAATGTACCAGGAACCGTCCGGATCGATTACTTCGTTTTCCTTTTCCTCTGTCTGCTCAATATAATCTTCAATGGAC
This sequence comes from Christensenellales bacterium, assembly GCA_045112195.1. Taxonomy (GTDB): domain Bacteria; phylum Bacillota; class Clostridia; order Christensenellales; family Aristaeellaceae; genus Aristaeella. Next base: position 3,674 of record JBGUHQ010000031.1, on the reverse strand, counting down.
CAGGGCTCTTCTTCAAGTTCGGCACCGGATACAGAGAAGGAAAAAATCAGAAGAAGCAATAACAACAGGGATGCAATACGTTTGAACATGAATGAAATCCTCCGTTTCAATCATGAATGTGATGCGACAAAATCCGACATACGCTCCAGGGCGATGTTGATTTTGTCGACAGCAGTGGCATAACAGCAACGGATATGGCCTTCACCGGATTCACCGAACGCGTTTCCGGGGACAGCCGCTACATCTTTTTCCTGCAGGAGGCATGAGCAGAACTCCTCGCTGGTCATGCCTGTTTTCCGAATGGACGGAAAAACGTAGAATGCGCCATAGGGCACAAAACAGTCAAGCCCCATATTGCGGAAGGCGTCCACCATAAGCCGGCGGCGCCGATCGTAGCTTTCACGCATCATCTGTACGCTTTCATAATTGTTCTCGCGTCCCATCCGGAGCGCGGCGGCCGCGGCAACCTGACCCTGGCGGGGCGCGCACATAATCGCGTACTGGTGGATCTTGTTCATCACTGAGATGATTTCTTTTGCGCCACAGGCATAGCCGACGCGCCATCCTGTCATCGCGAAGGCCTTGCTGAATCCGTTGATGGTAATGGTCCGGTCATACATCCCCTGTACGGACGCAAATGATACGTGTTCATGACCGTCGTACACCAATTCAGAGTATATTTCATCGGAAATAACCAGGAGATCGTGTTTCAGAACCACGCGGGCAATCGCTTCAAGATCCTCCTGTTCCATGATGGCGCCGGTGGGATTGTTAGGATAGGGAAGAATCAGGAGCTTGGTTTTACCGGTAATCGCCGCCTCCAGTGCGTCAGCTTTCAGCCGGAAATCGTCCTCCTGCTTTGTTTGTACAGGAACCGGAACACCGCCGGCAAAAATAACGCCGGGCGCATAGGAAACATAGCTTGGGTCAGGCACAAGCACTTCATCATTTTCCGAAATAAGAGCACGGAGTGCCAGGTCGATAGCTTCGGAAGCGCCGATTGTGACCAGGATTTCATCCTCGGGCTGATACGAGATATGATAACGGTCAGAAAGATAAAGCGCGATCTCACGGCGGAGTTCGAGCAAACCGCGGTTGGCGGTATACTGCGTTTCACCGTCAATCAGTGAATTGATCGCGGCGTCACGGATCAGATAGGGTGTTTTAAAATCAGGTTCTCCAACGCCAAGCGAAATCGCGTCTTTCCGCGAGGCGGCAAGATCGAAGAAACGGCGAATGCCGCTGGGCGGAACAGAAGCGATCCGCTCGTTCAGGTATCGGCTGTAATTCACGGAGAGATCACCAACCTGCGGTCAGTGTCATCATTCTCGAAGATGACGCCTTCTTCTTTGTATCTTTTAAGCACAAAACTGGTTGCCGTTCCGGTGACTGTTTCAAGGGGGGAGAGCTTTCCGGAGACAAAGGCCGCCAGTTCTTTCAGCGTACGGGCTTCCACCAGGACAAGCAGATCATAGGAGCCGGACATCAGGTAGACGCTTTTAACCTCGTCAAAGCGGTAGATCCTTCTCGCAATGGCGTCAAAACCCATATCACGCTGCGGGGTGACGCGGACTTCGATCATCGCTTCGACGCGTTCACGGTCAGTACGATCCCAGTTAATGATGGGTGAATAACGGAGAATGATTTTTCTTTTTTCAAGGGCATCAATGGCTTCTGCCACCTCTTCCATGGATACTCCGGTCATCACAGCCAGTTTTTCAAGCGGTATACGGCAGTCTTCCTGAAGAATATCAAGAAGGGACATTTCAAGCTTTGTCATCGTACTGCTTCCTTTCAATAGGATATAACAAATTTTATTTTACAACAGATAGCGTATCATGACAAGCTGACTGCGATCGAAAAGCAGAACAGGATGCAAAAGAAAAGCTTTCTGACGAAATGTCAGAAAGCCAAAGTCTGGGTGAGAGGATTCGAACCTCCGGCCTCTTGAACCCCATTCAAGCACGCTACCAAACTGCGCCACACCCAGATACGCCGCTTTTCAGCGAACGCAACGATTATAGTACGAACAGGGTAGAGTGTCAAGGCTTTTCTGAGGACTTGTGTTTGTTGCCAAATAATGTATAATGAATAAAAAGAAAACTTTAACAGAAAGCGGGAGAAACTAATGAAGACGAGACGTCTGACTAAATCCGAAATGTGGATTTTTGCCATCGGCCAGCTTGGGTGGTCAATCCTGAGCGGCATCATCGGAACGTGGCTTGTTACCTTCTATCTTCCGACATCTGACGCCGTGAAGGATTCCGGAGCACTGTTCTATGTGCCGACTGGTCTGGTTATTCTCGGCGTTTTGACCATCCTGGGACTGATTACTTTTATCTGCCGGATTTTTGACGCGGTAACAGATCCCTGGATCGCCTCCCTTTCGGATCGGAGCAATCATCCGAAGGGCCGGAGGATTCCATTCATGAAGCGTGCTGCAGTTCCATTTGCAATCGTGACAGTGCTTGTTTTCTGTACGCCGTTCGGCGGCGTTAAAAGCGGGGATACCAATCCGCTGAACATCGTCTGGATCCTTGTAACGCTGATTCTGTTCTACTTATTCATGACGATGTACTGTACGCCTTATAACGCTCTGATTTCCGAATTCGGCAAGACCCAGGAAGACCGGATGTTCATTTCCACCGCGATTTCACTGACATTCTTCTTCGGTACGCTGCTTGCCTATCTGCCTTTCGTTCTGGCAGGCCCGCTGCAGGGAGCCGTCGGGTACGCCTGGAGCTACAGGATCTGGTTTATTGTGCTGGCGGTTATCGCGCTGGTTTGTATGCTTGTTCCGGTGTTCAAACTGAACGAGAAGGATTTTGTAGATGCCAAGCCCAGCGACAGCAATGCTTTCAGCAGCCTGGCCAAGACATTCAAGAACAGGGAATTCCGACGGTTTTCCGCTTCTGACATTATGTACTGGGTCGGACTTACGCTTTTCCAGACAGGACTGCCTTTCTTTGTTAAGGTTTCCATGCATATCAACGAGTCAAACACGATGCTGTTCATGGGCGGAATGACTGTTCTTTCTGCCTGCTTTTATCCGTTCGTATCAAAACTGGTTTCAAAATACGGGAAGAAAAAACTGGTTATTGTCGGGTTCCTGGGACTTGCGATTGCGTATCTTATTACCGCTCTGATCGGCGTCGTTTCGTTCCTGCCCTCCGAATCCATGATTCCCGGTATTCTGATCGTAATTATTTCCGCCTTCCCGATGGCACTGCTGGGAATTATCCCGCAGGCGATTGTTGCGGACGTTGCTGAACAGGACGCGCTGCTGACGGGTGAAAAACGGGAAGGCATGTTCTTTGCGGCCCGTACTTTTGCCATGAAGTTCGGCCAATCTATCGCGATGCTTGTTTTCACATCTCTGGCCGTGCTCGGCACAACTCAGAATCTGGACAGCAACGATCTGACCGCATCTCCCGGAGGACTACGGATTGTTGCAATTGTCGCTGTTTTCTTCTGCGTGCTTGGAGCAGTTATTCTGATGGCATATGATGAAAAGAAGGTTATGTCTGACATCCAGCAGAACCAGAACGAATAAACCCTGACAATAAAACAGCCGGCTGAATGACATCTTGATATGCTCCCTTTATGAAAGACAGTGAATAAAAAACTGTCACATGAAGGGAGCATATTTCTATGTCAAAGGGGAAATATCAGGT
>JBGUHQ010000030.1:0-32616 GCA_045112195.1 Christensenellales bacterium | reverse complement strand
CATTCTCTTCCTTGAGGTCTGCCTTGGCCACGCCTCCGTTGTACTTGAGGGCCTGGACGCTGGCGACGATGACGACTGCGTCAGGATGAAGCTCCGCCATGCGGCACTTGATATCCAGGAATTTCTCCGCGCCCAGGTCCGCGCCGAAGCCGGCTTCCGTCACGGTGTAGTCGCCCATGCGCATGGCCATGCGGGTCGCCATCACGGAGTTGCAGCCGTGGGCGATGTTGGCGAAAGGACCGCCGTGCACGAAGGCGGGGGTGCCTTCCAGGGTCTGGACCAGGTTCGGCTTCAGAGCGTCCCGCAGCAGGGCCGCCATGGCGCCTGTAGCCTTCAGGTCGCCGGCGGTGACGGGCTTGTCGTCATAAGTATAGGCCACGATGATCCGGGCCAGGCGCTCCTTCAGGTCCTTCATGGAGGAAGCCAGGCAGAACACCGCCATGATCTCGCTGGCCACGGTGATGTCGAAGCCGTCCTCACGGGGCGTGCCGTTGGCTTTGCCGCCCAGGCCGTCCACCACGAACCGCAGCTGGCGGTCGTTCATGTCCACGCAGCGCTTCCAGGTGATCTTCTTCACGTCGATGCCCAGGGCATTCCCCTGCTGGATGTGGTTATCCAGCATGGCGGCCAGCAGGTTGTTCGCCGCGCCGATGGCGTGGAAGTCGCCGGTAAAGTGGAGGTTGATATCCTCCATGGGCACCACCTGGGCGTATCCGCCGCCGGCGGCGCCGCCCTTGATGCCGAAGACCGGGCCGAGGCTCGGCTCACGCAGGGCCACCGTCACGTCCTTGCCGATGCGGCTCAGGCCATCCGCCAGGCCGATGGTGGTCGTGGTTTTGCCCTCGCCGGCGGGGGTGGGGGTAATGGCCGTCACCAGCACGAGCTTGCCGGGCTTCCGGTCGGTCTCGTCGATGAGAGCGGGATCGATCTTGGCCTTGTAGCGGCCGTACTGCTCCACGTACTTCTCATCCACATGGGCTTTCTTCGCGATCTCCATGATCGGCTTCATTTCGCACTGCTGGGCAATCTCGATGTCGGTTAAGTAGGCCATGGCGGTTGTCTCCTTTTATGTATTATTTGAAGTATTTGACGGCAGACTCGAACATTTTGATGTCGTAGTTGCCGGGAACGTTCTTGTACAGGTCCCTGCCCACGCGCTCGCTGTGGCCCATCTTGCCGAAGACGCGGCCGTCCGGGCTGGTGATGCCCTCGATGGCGTACAGGCTGCCGTTTGGGTTAAAGCGCAGATCCATGGTCGGCTGGCCGTCCAGGTCCACATACTGGGTGGCGATCTGGCCCTTCGCCGCCAGCTCGCGGATCAGGCCCTCCTCCGCCAGGAACCGGCCTTCACCGTGGCTGATCGGGACACTGTAAACCTCGCCCACCTGCGCGCCGCGCAGCCAGGGGCTCAGGTTGCTGGCCACCCGGGTGCGGACGATGCGGCTCTGGTGGCGGCCGATGGTGTTGAAAGTCAGGGTCGGGCAGTGCTCATCGGTCTCCAGGATCTTTCCGTAGGGCACCAGGCCAAGCTTGATCAGCGCCTGGAAACCGTTGCAGATACCGCACATCAGGCCGTCCCGCTGATCCAGCAGCTCCGTGACCGCCTCGCTGACACCCTTGTTCCGGAAGAAGGCGATAATGAACTTCGCGCTGCCGTCCGGTTCGTCGCCGCCGGAGAAGCCGCCGGGGATGAAGATCATCTGGCTTTCCTTCACCTTGGCCGCGAAGGCTTCCGCGCTGCGGGCGATCTCGTCCTTGGTCCGGTTCCGGACCACGAAGACCTCCGCTTCCGCACCGGCATCCTCCACCGCGCGGGCGCTGTCCACCTCGCAGTTGGTGCCGGGGAAGGCGGGAATCAGCACCTTCGGCTTCGCGGTCTTCAGCGCCGGGGCTTTCCACGCGTCCGCCGTGAAGGTGAAGGTTTCGGTCTCATCGGCCTTCCGGGCCTCCGGCCAGCAGGCGTCCGCCGCGGCCCGGTCCTCAGGCGACCATTCGGGGTTCAGGGTCGGATAAACTTTTTCCAGCTTGTCCCGGCCGATCACGCGGAGTTCCTTCACGTCCGCGGTGTTGCCGCGCCAGGTGAGGGTCTGCGCTTCAGTCACGGTGCCGAGCTTCCGGCCGATATCCATTTCTTCGGTCAGCTCCGCGATGAAGCTGCCGTAGCGGACCGCCGTCAGCTCGTCCAGCTCCAGGCCGTCCTCAAAGGCAAAGCCCAGGCTGTTGCCCAGCGCCATCTTCAGCGCCGAGGCCAGGGCGCCGCCGGTTTCCGCCGTGCGGCAGGCGGCGATCTTTCCTTCGCGGATCAGCTTCGTCACCTGATCGTAAAGCGCCAGCAGGGATTCCGTCACCGGGATGCCCTGTTCGTCGTATTCCGGCTCCAGCAGGACCACCGGGTGGCCCGCCTGTTTGAATTCAGGGGAAATGATGTCGCCGGTCTTCGCCGTGGTCACCGCGAAGGAGACCAGCGTGGGCGGCACGTCCAGCTTCTCGAAGGAACCGGACATGGAGTCCTTGCCGCCGATAGCGCCGACGCCCAGGTTCATCTGGGCCTCGAAGGCGCCCAGCAGCGCGGCCAGGGGCTTGCCCCAGCGCTTTCCGTCCGTGCCGGGTTTCTCAAAGTATTCCTGGAAGGTCAGGTACACGTCCTCAAAGGAGGCGCCGGCGGCGATCAGCTTGGTGACGGAGTCCACCACCGCCAGATACGCGCCGTGGTAGGGACTGAAGGAGGTCAGCACCGGATCGTAGCCCCAGGCCATGAGGGAGCAGTCGTCCGTGTGGCCCTTTTCCAGGCTGATCTTCTGGACCATGGCCTGGATGGGCGTCAGCTGGTTCTTGCCGCCGAAGGGCATGAGCACCGTGCCCGCGCCGATGGTGGAGTCGAACCGCTCGGAAAGTCCCCGGCGGGAGCAGACCGCCAGGTCCGCCGCGGTTTCCTTCAGGGCGGAAACGAAATCACCGGGCTGCTGCTTCGGCAGCTCCGCCGCCGGACGGGAGGCCGCCGGGGTGATCGCCGTGTGCTTCGGCGCGCCGTTGGAGTTCAGGAACTCCCGGCTGATATCCACGATGGTTTTTCCGTTCCAGGTCATGGTCAGGCGGGGATCCGCCTTGACCTTCGCCACGATGCAGGCCTGCAGGTTTTCCTCCGCCGCCAGGGCGAGGAAGGCGTCCGCGTCCTCCGCGGCCACGACCACAGCCATGCGCTCCTGGCTCTCGGAGATGGCCAGTTCCGTGCCGTCGAGGCCTTCATACTTCTTCGGCACCGCGTTCAGGTCGATATCCAGGCCGTCCGCCAGCTCGCCGATGGCAACGCTGACGCCGCCAGCGCCGAAGTCGTTGCAGCGCTTGATGAGCTTCGTCGCTTTCGGATTACGGAACAGCCGCTGCAGCTTGCGCTCTTCCGGCGCGTTGCCCTTCTGGACCTCCGCACCGCAGGTTTCCACGCTGTGGGCGTTATGGGCCTTGGAGGAACCCGTCGCGCCGCCGATGCCGTCGCGGCCGGTGGAGCCGCCCAGCAGGATCACCGCGTCCCCGGGAGCGGGACGCTCCCGGCGGACGTTCTCCGCCGGCGCCGCGGCGATGACCGCGCCGATCTCCATGCGCTTGGCGGCATAGCCGGGATGGTATACTTCGTCCACAATGCCGGTCGCCAGGCCGATCTGGTTGCCATAGGAGGCATAGCCGGCCGCGGCCGTGGTCACCAGCTTGCGCTGGGGCAGTTTGCCGGGGATCGTCTCGGAGACGGGTTTGGTCGGGTCCGCTGCGCCGGTGACGCGCATGGCGCCGTACACATAGGCCCGGCCGCTCAGCGGGTCGCGGATGGCGCCGCCGATGCAGGTGGCCGCGCCGCCGAAAGGCTCGATCTCCGTGGGATGGTTATGGGTCTCATTCTTGAACAGCAGCAGCCAGGGTTCCTTCACCCCGTCCCGCTCCACGTCCATCTTCACCGTGCAGGCGTTGATTTCTTCGCTCTCGTCCAGCTTCTCCAGCTTTCCGTGCTTCTTCAGGTATTTCACCGCCACGGTGGCCAGGTCCATCAGGCACACGGGCTTCTTTTCCCGCCCGAGTTCCGCGCGCACGTCCATGTAGCGCTTCCAGGCCTTCTCCAGCACCGGGTCCTCAAAGCGGACGCTGTCGATCTCCGTAAGGAAGGTGGTATGGCGGCAGTGGTCGCTCCAGTAGGTATCCAGCATCCGGATCTCCGTGATGGTGGGTTCCCGGCCTTCCGCCTTGAAATAGGTCTGGCAGAACGCGATATCGTCCGCGTCCATGGCCAGGCCGTAATCCGCCACGAACTTTTCGAGGCCGGCGCGGTCCAGGGCGGTGAAGCCCTCCAGCGTCGCCACCTCGGTGGGCACGGCGTATTCGGTCTTCAGGGTTTCCGGCATCTCCAGGGAAGCCTCCCGGGCTTCCACCGGGTTGATCACGTACTTTTTGATCTCGGCGATCTCCTCCGCGGACAGGCTGCCGTAGAGCAGATAGACCTTCGCGCTGCGCACGAGGGGCCGCTCGCCCTGGGAGAGGAACTGGATGCACTGGGCAGCGGAGTCCGCCCGCTGGTCGAACTGGCCCGGCAGGTATTCCACCGCGAACACGGCGGCCGCGCCGTCCGCGGAAACCGCGGCAGAGGTATCGTCCAGCTGGGGCTCGGAAAACACTTCCCGCACCGCCAGGGAGAACAGGTCCTCCGAAATGTTTTCCGCGTCGTAGCGGTTCAGCAGCCGGACCTTTTCCAGGCCCTTGATGCCCAGGAACTTCCGGGCGTCCGCCAGCAGCGCCCGGGCTTCATTGTCCAGGCCGGGCTTCTTTTCCACAAAGATTCTGAAAACCATATTGTGCTCCTTTGCTCAAAACGGGTTGCAATGTGTCCTCGGGAGGAGATCCCTCGACTGACTTCGTCCTCAGGGCTACCGCCCGTTTTCACTGAGAAAGAGCCACCGGCTCTTTCTCCGGGCGTTACAAACCTCGGGATGACACCTCAGAGGTGTCACTTCGCGGACAGCGCGCGCTGTCCGATATCGCGCCGGCAGTACTTGTTGCCGAAGGTGATGGTATCGGCCATGGCGTAGGCTTCCTTCACGGCCTTGGCCAGGGTGTCCGCCACCGCGGTGACGCCGAGAACCCGGCCGCCGGAGGTAACCAGTTTTCCGTCCGCGATCTTCGCGCCGGCCACGAACACGTGGTCCTGCACGTCCGCGGGGATCGTGATCTCATAGCCCTTCTCATAGCTGAGGGGATAACCCTTGGAGGCCAGCACCACGCAGCAGGCGTGGGCGTCTTTGAACTTCACTTCGCAGTCCGCCAGGGTGCCGTTGGTAACCGCCTGCATGACCGTCAGCAGGTCGCTCTCCAGCAGGGGCAGCACCACCTGGGTTTCCGGATCGCCGAAGCGGCAGTTGTACTCGATGACCTTCGGGCCGTCCTTGGTAATCATCAGGCCGAAATAGAGGCAGCCGCGGAATTCCCGGCCCTCCGCCTTCATCGCGCGGATGGTGGGCAGGAAGATGGTTTCCATGCAGGTCTGCGCCACTTCCTCCGTATAGAAGGGATTCGGCGCGACCGTGCCCATGCCGCCGGTGTTCGGGCCGTTGTCGCCGTCTTCCGCTCGCTTGTGGTCCATGCTGGACACCATGGGCTTTACGGTGGTTCCGTCGGTGAAGGCCAGGACGGAGACTTCGGGGCCTTCCAGGTATTCCTCGATGACGATTTTATCGCCGCTCTTGCCGAACTTCTTGTCCTCCATGATCTCCCGCACGGCTTCCCGGGCGTCCCAGCGGTTCATGGCCACGGTCACGCCCTTGCCCAGGGCCAGGCCGTCCGCCTTGACCACGGTGGGAATCGGGGAGGTCTCGAGGTATTCCAGCGCCTTCTTCGGATCGGAGAAGACTTCGTAGGCCGCCGTGGGGATGCCGTACTTCTTCATCAGGTCCTTGGAGAACACCTTGCTGCCCTCGATGATGGCGGCGTTCGCCCGGGGACCGAAGCAGGGAATGCCTTCCGCTTCCAGCGCGTCCACGCAGCCCAGCACCAGCGGATCGTCCGGCGCCACGACGGCGTAGTCGATCTTCGTGCCCTTCGTGAAGGCGACGATGCCTTCAATGTCCGTCGCCTTGACGTCCACGCAGACCGCGTCCGCCGCGATGCCGCCGTTGCCCGGCAGGGCGTAGATCGTCTCCACGGAGGGATTCTGCTTCAGTTTCTTGATGATGGTGTGCTCACGGCCGCCGCCGCCGACAACTAAAATGTTCATAACTTTCCTTTCTTGGGGGCTTTCCGATCGCCCCCAAACCCCTTCGGGTCATCTTTTTTCTCTTATATGAACCGAAGGTCCAGGGCGACCGGAAAGCCCTGGTCGCACCCGCAGGTGCGAAATCTTTTTAGTGATGGAAGAGCCTCATGTGGGTAAACGCCATGGTCATGCCGTACTTGTCGCAGCATTCGATGACCGCGTCGTCCCGGATGGAGCCGCCGGGCTCGGCGATGTACTTCACGCCGCTGCGGTAGGCCCGCTCGATGTTGTCGCTGAAGGGGAAGAACGCGTCGGAACCCAGGGCCACGTTCTGGCGGGTGGACAGGAAGGCTTTCTTCTCCGCGTCGGTCAGGGGCGCCGGCTGGGCGGTGAAGTACTTCTGCCAGTTGCCGTCCGCGCAGACGTCTTCTTCATTCTGGTTGATGTAGCCGTCGATGACGTTGTCGCGCTCGGGCCGGCCCAGATCCGCGCGGAAGGGCAGGTTCAGGACCTTCTCATGCTGGCGCAGGAACCAGGTGTCCGCCTTGGATCCCGCCAGGCGCGTGCAGTGGATGCGGCTCTGCTGGCCGGCGCCGACGCCGATGGCCTGGCCGTCCACCGCGTAGCACACGGAGTTGGACTGGGTGTATTTCAGGGTGATCAGGGCGACGATCAGGTCCCGCGCGGCGGAATCCGGCAGGTCCTTGGTCTTCGTCACGATATCCGAGAGCAGCTCCCGGTTGATTTCAAAGTTGTTGCGGCCCTGCTCGAAGGTGATGCCGAAGACCTGCTTGGTCTCCTGCACTTCGGGCACGTAGTCGGGATCGATCTCGACGATGTTGTAGTTGCCCTTGCGCTTGGTCTTCAGGATCTCCAGGGCTTCGGGCTCATAGCCGGGGGCGATGACGCCGTCGGACACTTCCCGCTTGAGCATCTTCGCGGTGGTCACGTCGCACACGTCGCTCATGGCGACCCAGTCGCCGAAGGAGCACATCCGGTCGGTGCCGCGGGCGCGGGCATAGGCGCAGGCCAGGGGGGAATCATCCAGGCCTTCGATGTCGTCCACGAAGCAGGCCTTCTTCAGGTCATCGGACAGCGGGATGCCGACCGCGGCCGAAGTGGGGCTCACGTGCTTGAAGCTGGTCACCGCGGGCATGCCCAGGGCGGCCTTCAGTTCCTTCACCAGCTGCCAGCTGTTGAAGGCGTCCAGGAAATTGATATAGCCGGGACGGCCGGACAGGATTTTGATCGGCAGCTCGCTGCCGTCTTTCATGTAGATCTTCGCGGGTTTCTGGTTGGGGTTGCAGCCGTACTTCAGTTCGAATTCCTTCATCATCATTTCCTCCATTTGCATTCTAAACAAACTGTAATTATGAATTATGAATTCTTAATTATGAATTCTTATTTACCAGGCGGTTTTCAACGGCGCCTGTCTTCAGGTCCACATAGCGGACGTAGAGGCTGATTTTGTTCTGCTCGTTCAGGTTCTTCCAGAGAATGTCCGTCATCTCGTCGATGTCGTCCTTCACGGCGATGCGCTCCGGCTCGCCCTGGAAGGTCGGGATCGGGTTCCCGTCGCACACGTAGGTGTGGATGAAATGGCCCAGGCCATTCAGCGGCGCGTAGCTGTAGGTGAAGCGGTTGCAGGCGGAGCCTTCCGCGTCGGCGCTCTTGAGGATGCTCATCTGGTAGGTGAAGTCCCCTTCGCCGAAGGTCAGCATGCCGCTGATGCGGGGCGTGAAGTTCGGGCCGTCCGGCTCAAACTCCCGGCTTTCCAGCGCCGCGGAGAAGGTCTTGCCTTCCTTCAGGCCGTCGTAAATCGTGTCGGTCTGGTTGCCGTTGGTCACGATCAGGTTGTTCTCATACGCGCGGATCGCGGCGTAGATGATCAGGGAGGGATCCTGGACCTTCGCGGCGTCGAAGGGCTCGGTGAAGACTTCGCCGTTCTTCTCGGTGAAGATCCGGTTGCGGCTGTTGTCGCTGCGGCCCATGATGAAATAGGCGGTCATGGCCTTCGCGCCGTCCGGCGTCTTGCCGATGATGATGCCGCGGCCGGGATAGATGTTGTCCTTCAGCAGTTCTTCGGGAGTGTAGATCTTGTAGATGTCCATGGGAGCCCTCCTTGTAATTAATTCAGAATTAAGAATTCAGAATTCAGAATTATGATTTGCTTTCAGCGATCTCTTTGGCGATCTTTTCAACGCTCTGGGGCAGGATGATCCATTCCGCCTGCTCCATGACCCGGCGCTGCAGGATCTCGGGCGTGTCCCCGGGCTCGACGGCCACCGCCTTCTGGGCGATGATCTCCCCGCCGTCCGGGATCTCGTTGACAAAGTGCACGGTGGCGCCGGTCACCTTCACGCCCCGGGCCAGCGCGGCCTCGTGCACCTTCAGGCCGTAGAAGCCCTCGCCGCAGAAGCTGGGGATCAGGCTCGGATGCACGTTGATGATGCGCCGGGCGTACAGGGTGGTGAAATCCTCGGTGAGGATGCTCAGGAAGCCGGCCAGCACGATCAGGTCGGTCCGGTTCTTCTCCAGCGCCTCGACCAGTTTGCCCTCGAAGGCCTTCTGGCCGCCGCAGCCTTTCTTGTTGATCTCCAGGCCCTGGATCCCGGCCTTGACCGCGCGCTCCATGGCGTAGGTGCCGAGCCGGTCGCTCACAACCAGCGTGATTTCGCCGTCCGGGATTTCTCCCCGGGCTTTGGCGTCCAGGATCGCCTGGAGGTTGGTCCCGCCGCCGGAGACCAGGACCGCAATACGGGCTTTCTTGCTCATCGTTCCCTCTTTCCGATCAGATGATCGTGATCTTTTCTTCGCTTTCGATGATCCCGCCGATCACGTAAGCGTCTTCGCCGTTGTCCTTCAGGATCTGCAGCGCCCTGTCCGCGTCCGCCGCGGAAACCACCACGCTCATGCCCACGCCCATGTTGTAGGTGTTGAACATGTCGCGCTCGGTGACGCCGCCCTTTTCCGCGATGAGGCCGAAGATGGGAGGAATCTTGACCTTCGCCTTTTCGATCTTCGCGCCCAGGCCGTCCGGGATGCTCCGCGGAATGTTCTCATAGAAGCCGCCGCCGGTGATGTGGCTGATGCCCTTCACCGCCACTTCCTTCAGCAGGGCGAGGACCGGCTTCACGTAGATCTTCGTGGGGGTCAGCAGGGTTTCGCCCAGGCTCTTTCCGCCCAGCTCCGCCACCGGGGAAGTGAGGTCCGCGTGCTCAATGTCGAAGGCCTTGCGCACGAGGGAGAAGCCGTTGGAGTGAACGCCCGTGGAGGGCAGCGCAATGATAACGTCCCCGGCCTTCATCGTCTTGTTGTCGATGATCTTCGCCTTGTCCACAATGCCGGTGGAATAGCCGGCCAGGTCGTATTCGTCCTCGGGCATCATGCCGGGATGCTCCGCGGTTTCGCCGCCGATCAGGGCGCAGCCCGCCTGCACGCAGCCTTCGCACACGCCCTTGACGATCTGCTCGATGACCTCGGGCACGTTCTTTCCGCAGGCGATGTAGTCCAGGAAGAACAGGGGCTTGGCGCCGCAGCAGATGATGTCGTTGACGCACATGGCCACGCAGTCGATGCCGATGGTGTCGTGCTTGTTCATCAGGAAGGCGATCTTCAGCTTGGTGCCGACGCCGTCGGTGCCGGAGACCAGCACCGGCTCCTTCATGCCGGCCAGGTCCGGAATGAACAGGCCGCCGAAGCCGCCCACGTCGGAGCAGACGCCCGGGATCTCCGTCTTCCGGATATGCTTTTTCATCAGTTCCACCGATTTGTATCCGGCAGTGATATCAACGCCGGCCGCGGCGTAGGCTTCGGAATGGGAGTTGTTCATGTTTTTGACCTCTTTTCATTTCTTCTCGTCCGCAACCTCAATCGTCGCATCTCGCCCTTGGAGCGGGCTCGCTGCTCGTTTCGGTTGACTCAGTCGGCTCATTTCCGTCTTCGACGGACAGCCCACCGGGCTGTCATTCGCCTTCTTCCCCGTTCCAACAATACGTGCAGAGCTCGCACGGGTCGATTCCGATCGCTTTGATGACGCCCTCGAGGGTTTGGAATTCAAGCGAAGCGAAATTGAATTTCTTGCAAATGCAGTCCCGGAGCGCCTTTCCGCGCCCGGTGCTGCCGTCGGCGTACTCATCGATGTGTTTGAAGCCTTCTTCGCCTTCCAGCTCCAGGATCACCCGGCGGGCGATCAGCTCCAGGTCGCTGTTGGAGCGGGAGAAGTTCAGGTACTTGCAGGCGTACATGATCGGCGGGCAGGCGCTGCGCATATGCACGGACTTGGCGCCGCTCTCATACAGGAACTCGACGGTCTCCCGCAGCTGGGTGCCGCGGACGATGGAGTCGTCCACGAAGAGCAGGTTCTTGTCCTTGATCAGCGCGTTTACGGGGATCTGCTTCATCTTGGCGATCTTGTCCCGGTCCGTCTGATTGGCAGGCATGAAGCTGCGGCTCCAGGTGGGGGTGTACTTGATGAAGGCCCGGGCAAAGGGCGTCCCGCTGCGGTTCGCGTATCCGATGGCGTGGGGCGTTCCGGAGTCCGGCACACCGCCGATGTAGTCGATCGGATCGGTCCGGCCGGCGGCCTTGTCGTTGTCCGCCATGATCGCGCCGTTGCGGTAGCGCATCTCTTCCACGTTCACGCCTTCATAGCAGGAGGTGGGATAGCCGTAATAGCTCCACAGGAAGGAGCAGATCTTCTTTTTCTTTCCCGGAGGCACCAGCTGGGTCATCTTCTTCGGCGTCAGCTCCACGATTTCCCCGGGCCCCAGCTCGCACACGTCCTCATAGCCGGTCTTGTGGTAGGCGAAGGACTCGAAGGCCACGGCGTAGCTGTCCTCCCGCTTGCCGATGGCCACCGGCAGGCGGCCCATGCGGTCCCGGGCGGCGATAATCGTGCCTTTGTCCGTCAGGATCAGGATCGAAGCCGTGCCGACGATGGACTTCTGGGCGAAGCGGATGCCCTCGGCGAAGTTGCTCTTCTGGTTGATCAGGGCGCTGAGCAGCTCCGTCTGGTTGATCCGGCCGCCGGTCATGGAGTCGAAGTGGCCGCCGCTGAAGCTCAGGTACTGGTCAATCAGCTCCTCGGCGTTGTTGATGACGCCGGTCATGCAGATCGCGTAGGTGCCCAGGTTGGAGCGGATCAGCAGGGGCTGGGGATCCGCGTCGGAGATGCAGCCGATGGCGGAAGTGCCGCGCATCTCCTCAAAGATATGCTCAAACTTGGTCCGGAAGGGCGCGTTGCAGATGTTGTGAATCTTCCGCTGCAGGCCGATCTCCTCGTCCCACGCGGCCATGCCCGCCCGGCGCGTGCCCAGATGGCTGTGGTAATCCACGCCGAAGAACACGTCCAGCATACAGTCCTGTTTCGAAACGATACCAAAGAATCCGCCCATAATCGTATTACTCCGTTCTCAATTCTGAATTCTTAATTCTGAATTCTGAATTATCATAGCCTTTCGGCGATTCCCGCGTCCTTCGCCAGCACGGCTTCCGCGTCAGCCTTGCGCTTCGCGTCCAGCTTCGCGGCCAGGTCCGCGTCCTCCACGGCCAGGATCTGCGCCGCCAGCAGCGCCGCGTTGGCCCCGCCGTTCACCGCCACGGCGGCTACCGGGATGCCCGAAGGCATCTGGACCGTGGAGAGCAGGGCGTCCAGCCCCTCCAGGCAGGGGCCCTGGCAGGGAATGCCGATCACCGGCAGGGTCGTGTTCGCCGCGATGGCTCCGGCCAGGTGAGCCGCCATGCCGGCCGCCGCGATCACCGCGCCGAACCCGTTCTTCCGGGCATTGACAGCAAAAGCCCGGGCTTCTTCCGGCGTACGGTGCGCTGAATACACATGCACCTCGAAGGGAATGCCCAGGCTCTTGAGTTGATCCGTTGCTTTTTTGATCACGGGCAGGTCGCTGTCGCTGCCCATGACGATACCGACTTTTCTCACGGTGAGAGTCCTCCTGAATACCATTTGAAACCATACTCAATATAGCAAAAAACACGAACATTGTCAATTAAGAACAGCGGAAATTCACACTAATTTAATCAAAAACACGAACGTTCGGAAATAAACGTTCGTGTTTCTTCGTGTTTTGTGCTTTTTGGTGCCGTTTTGGAGCGGCCCTTACAAATTACTGGCTTTGGTCTCGCAGTACAGGCAGCGGTATTCTTTTTTCGCCTTGTCCGTCAGGCAGAACACCTGGTCCAGTTCCTGCTCGCAGGAAGTGATGCAGCGGGGGTTTTTGCAGAAAAGCACGTTCACCAGCTTCTCCGGCAGGCCCATCTGCTTCTTCTCCTTCAGCTCCCCGTCCCGGATGACGTTCACCGTGGCGCCGGGATCCACATAGCCGATGATGTCCAGGTTCACGTCGATGGCGGCGTCCACCTTGATGATGTCCTTCCGGCCCAGCTTGCCGGAAACCACGTTGGTGATCATGGCCACCGGCGCGTCCAGGTTCTCCAGCCCCAGCAGGCGGTACAGCTTCATGCCGCAGCCCGCGGCGATGTGGTCGATGACGATGCCGTTCTGAATGGAATCCACATTCATAATGTTCCCGCCTCCTTAAGCAGCATCAGGATCAGCGCCATGCGCATGTACTTGCCGTTCAGCACCTGCTTGAAGTAGCAGGCCCGGGGATCGTCGTCCACGGCCACGCTGATCTCGTTCACCCGGGGCAGGGGGTGCATGACGCACAGGTCCGCCCGGGCCTTTTTCATCTTGTCCGGCGTCAGGATGTAGCTGTCCCGCAGGCGCAGGTAGTCTTCCTCATTGAAGAAGCGTTCCCGCTGCACCCGGGTCATGTACAGGATATCCAGGTCGCCGATGACGTCCTCCAGGTTCGTGACCTGGCGGTACGGAATGCTCTTTTTCTTCAGGGACTCGTTCTTCACGTAGCTCGGAACCTTCAGCTCCTCCGGGCTGATCAGCACGAAGTTCAACCCTTCGTACCGGGACATGGCGTTGATCAGGGAATGCACCGTGCGGCCGAACTTCAGGTCGCCGCACAGGCCCACGGTCAGGTTCCCCAGCCGGCCTTTCTCCCGGCGGATCGTCAGCAGGTCCGCCAGCGTCTGGGTCGGATGGCAGTGGCCGCCGTCGCCGGCGTTGATCACCGGGATGGACGCATTCCGCGCCGCCACCGCCGCCGCGCCTTCCTTGGGATGGCGCATGGCGATGATGTCCGCGTAGCAGGAAACCGTCTTCGCCGTGTCCGCCACGCTCTCGCCCTTGGCGGCGGAGCTGGTACCGGCGCCGGTCACGCTGATCACGTTGCCGCCCAGCTCGTACATCGCCGCCTCAAAGCTCAGGCGGGTCCGGGTGCTGGGCTCGAAGAAGAGCGTCGCCAGCTTCTTCCGTCTGCAGGCGTCGGCATAATCGTCCGGCCGTGCGATAATGTCCTCCGCGGTGTCCATGAGGCTGTCCAGTTCTTCCGGCGTCAGGTCCGGAACATCGATTACGCTTCTGACCATATTTGCCTCCTTTGTTATATCAAGGGATCCCTCAGCTTCGGCTTCGCCTTCGTTCGGGATGACATCCTGGGAATCCTGCGATCAGATTTCTCTCCAGGATTCGTCGCTGGGATTGTTGCGGAACTTGATCAGCCGGGAGATGTCCTCCGGGCGGATATAGCCCGCCTTGGCGGCTTCCTCGGCGATGACGTCGAAGTTCGTCAGAGAAACGTTCTTCACCTTCGCATTCGCCAGCCGCTCCAGGCCCTTCTGCATGCCGTAGGTGAAAATGCTCACCACGCCCAGCACCTCCGCGCCGGCCTGCCGCAGGACGTCCACCACCTCCAGCACGCTGCCGCCGGTGGAGATCAGGTCTTCCACCACGACCACCTTCTGGCCGGGCTCCAGTTTGCCTTCGATCTGGTTCTGCCGGCCGTGGTCCTTCGCGCCGGAGCGCACATAGCCCATGGGCAGCCCCATGATGTGGGCGGTGATGGCCGCGTGGGCGATGCCCGCGGTGGACGTGCCCATGAGCACCTCCGCGGACGGATATTCCTCGCCGATCAGCTGGGCCAGGCCCTTTTCCACGTCCGTGCGGACTTCCGGCGCCGTCAGGGTCAGCCGGTTATCGCAGTAAACCGGGCTCTTGATGCCGCTGGCCCAGGTAAAGGGCTCCTCCGGCCGGAAAAACACCGCCTTGATCTTCAGCAGATCCCTCGCGATCAGCTGGTTCAGTTCCTCTCTCGTCAGCATACGCTCGTACCTCGCTTTCAATTCAGAATTAAGAATTCAGAATTCAGAATTGCAGTTTCCTAATCAACCGATGAACTCGTTGCAGCAGCGTTCATAAGCGGCAACGGGATCTTCCGCGGCGGTGATGGGCCGGCCGACCACGATGTAGTCGCTGCCGATCTTCTTCGCTTCCGCGGGGGTCATGACCCGCTTTTGGTCTCCTACATCCCCGTCCGCGAACCGGACGCCCGGCGTCACGGTCAGGAAGTCCGCGCCGCAGGCCGCGTGCACCTTGCCCGCCTCCAGCGGCGAGCAGACCACGCCGTCCAGCCCGGCCTTCCGGGCATTCAGGGCGTAGTGCATGACCACTTCGTCAATGGGCTTTTCGATCAGCAGGTCTTTTTCCAGCGCTTCCTGGTCCGTACTGGTCAGCTGGGTCACCGCGATCAGCAGGGGCCGGGTACCGTCCGGCCGGGTCAGGCCTTCCAGCGCCGCTTCCATCATGCGGATTGTGCCCGCCGCGTGCAGGTTGCAGATATCCACGTCCAGGTCCCGCAGAACCGCCATCGCCTTTTTCACCGTGTTCGGAATGTCGTGCAGCTTCAGGTCCAGGAAGATCTGATGTCCCCGCGCCTTGATCTGCCGGACGATATCCGGGCCGGCGCCGTAGAACAGTTCCATGCCGATCTTCACGAAGGGCTTCTTTCCCTGGAACCGGTCCAGGAAGGCCAGGGTCTGCTCCGCGTTCGGAAAGTCACAGGCAATGATGACGTCTTTTCCCATCTCAGCAGTCTCCTTTTAATTCATTCAGATTGTTTATTCTGTACTTGTCCATGGCCGCCGGCAGGTCGCCGATGATCTTTTGGCAGGCGCAGGGGTCCGTCAGGTTCGCCGCGCCGACTTCCACCGCGGTGGCGCCGGCCATCATCATCTCCAGCACGTCCTCCGCGGTACTCACGCCGCCCATGCCGATCACCGGGATCTTCACCGCCCGGCAGACCTGGTAGACCATCCGCAGGGCCACCGGGAACACCGCCGGGCCGCTGACGCCGCCCATGACGTTTTTGATCACCGGTTTGCGGGTCCGCAGGTCGATGCGCATCCCCTGCAGGGTATTGATCAGGCTGACGCCGTCTGCGCCGGCGTCCTCGCAGGCCTTCGCGATGGCCGTGATGTCCGTCACGTTCGGGCTCAGCTTCATGATCACCGGTTTCGTTGTGACCTTTTTCACCGCCGCGGTAACCTCCGCCGCGGCCTTCGGGTCCGTGCCGAAGCTCATGCCGCCGCCGTGGACGTTGGGACAGGAGATGTTGACCTCCAGCCAGCCCACCTGCTCCTCTTTGTCCAGCCTTTCGCAGGTGTACGCGTAGTCTTCCACGCTGAAACCGCTGACGTTCGCCATCACCGGCTTGCGGAACACTTCCTTCAGCTTCGGCAGTTCCTCCGCGATAACCCTGTCCACCCCGGGGTTCTGCAGGCCCACCGCGTTGATCATACCCGCCGGGCATTCCGCGATCCGCGGCGTCGGGTTCCCGAAGCGGGGTT
This sequence comes from Christensenellales bacterium, assembly GCA_045112195.1. Lineage (GTDB taxonomy): Bacteria > Bacillota > Clostridia > Christensenellales > Aristaeellaceae > Aristaeella. The sequence goes on along the minus strand of JBGUHQ010000030.1, from coordinate 16,673 downwards.
CCCTCGTCGTGCCCTTGAAGGAGAAGGTGCCCAGGCAGTTGATGTCGTACCACTGGGCGAACTCATACCCGAAGCCGAAGGTGCCGCTGGCGGGGATCACCGGGTTGTCCAGCTCGATGCCGCACAGGTTCACTGTCAGTCTTCCCAAAGGATCTCCTCCTTCTCCAGCACCGGGCCTTCCCGGCAGATGCGCTTGTATCCCGTGATGGTTTTGCAGCTGCAGCCCATGCAGGCGCCGAAGCCGCAGCCCATCCGCTCCTCAAAGGAGAACTGGCCGGCCGTTTTCGTGGCCCGGTATACCGCCCGGAGCATGGGTTCCGGCCCGCAGGTGTAGAAGTAGCTGTAGCTTTCCGGCAGGGCGTCGATCACGAAGCCCTTCACGCCGCTGCTGCCGTCCGCGGTGGTCACTGTGACGGCGCAGCCCAGGGCCTTGAACTCCGCTTCGCCGAAGACTTCTTCCGCCGTGTTGAAGCCCAGCACCGCCCGGACCTTCTTACCCTGCGCGATGAGCTGCTTCGCCAGCAGGTACAGGGGCGGCACGCCCACGCCGCCGCCCAGCAGCAGCGGGGTATCGCCGGACTTCGACAGGTCGTAGCCGTTGCCCAGGCCGGTCAGCACGTCCAGGGTTTCACCCGGTTTCATGCCGGCCAGCTGTTCCGTGCCCTTCCCCACGACCTTGTACAGGATCGTCAGGCAGCCGGGTTCCGAATCGTATACGGAGATCGGCCGGCGCAGGAAAAGCCCGTCCAGGCGGATGTTGACAAAACCGCCGGGCTTCTGCTGCTCCAGGTCCGGACTTTCCAGCCGCATGCGGTACACCGCCGCGGTCACCGGGCTGTTCTCCGTGATGGTCAGGATTTGCTGTTTCATCTTGATCCTTTTCTCATTTCAATTTGTAACATGTCCGCGGGAGGAGATTCCTCCGCTCCGCCTTCGGCTCCGGTCGGAATGACACCGGGGAAACCTTATGCGTCGATAGTGGAAATCGTCAGGGTGGTTTCTTCCAGCACGTCCAGCAGGACGCGGACGGTGTCGAGGCTGGTGAAGATCGTCGCGTTGTTCTCGGTGGCGCAGCGGCGGATCTGCAGGCCGTCGCTCTCGCTCTCCGGCTCGCCGATCTCCCGGGTGTTGATGATGTAGGCCACATGGCCCTGGCGGATGCTGTCCAGGATCTCGCTGGAGCCCTGGCTGATCTTCGCCATGGCGTGGGTGCGGATGCCGTTCTCCTTGAGGAAGCGGGCCGTACCGCGGGTCGCCTCGATGTTGAAGCCCAGGTTATAGAAGCGGCGGATCAGCGGCAGCGCCTCGTTCTTGTCCCGGTCGGCGATGGTGGCCAGCACCGTGCCGTAGTTCTGCAGCCGGGTTCCGCCGGCCTGCAGCGCCTTGTACAGCGCGCGGTTCAGCTTGTCGTCGTAGCCGATGGCTTCGCCGGTGGACTTCATCTCCGGGCTCAGATAGGCGTCCAGGCCCTTGATCTTGTTGAAGGAGAAGACCGGCACCTTGACGTAGAAGCGCTTTTTCTCCGCCGGATAGAGGTCGAAGAAGCCCTGCTCCTTCAGGCTCTTGCCCAGGATAACCTCGGTGGCGATGTCCGCCAGGGAATAGCCCGTAGCCTTGCTCAGGAAGGGCACGGTACGGCTGGACCGCGGGTTCACCTCGATGATGAACACGTTCTCGTTCTCGTCCACGATGAACTGGATGTTGTACAGGCCGACGATGCCGATGCCCAGGCCCAGCTTCTTCGCGTACTGCAGGATGATCCCCTTCACCTTGTTGGAGATGGAGAAGGTCGGATAGACGGAGATGGAGTCGCCGCTGTGGATACCGGTGCGCTCCACCAGCTCCATGATGCCCGGCACGAAGACGTCCCGGCCGTCGCAGATCGCGTCGACCTCGACCTCCTTGCCGCGGATGTACTTGTCCACCAGCACCGGCTTGTCCGCGTCGATTTCCACCGCGGTGCGCAGGTAGTGGCGCAGCTGCTCCTTGTCGCCGACGATCTGCATGGCCCGGCCGCCCAGCACGAAGCTGGGGCGCACCAGCACCGGATAGCCGATCTCTTCGGCCGCCTTCACGCCGTCCTCGATGCGGGTCACCGCCCGGCCCTGGGGCTGGGGAATGTTCAGCTCTTCCAGGATCTTCTCGAAGCTGTCCCGGTTCTCCGCCCGCTCGATGGCCGCGCAGTCCGTGCCGATGATCTTCACGCCGCGCTCCATCAGGGGCTCCGCCAGGTTAATGGCAGTCTGGCCGCCCAGGGAGGCGATGACGCCTTCCGGCTTTTCAAAGTCGATGATGGCCATGACGTCTTCCGGCGTCAGGGGCTCGAAGTACAGCTTGTCCGCGGTGGTATAGTCCGTGGAAACCGTCTCCGGGTTGTTGTTGATGATGATCGCCTCGTATCCCGCCCGGCGGATGGTCTGCACCGCGTGAACCGTGGAGTAGTCGAACTCCACGCCCTGGCCGATGCGGATCGGGCCGGCGCCCAGCACCACGATCTTTTTCTTCTCCGTGAGGATGGAGTCGTTCTTGCCGGAGTAGCTGGAGTAGAGGTAGGCGATGTACTTGCCGGTGTGCAGGGTATCCACCATGCGGAAGACCGGCACGATGCCCTTTTCCTTACGCAGGGCGTAGATGTCCGTTTCCTTCATGTTCCAGAGGATGGAGAGTTCCTGGTCCCCGAAGCCCATTTCCTTCGCTTCCTTCAGGAGCGCGGCGTCGCCCGGGGCCGCCTTCAGGCGCTTTTCCATCTCCGTGATCTTTTTGATGCTCTCCAGGAAGAGCTCGGTGATCAGGGTGTTCTCGTGGATCTTCGCGATTTCAACATCCCGGCGCAGCAGCTCCGTGACCGCGAAGAGGGTGTCCGCCCGGAAGTCCTTCACATAGTCCAGCAGGGCGTCCGTGGGCATATCGTCGAATTTCGCCAGGTGCAGGTGGCACACGCCGGTCTCCAGGCTGCGCACGCTCTTGAGGATGCACTCCTCCAGGTTGCTGCCGATGCCCATGACCTCGCCCGTGGCCTTCATCTGGGTGCCCAGCTGGTTGCTGGCGGAGGTGAACTTGTCGAAGGGGAAGCGGGGGAACTTCGCCACGATGTATTCCAGGGAGGGCTCCATGTCGGCGGTGCCGCCGGCCACCGGGATCTCCTCCAGCGCCATGCCCAGGGCGATCTTCGCCGTGACCCGGGCGATGGGGTAGCCGCTGGCCTTGCTGGCCAGGGCGGAAGACCGGCTGACCCGGGGATTGACCTCGATCAGGTAATACTTGCTGGAGTTGGGATCCAGCGCGAACTGCACGTTGCAGCCGCCCTCGACCTTCAGCTCGCGGATGATCTTGATCGCGCTGTCGTTGAGCATCTTCAGGTCGTGATCGTTCAGGCTCAGGATCGGGGCCACGACCACGCTGTCGCCGGTGTGCACGCCCACGGGGTCCACGTTCTCCATGCCGCAGATCGTGATGGCCTTGTCATTGCTGTCCCGCATGACCTCAAACTCGATCTCCTTGAAGCCGCGGACGCTCTTTTCGATCAGCACCTGGTGCACGGGGCTGAGGCGGAAGGCGTTGGTGCCGATCTCGACCAGTTCTTCCTCGTTGTTGGCGAAGCCGCCGCCGGTCCCGCCCAGGGTGAACGCGGGCCGCAGCACCACCGGGTAGCCGATATCCAGGGCCGCCTTCTTCGCCTCTTCCAGGTTATAGGTGATCTCGCTGGGGATGACCGGCTCGCCGATGGACTCGCACATCTCCTTGAACAGCTCCCGGTCCTCGGCCCGCTCGATGCTCCGGCTGCTGGTGCCCAGCAGTTCCACGCCGCACTCCTTCAGCACACCCTTGCGCTCCAGCTGCACCGCCAGGTTCAGGCCCGTCTGGCCGCCGATGCCGGGCACGATGGCGTCCGGCCGCTCATACCGCAGGATCTTCGCGATGTATTCCAGCGTCAGGGGCTCCATGTAGACCTTGTCCGCGATGGAGGTGTCCGTCATGATGGTCGCCGGGTTCGAGTTGCACAGCACCACCTCATAGCCTTCCTCTTTCAGGGCCAGGCAGGCCTGGGTGCCGGCGTAGTCGAACTCCGCCGCCTGTCCGATGACGATGGGGCCGCTGCCGATGATCAGTACTTTTTTGATGTCCGTCCGCTTTGCCATGTTCTTTCTCCTCCGTCACTTGTCTGTATATACCGTTCTGCCCGCGTGTACGGTCCGCACACACCGGCCGTAAACGCGCTGTCCGGCGAAGGGCGTCGCTTTGCCCATGCTCAGGAATTCCGCCGGGTCAATCTCATATGCCGCTTCCAGGTCCCATTCGCAGAAGTCGTCTTCCCTCAGCGGAATCCCGAAGCGCTCCCGGGGCGTGACCGCCATCTTTTCGATCAGCTCTTCCAGCGGCAGGATCCCGGTTTTCACCAGCCCGGTGTACAGCACCGGGAAGGCGCATTCCAGGCCGACCACCCCGAAGGCGCTGCCCGCCAGCCCCCGGCTCTTTTCCTCCGCGCTGTGGGGCGCGTGGTCCGTGGCGATCATGTCGATCGTGCCGTCCAGCAGGGCCTCCACCAGGGCTTCCCGGTCCTCCTTCGCCCGCAGCGGCGGGTTCATCCGGAAGCGGCCGTCCTCCTGCAGGTCGTTCTCGTCCAGCAGCAGGTAGTGGGGCCCGGTTTCGCAGGTCACGTTGACCCCGTCCTTCTTCGCCTGCCGGATCAGCGCCGCGCTTTCTTTGCAGCTGATGTGGCACACGTGGTAGGCGCAGCCGGTTTCCTTCGCCAGCTTCAGGTCCCGGGCGATGGGCCCCCACTCGCTCTCGGAGCAGATCCCTTTGTGCCCGCGGGCCGCGGCGTAGGTCCCGTCGTGGATGTAGCCGCCCTTCACCAGGGTTTCGTCCTCGCAGTGGGCCGCCAGCACCTTGCCCAGCTTTCTGCACCGCTCCATCAGGGAGCGCATCATGCTCTCGCTCTGGACGCCCTTGCCGTCGTCGGAGAAGGCCGCCACCCGGGGCGCCAGCTCCTCCAGCGCCGCGGCTTCTTTTCCCTTCTCCCCGACGGTCAGCGCCGCGTAGGGCAGGATGTCCACGATTCCGCCGGCCGCGGCGATCAGATCCTCTTCCTCTTTTAAATGGGCCGGGCTGTCCGGCACCGGATTCAGGTTCGGCATGGCGCACACCGCGGTGTAGCCGCCCCGGGCCGCGGCCCGGCTGCCGGTGATCATCGTTTCCTTATAAGAAAAACCCGGCTCCCTGAAGTGAACGTGCACGTCACAGAAGCCGGGAAAGATAACGAGGCCATTCGATTTGCGGATAAGAGTCCCCTGGGGCGCCTGGGCCGGGATTCGGATCGGTTCCTGCATCTTGCGCCTCCTCTGTCTGTATCAAAAAAACTCTGCCGGAGACCGGCAGAGTTCGGATCGCATGATAACAGCGTCTGCCATCCCATGGCATACGCGCAATCCCAATCTTGCCGATATCTCTGTATCGTCTTAAAGATCGGTACCGGGATATTTTTTATCATATCGCCGTACCCTTGTCAAGGGTCATATTGTTACGATTTCTGTACATCTTTTGGTTCTTCCGGCGCGCTCTCCGCGGCAGGTTCGCCGGCCGTTTCCGCCGCCTGTTTCCCGTTCATCGCGGCGTCCAGCATCTCCTGGCGCTTCTCCGGGGTCATGGTGGCCCAGTCTCCTTCGGTGCTGCCCTCTCGCCGGCCCCGAACCCAGTCGATCACGTTGCCGAAGCCCAGGGTCACCGCCTGCGCCATGAGGCGGGTGAACACCCGGCGCGTCTCGGGATCCACGTCCTTCCGGTTGCCCACCATGGTCAGCAGGGTCTTCAGCTTCTCGCTGGTCAGCTCGCTCATCTTCGTGGCCTTGGTGGACTCCGCCATGCCGAACAGGGCGTCCACGAACGACGCGCGCTGCTCCGGCGTGGAGTTCTGCAGCCACTCATGCAGGGTCTCCCGGGTCACCATGGCCGTCTGGTCGATGGAGGGCAGGGTCTCAAACCGCGGGCCGTAGATCTGCCAGCTCATGGGATCGTGCTGGGTGATGCCGCTGGCGGTGGAGTGCACCACCGTGTAGGGCTCATAGTAATCCATCAGCATCCCGATGATGCTGGTCTGGGGCACGAAGGAGTGAATCTTGTCCTTGATCCGCAGGTATTCCTCCGTCTGGGAGGTTTCCCGGTTCATGCCCGGCCCGTCGTAGGACCAGATGCTCTCGATCCGGTTCTGGACGCTCTTTTTCGCGTAGGCCGCGGCGTATACCGCCAGGTTGCCTCCCTTGCTGTGGCCCACCAGGCGGAGCGGGCGTTTCGACAGCGCCGCCGCCCGGCCCAGGTACAGGATCGCCGCCTCCTGGGCGGGCACCCGGGTCGTATAGGCCATATTGAAGTCTTCCCGCCAGCCGATCAGCGTGTTGTCCGTTCCCCGGAAGGCCACGCAGGTGGTGCCGTCCGGCAGGTCCAGGCACAGGGCGGAAAACTGCATCCCGATATCCGCGTCCGTCAGGGCGATGGCGTGATGCAGCCGGCAGGTCCGGAAGCGGTCCCCCGCCGCCATGGCCTCAAAAGCTTTTTTCCGGTTGGCGAAGCTGTTGGTGGTTCCCTGCCGCAGCAGGTCGATCCGGGCCATTTCCTCCAGGGTCCAGCCCTTGGGATCCTTGCCGCCGTGGAAATCCAGGTAACTGAGGGTGGCGATCAGCAGACCGTCGATCTCGTTCCATGGCGAGGCCTCAAACGGCACGTCCCCCCGCCAGGCCAGATAGTCCACCATGTTCGCCATGCGTTAACTCATTCCTTCCGTTGACCGTTTCATTTCTTCCCATTCTTCCCGGGTGATCAGGCACTTGCGGGGCTTGCTGCCGTCCTTGGCCGCCACGATGCCCCGCTCCTCCATCTCGTCCGTCAGCCGGCCCGCCCGGGCGTAGCCGATCTTCAGCCGCCGCTGCAGCGTGCTGGTGGAGATCTGGCCGTCCTGGATGGCGAACTCCACAGCCTGCTCGAACAGGCCGCCGTCGCCGCCGCTCATGTCGGAGGAGTTGATGATGATGTCCGCCCCGCCGCCTTCCGCGCCGCCGTTGGCCAGCTCGTCCAGCTTCTCGAGGATGTCCGGGTCGTAAGTGCTCGGGTTCGCGTCCTTCACATGCTTCGCGATGCGGTTCACTTCCTCATCGCTGAGGAAGCAGCCCTGCACGCGGGTCGGCGCGAAGGAGCCCGTGGGCGCGTAGAGCATATCGCCCCAGCCCAGCAGCTGCTCGGCGCCGTTGCGGTCGAGGATCGTACGGCTGTCCACGGAGCTGGCCGTCTTGAAGGCGATCCGGCTGGGGATATTGGCCTTGATCAGGCCGGTGATGACGTCCACGGAGGGGCGCTGGGTCGCCACGATCAGGTGGATGCCCGCCGCCCGCGCCAGCTGCGTCAGCCGGCAGATGTATTCTTCCACGTCCTTCTTGCAGACCATCATCAGGTCCGCCAGCTCGTCGATGATGATCACGATACGGGCCATGGGCTTCTCGCCGGTTTTTTCCACCGCCTGGTTGTAGCCTTCCAGGTTCCGGACCTTCTTCTCGGCGAACTTGTCGTAGCGCTCCATCATCTCCGCCACGGCCCAGGCCAGGGCCGCCGCGGCCTTCCGCGGATCGTTGACCACCGGGATCAGCAGATGCGGGATCCCGTTGTAGCACTGCAGTTCGACCACCTTCGGGTCCACCAGGATCATCTTCACCTCGTCCGGGCTCGCCTGGTACAGCAGGCTGTTGATGATCGCGTTGATGCACACGGATTTACCGCTGCCGGTCTGGCCGGCGATGAGCATATGGGGCATCTTCGCCAGGTCGCACACGATGGGCGTGCCGGCGATGTCCTTGCCCAGCGCCACGGTCAGGATGGACTTGGCGTTCTGCATGGGCTCCGACTCCATCACCTCGCGCAGGGTAACGGTGGTCACCTTCTTGTTCGGCACTTCCACGCCCACCAGGCGCTTGCCCGGAATCGGCGCCTCAATGCGCACGGAGGTGGCAGACATGCCGTAGGCGATATCCTTTTCCAGTTCGGAAACCTTGTTCACTTTGGTGCCCGCTTCCAGCTCCAGCTCGAACCGGGAGATGGCGGGGCCGTGGGTCACGTGGACCACCCGGGCCGGCACGCGGAAGCTCGCCAGCGTTTCCACCAGCTTGCGGGAGCGGTCTTCGTCCTCCATGCGGGTGTCCATGACGCCCTGCTGGGGCTTGGCCAGGTCCGTGATCGGCGGGAAGTTGTAGGGCGTGGGCATCCACGGGCCTTCGTCCTCGTCCTCTTCCTGCTTTTTCACCGGCACCTTGATCGGCGGCTGGTAAGCCTTTTCCCCGATGGGCGTCACCACGGGGACGGCAACCGGATTCGGCGCCGGCTTTTCTTCCTGTTTCCTGGGTTCCGGTTCGGGCCGGCGGTAGGCTGTGTCGTCCCGCGCCGGTTCCCTGCCGGCAGCCGCTTCGTCCGAAGCTTCCCTCCGCCGCCGCGCCGGCTTCACGGGTTCCTCCTCCGGCGTATCGAACAACGTCGGCTGCACCGGCTCCGGCCGGCGCCTTCCCGCCGTTTCACCCGCCGTCTTTCCGTATGAAGCGGCGGTTTTCCCTTCGTTATTCTCTTTAAATTCTGAATTCTGAATTCTGAATTCTGAATTATTCTCTTCCGGCTTCCAGTGGGTCTGGGGCTGGACCTTCTCGCCCGTCGCGGTCCGGCGGTTCCGGGCGGTCTGCGCCAGCTCGGAGGCGTCGACCAGGCCGTCGTATTCCTCTTCCTTCTTCCGTCCGAAGAGCTTGCTGACAAAACCCTTGCCTGCCGCGGCCGGCTTCGGGGTCTCCTTCCGGCCGAAAATCTGGCTCTGGTGACCCGTCGTATCCATCTGCCCGGCAGCCATCTGGTCCTGCCAGTCGCGCACGCCGCCGTCGTTCGGCGCGGGCCACGGCTGAACAGGCTGCTGCGCGTGCTGCGGCGTGTTCTGCTGCTGCATGTACTGCTGGGACAAGCCCTGCTGATACTGGTACTGCTGCTGTTGTTCGATGATCTGCTGCTGTTGCTGCCAGGCCATCTGCTGTTGCTGCTGCCAGGCAACCTGCTGCTGTTCCGCGCGCTCCCGCTCCTGCCGCTGCTGCTCCTTCCAGGCGCCCGCCTGGCCGGTGAAGATGCCGCGCAGCCGGGATGGCGTCAGGTTCAGCGCCATCAGGATGCAGAAGAGGGTCAGCAGGAAAATGATGGCCGTACCCAGCACGGAGCCCAGGAAGTTCCACAGGGGCCAGGCCAGGATCGCGCCCGCGGCGCCGCCGCCGGCCGCGCGTTCCATCCGCTGGGTGCTGTCCGCGTAAACGCTGTTGACCACGGCGCCCCAGTTGCCGGTGTTGACGATTGCCTGCCGCCGCATATAATCCAGCGCCCCGCTGATGATCATCATCAGCGCGCACAGGCCGAAGAACGCCACGAAAGCGAACAGCCAGGGCTTCACAGGCGCGCGGCGCTGGGTGGACCAGATCACCAGCACGCCGGCCCATACCGGCAGCACCGGCAGTGCGTACGCCATGATGCCGCACAGGCCGAAACAGAGCCTGCGCAGGCCTTCAAAAATGTTGCCCGTCAGCCTCAGTTCCACCGCCATAAAGACAAGGACGCCCAGCGCGATCAGCACCAGCCCGGCCATGTACCGGACCGCCATCGCGTCCGCGGAATACGCGGGGGCCTGTCTTCTTTTGCCGCTCCCTTTCTGAGCCATTCTTTCCTCCGTAGATTCTTTTTATTGTCATCCCGAGGTTTGTAACGCCCGGAGAAAGAGCCGGTGGCTCTTTCTCAGTGAAAAACGGGCGGTAGCCCTGAGGACGAAGTCAGTCGAGGGATCTCCCTCTCCCCAGCGCTTACTCCGCCAGGATCACGCTGAAGAGCGTTCCGTCCCCGTCGCTGTAAAGCTGCAGGAGATAATCCCCGCAGTCGTAATAGTCGCAGGTTCCCGGCACCAGCCGGTTCGCTTCGGCCTTCTCTTCACCGACCTCCACCGATCCGTCCGGCTCGCCCAGCACTTCCAGCCATTCCGCCCTTTGGGTTTCCCCCGGGCACAGGCCCCACAGGCAGCCCTGGTCCATCCGGATTCCCTGGACCTTGCTGTCCTCCCAGCCCTTGGTCAGGTTGTCCGTCATCAGGTATACGCCGCGGAAGCAGCCGCCCTCCAGGGAGAACAGCCGTCCCTCCTCGATGCCGTCCCAGTCCGTCAGCTGATGGTACTGGTCCGTCAGATCCTTCATGTTGTCCCCGATCCGCGCCGGGATATTGGTCAGCATGCCGTCCGCCGCGGCCGCCCGCAGCCGGACCGCGCCTCTTTCGGTCAGCGTCACCGCGTTTTGCAGGCCCATCCGGGCGGAAATGCTGTCCTCACCCAGGTCCAGTTCGTCCCGCACCACGTTCCAGGGGATCCGGATATCCCCGGCCCGGTCGCTGAGCGTGCTCAGCTGTCCGGCGGGATACAGCAGCGTCAGCCCGGTCATCTCCAGGAAGAAAGTTTCCGGCAGGGGCGTCAGCTCGCTGTTCAGCAGGTGAGCGCTGAGTTCCGGCGCAACAACCTCCTCCAGGTACGCTTCGATCTTCTCCCGGGCGGCTTCCGCGTCCGTGAAAAGCTCCTCAAAGGCAACCCCGTGCCCGTCCCGCAGGTCGACGGTCGCCGCCGTCCACGCGTGGGTCACGCGGGTATCCTCCAGATTGCCGGAAGCGGATACGGCGCAGCTGAACACGTCGCCCAGCAAGCCGGCCTTCCCTTCGACATCCAGGCTTCCGCCGGAGATCAGCCGGGCCGCCCGGGTCAGATATTCCGTGATCCGGCATTGTTCCCGGATCACCTCGTTCACCTGCTCAAGCAGTTCCGCCTCCGCGGATCCGGTCACGACGGGATAGTGAACGCTGACCGTTTCGGTCAGGTCCAGTCCTTCGTCCGTAATCTCAAACAGTCCCTCCGCCCCGGCGGCACACGCGAAAACCGTCAGCGCCGCGGCCATGCAGAGTATCCTGCGAAAGAACTTCATTCCCATCCCTCCGTATCATAATATTTTACATCCTTTTGGGCTTCAGAGCAAGTCCGGCCCTGCCTTCCGCGCCTTCCGCGGTCATTTGACAGTGCTGTTCCGCCCCGTATATAATAAACGAAACTGCGGGCGGAAAACCTGCTGTTTCAAACCCGGACGGAAGGGGGGCTCATCCTTGGCCGACGGAAAGAAAATCCGGAAGACCGCGCTCAGGATCATCGGCGCCGTGATCGCCGCGGCCCTGCTCGCGCTCCTCGCCGCCTCCCTGATCCTTGCCAAACCGCAGGGGGAAGAAACCGAAACCGCTGCGGCCCGTCCGTCCCAGGACGCGAGTCCCGCCGTTTCCATCAACAGCGAATCCGACCTGGTCACCCTGATCTCCGCCTTCCCGGCGCCGGTCATGAGCTTCATGAGCGGCTCCGGCATGACCTTTGTTTCCGCCACCTCCGCCGACCTCGCTTACGCCGGCGGTTTCGCCCGGATCGCGGTGCTGTACTGGCAGACCGCCGAGGGCGTTCCCGTCACCCTCCGGACCGTCTGGCCGGCCGACGCGCTGAGCCTGCTGGAGGACGGGTACCATTTCATGCCCTATGCCGGCCCGGCGCTCTTCGGTGACACCTCCGTGCGCATGGAGAACGACGAAACCGTCCGCCTTCACACCGCCACGGGCCAGGCGCTGTACGTGGTGCTCCTGCCCCGCTCGCTGAGCTCCCAGGTCAGCACCCTCTGCAGCTCCCTTCAGCTTTATTCCGCCAATCCGGCGGATTAATCCCCTTCGCAAACCAAAGAGAAAAAGATCAATTATAAGGAGGAAACAACCATGGCAAATCCCTACGCCGGAACCCAGACCGAAAAGAACCTGGAAGCCGCATTTGCCGGTGAGTCCCAGGCCCGCAACAAGTACACCTATTTCGCTTCCGTCGCCAAAAAGGAAGGCTACGAGCAGATCTCAGCCCTGTTCCTGAAGACCGCGGAGAACGAGAAGGAACACGCCAAGATGTGGTTCAAGGAGCTCAAGGGCATCGGCTCCACGCCGGAAAACCTGGCCGCCGCGGCCGACGGCGAGAACTATGAATGGACCGATATGTATGAGTCCTTCGCCAAAACCGCCGAGGAAGAAGGCTTCCCGGAGCTGGCCGCGAAGTTCCGCGGCGTCGCCGCCATCGAGAAGCATCACGAGGAACGCTACCGCGCCCTGCTGAAGAACATCGAGCTGCAGCAGGTCTTCGAAAAGAGCGAGGTCAAGATCTGGGAATGCCGCAACTGCGGCCACATCGTCGTCGGCACCAAGGCGCCGGACGTCTGCCCCGTCTGCAACCATCCCCAGGCCTATTTCGAAGTCGCCGCGGAAAACTACTGATTCCAAAGCACGCCAAAAGACCGGTTCAGCCGAACCGGTCTTTTCGTATGCCCATACAGCTGTATCAGATAAACACATATTGATTCAGCCGCTCAAAGGCTTCCTTTACCTTGAACAGCGGCAGCGCCAGGTTCATCCGGATCCCCCACGGATCCCTGAAGAGCCGCCCGTCCTGCCAGGCGACGCCTACGTCCGTGCCCATTTTCAGCAGGTCGTCGAGGGACTTCCCGTGTTCCCTGCACCATGCTTCGCACTGAAGGAACAGCATATAGGTGCCCTGCGGCCGCGACACGGAGATTCCCGGCCATTTCCGGATCTGCCCGCAGGCGTAGCGGACGTTGCCGCTCAGCGTTTCGCACAGCTCCCCGACCCATTCCGCTCCGTCCGGCGAATACGCGCCGGTCAGCGCGTGCATGGACAGCACGTTCATCGTGTTGTACTCGCTCAGGGAGGCTTCCTTCGCCTGCCGGTCCCGCAGCCAGTCCCCGTAGATAATATGGTAGCTGCCCACCAGGCCCGCCAGGTTGAAGGTCTTCGACGGCGCGTAGAACGCCGCGGTATGCTCCCGGGCGTACCCGCTGACAGACTGCGTCGGCGTATGTTTGTGCCCGTCCAGCAGGATATCGGACCAGATCTCGTCCGAAACCACCCAGACGCTGTGCTTCTCAAAGATCTCCATCGCCCGGCGGATCTCCTCCGGTTCCCAGACCCGGCCGCAGGGATTGTGCGGACTGCAGAAGATCGTAGCATGAATCCCGTTCTCCACGATCTTCTTTTCCATATCCTCATAGTCCAGCCGCCAGGTCCCGTCCGGATCCCGGACCAGCGGGTTTTCCACAATCTCATACCCGCTGTTGTGCAGCACATGGGAAAATCCCACATACATCGGGCTCTGCAGCAGCACCTTATCGCCCCGGGAGCACAGCACGTTCAGCGTGGAGACCACGCCGCCCAGCACGCCGTTCTCATACCCGATATGTTTTTTCTCCAGCCCCGCGGCGCCGTTCCGTTCCGTCTGCCAGCGGATGACCGCGTCGTAATAGGCGTCGGAAATGCCGTAATACCCGAAGGCCGGATGCTGTGCCCGGCGGATGATCGCATCCTGGATGGCCGGGCAGCACAGGAAGTTCATATCAGCCACCCACATCGGGATCGGGTCAAAGCCCTCCTTCGGGCCCGCCGGCGCGCTCGGCGTTCCGATCCAGTCCCAGGCGATCGAATCCATTCCCCGCCGTTCCGGCATGGTTTCAAAATCGTATCTCATCATTCAGCTCCGGTGCCTTCCAGGCCGATCTCCGCCGCGTGGGGTTTCATGCCCTCAATGCAGATTTCCGCCACGTCCCGGACTTCCATGCCCAGCAGGTCGCAGCCTTTCTGGATCAACTCCCGGTCACACTTGGCCGCGAACTTCTTATCCTTATATTTCTTCATGAAGCTCTTGATCTCCAGGTCCTTGATCCCGTTGGGCCGCATCCGGGCGCAGGCCTGGATGATCCCGGTCAGCTCGTCCACCGTGAACAGGCTTTTCTCCATGTTCGTCTCCGGCTTCACATCCGTGCAGATGCCCCAGCCGTGGCTCAGGATCGCCCGGACGTCCTCTTCCGCGACGCCGGCCGCCAGCAGCGGTTCTTTCGTATGCTGCAGGTGTTCCTCCGGATACTTCTCATAGTCGTAGTCGTGCAGCAGGCCGATAGCCTGCCAGTATTCCACGTTCTCCCCGAAGTGTTCCGCCATGGCGCCCATGGCGTAGCTCACGTTCTTCGCATGGATAACCAGGTGCTCGTCCTGCACCATTGTCGCGTTCAGTTCCGCCGCTCTTTCCAGGCTCAGCATGTTCCCGTTCTCCTTTTATGTCTTTTCATTTGATCCCGTATACAAGATTGGAAAAACTATAGTCTCATAACTTTTTTCCTTTTCCTCTTTTGCCAAATTAATACCAACCGAAAAGAATCTATAACATCAATGCTGTCAAAAGAGCAGTCAGTCCTTTTTTCATCGAACATTCATTCCTTCTTTTCCTTTGTCAGAATTCTGTACGCAAAACGTTAAAATCATTTTTTATGAGATTGTCTGCTTTCTTCAAGACATATATTATCATTCCGTTTTCTTCCATGTCAATCTATCCGTTAGATAATACAAAGAAGCCTTGCGTTTATCATGCGATTATATTATAATCTGGTTAGGAAGACCAGGTTGGTTAACTTAGTCATATTGAAAGGAGGATCTCCTTATGCAAGTGAATGTTTTTGAGGCCAAAACGGATTTTTCAAAACTCATCAGACTCATTGAGTCAAAAAGAGAAGAATCTATCACTATCGCAAGAAACGGGAAACCGGTTGTGAAGCTTGTACCGGTGGACGCTGTTCCTGTGGCAAAAAGAATCGGCGTCGCAAAAGGAAAGTTCAAGGTACCGGATGATTTCGACGCCGGAAACGAAGAAATCGCTGCTATGCTGACAGGAGGTTCCTTATGAATATCCTCCTTGATACACATATTGCGCTGTGGGCAATCACAGATCATCCTAAGCTCCCGGAAAAAGCCCGCGAATTGATTACAGATCCGGACAACACAATTTACTACAGCGCCGTCTCCGCATGGGAAGTCATGCTGAAACACGACAGTCCGAGAAATAACCTTAATCTGACCGCTGAAGAGTTCATCTCTTATTGCGAGGAAGCGGGCTACGTGCCGCTTAACATGAAACCCCGACACATTATCACAGCGTCACATCTTGATACTGCCTCCATTGACAAACAGCACAGCGATCCCTTTGACCGCCTTCTCCTCGCCCAGGCAAAAGCAGAGAACTTTTCTTTCCTGACGCATGATGAAAAGATCCCGCTGTATAACGAAAAATGTGTTATCATCGTGTAATTTTCTTTTGATATCTTTTTGGGGAGCACAAAAAGACCAGATCTTTCGATCTGGTCTTAGTGCTCTCCGCGACCTCAATCGTCACATTGCTCCCCAGGGGAGTGATCCGAGTGGTGCCCCAGTGGGGCATTCGCCGAAGGCGAAAACGAGGTGAGCGAGTCAATCGAAACGAGCAATGCGAAGCGCTCCAAGCGAGCAGTGCGACGATTGAGATTGCGGAAGGGCGAGAACAGAGACCGTGGCAAACGTCAGTTTGCCGGAATCTCAATGGAATTGAGATTCTCCTGGGGAGCACAAAAAGACCAGATCTTTCGATCTGGTCTTAGTGCTCCCCTGTTAATTCCGTATCCGAACCGGTTTCCCCGGATTTCGTTTGCTTATTCAGTTCGTCAAATGTGATGGTTTTCTGCCCTTCCTTGAAGTTGAAGGTCAACACCATCTTGTCATCATACAGGAAAATGGCATTCACAAAGGTGTCGATCAGCATCTTCCTGTGCTCTATCTTCTTCATGTCCAGATTCCGGAAACGCTCCAGCCAGAACCTCATGAATTCTTCGCTGATCCTCGGCCGCTCCATCTTCTCATTAGCAATCTTGATTTCAAGATCATCCCGGGTCTGCTCCAATTCATCCAGCCGCTGCTTTGTGGATTTTGTCAGGACGCCTTGCTGAATCGCGTTGAGCATATTGTTGATCGCCACATTGGTTTCCTGCAGCTGCCTCTCATACAGCGGAAGGTCGCGGTTTTCCTCGTCCTGAATATGCATCAGCAGGGAGACAACGGCTTCGGTCCAGGCATCGTTCATGATTCTGTCCATGGTTTCCCGGACCACAATATCTTCGATCCAACCCTTGCGTACCGGCTTTTTCTTGCAGTCTGCCCGCCTTTTCTTCACGGAAACGCATTTGTAATAATGGTAGATATCCCCTGTCCGGCTGGTTCCGCATTCTCCGCACAGATATGCCCCGCAGTATCCGCAAAACAGTTTTGTTGTCAGAAGATACTCTTCTTCCTTTGCTTTGTGTCTGGCCGGAGCCTTTGCGCTTTCCTCAATCCTTTTCTGAACCCTGTCGAACAGTTCCCTGGACATGATCGGCGGGATCACATTCGTGTTCACCTCGCCCCGGAATTCATATTCGCCAATATACCGCCTGTTATGCAACATATACCGGACGCTGTTATGTGACATCTCGTTTCCCCGGGGATTCTTGACGCCTCTCTGATTCATCCAGATCCGGACTTCTTTCATCGTCGCCCCGGCAGCATACCGCTCAAAGGCCTCCACGATCAGCGGAGCAATCACCGGATCAACTTGAAAATGCTTTTCGCTGTCAATCATATACCCCAGCGGAATAGATCCACCGTTGAATTTACCTTTCAGCAGATTCTCTGTCATTCCGCGAACCACTTTTTCAGACAGATCTTTG
>JBGUHQ010000029.1:0-2464 GCA_045112195.1 Christensenellales bacterium | reverse complement strand
ATACAGCCGCTTGGCTGTGGAGCGGGGTTGTGTTCCGCTGACTCCGCACTTGTTGCTGCCACAGTTCTTATCGGAAGAAACGGAACGGGAGAAGGCAATCTGCCTGGATCTCCGGTTCCTCGGTCTCTGTCAGGAACTGTGGGTTTGCGGGCCAGAAGTCAGCGAAGGCATGCGGCGCGAGATCGACTGCGCTGCTGAAATGAAAATACCCATCCGATATATCAAGGAGGAAGAAATCTTATGTATGCGATTACCGAAGGCGTAGCGAAGATCAACGGGGAGATCGTTGATACCTTTGAGCGGGAGATCAGCGACGGCAGAACCGCTCTTGAGGTGGAAGCCGGAACGACCGGTTTCGTCGGAGAAGATTGCCGGAATGCGGGAGGCCGCACCTACATCGGCATCAACTGCATCTGCGGCGACTTCTACTTCGAACCGGTGAAAAACGACAACGGCCAGATCTCCGGAATCAAGATCGCCTGCTGCGGCGATGACGGTCTGGACAGCATCCTGAAAGCGCTCGGCTTTGTGATGCAGGCGCTGACCGACCAGGTCAACGAGATCGATGACTAAACTGCGAAGGCAGGTCTGTGTGATGCAGGCCTGCCTGATTTATTTTTGGAGGTCAATCTAATGGCAATAACTTCATTAATGGTAAAGGGTCTGGCTATCAGCCCGGAAGCCATACAGCGCAATGTCGATGAATGGGAACGCCGTGGTAGAAGCTGGCAGGGTGTGGACCGCTTTGAAATGACAGAACAGCAGATGATCTCCGTTGTTGAGAAGCTGTACGACACGGACTACTTTTCTTCGACATATCTGATGTCTCCGTCCATTCCGGAGTTCGCGGTTCTTATTCAGGAGCCGGACGATTATGTGAACACCTATGTTTGCTTTCGTCGGACGTTGCTGAAGGAGGGCGATATTTTGACGGATGATCAGGATGGCCTTCAGAAAACGGTGACGCCGGTTATCGACGCATATGTGTATGCCAATAACAAAGGTTCCTTATGCAATATCGTCATTACGCTGGGCAGATGCGAGCTCAGGCGGGATGGCCATATGATGCCCTGCACGGCGCAGGTCTTGTCATATACCCACCGTGATCCCATGACGGAATACATGCTGGAACGCCCTGAAGATCTGCGGGATTTCATGAGAAACGTGAAGTCCATTTACCTTGCGATTCAGATGCTTTCACTGGAACGGCCTGAGGTTTTCATTACGAAGACGGAAAAGGTAACGCATCAGGAAACCATCCGGAAAAAGGGCCGGTACAAGAAGGTCAACAAGACCAAGCTCGTCAAAGTGACCCGGGTTTCGGATGAAGCGCTGAATGCGATTGAACCTCATAGCATCCGCACGTTTACCTGTCCCTGCTGGGGTGTTGCCGGTCACTGGCGCACATACAAGTCGGGGAAAAAGATCTGGATTAATCCTTACCGCAAGGGCAAGCAGAGATCGAACCCTGCTGCCTATATCCCCAAAGTATATCAACTTCCAGAGGAGGAAGCCGCTTATGTTTGATATCTATTTTGCCGACTGCCTTGGGCGGGAGAACAACTGTCTCTATCCGCACAAGGCTACCATCACTGACGCTGAATCACTCGCGCAGGCGGTCAGTCACGATTATGTCTGCGCACGCTACAAGAACAATTACCGTAACAACACCAACTTCGAAGAGAGCGATTGCCTCGCCTGGGAATTCGATAACGACCATTCCGAGAATCCGGAAGACTGGATTGAGCCGAAGAAGCTGGCGGAGGAATTCCCGGATGTGCCGATAGGCATCCATTACAGCAGGCATCATATGCTGCCGAAGGGTGACAAAGGCCCCAGGCCCAGGTTCCATGCTTTCATGATGATCAAGCGTACCACGGACGGTGCTGCCTACAGCGCACTGAAGAAGAAAATGTACTCGTTGTTTCCCTTTGCAGATACCAATGCGCTGGATGCCGCCCGATTCTTCTTCGGCACGAAAGACCCGAAGACTGAGTTCTTCCCAGGCACAAAAACGCTGGATGAATTCCTTGAAGAGGCTGACTTCGATGAGGATATGAACCAGGGCAGCTACGGTAGCCGGGTGATTAAAGAAGGAAGCCGGAACTCCACTATGAGCCGTTTCGCCGGGAAACTGGTCAAACGGTTCGGCTGGAACATCACAACGCACAGTATCTTCATGGAGGAAGCAACAAAGTGTGATCCTCCGCTGCCGGACGCCGAGCTCGATCGGATATGGCAGAGCGCCCGGAAGTTCGAGAAGACGGTCTCTGAACAACCCGGATACATTCCTCCGGAGAAGTTCAACGCCACGATTCCGATGGGAGAGCTCGGCTCCCTGAAACCGAGCGATTATTCCGATATCGGTCAGGCGAAGGTGCTGAAGCGGGAGTACGGCGACGAGCTTGCTTTCCATCCGGGCACAGATTTCCTGCACTATGACGATGCGGTCTGGAACGAATCC
>JBGUHQ010000028.1:0-39006 GCA_045112195.1 Christensenellales bacterium | reverse complement strand
CTTGTCGAACAGCGTGCTCTCGCTCGTCGCGGTGTAGCCTTCCGCTTTCTTCTCAGTTCCGTCGTAGGTCTCGGTGACCTTCGTGCCGGTGATGACGATGGTCATCGTCGCCTTGTTAACCGTCAGCGTGCCAAGTTCTTCAGTGATCTCATAGTTCGCAGCGTTCGCCGTTCCCCAAGTGATCTCATAAGTATTGTCACTGCTGCCGCTTTCTGTCCGGCTGCCTGTCGCGGTAACTGTCGCGGTTTCGCCATTCACCAGTCCGTCGATGTCGGCAACGCTGTTTGTCAGCGGAGTGCCGTCATAGGTCTTGCTGTCAGAACCGGTAGTTATGGTGACAGGCGCTTTATTGACTGTCAGCGTTCCCTTGATACAGGTGACGTTCGTGAATGTTTCCGTTACGTCCTCGTTGGTATCGATCTTATAAATAATATAGGAAGTAATTTCGTTGTCAGTAGTACCCGCGTCAGTCTGGCTGCCGGTAACGGTAGCTTCAACGCGGAATCCGTCCGGCAGTCCCTCAATCCCAATGTCGGAGGCCGTCAGTGCAGAACCGTCATAAGTTTTACTGGTTGTTGGAGCGGTCAGAACCACCGATTCCGTGTGATTCTCGGCATGATAGGAACCTTCTCTGTAATAAAGTGTCAGAGAAATATTACCGTTGGCACCGCCACGCTCGATACAATCACAGTAAATCGGACTGCCTTGTGTAATTCCTGAAATAGGTCCATTCTGTCCATACTGATAACCATAATACTGGAAATCGCTGCTAAGGTTGATCCATTCATCAGGAATATTGAAGTTTAGGGCTGTGATGATATTCTTGTATCCGTCGTCAGTTTTAATCAGTTTCTGATCTTGTGTCTGACCGGTGTAAACATGTTCGAACAGGTTGCCGCCGTCATTAGCCTGATCAACGCCGGTAACTCTGTCGTTTCCATTTTTATCTGTATAGAATCTCTTGTAGCAGACAGTAAACGTGACAATAATAGGATCAATGTAAACTGTCAGGATGCGGTTCTCTTCATCCCATTTCTTGTCTTTAACGCCGTTGTTGGTGATTTGACGATAATTATCGAGGACCTGCGTATATCCTCCCATGTTTTTGAGCCAGGTATAATATTCATCGGGAGTCTTATCGTCGATCGTGTCAGTATCCTGTCCATTGTTGATCTTTAACGGAATATCTGCTGTTCCCGTATAATTATAATCTTTGTCGATTACAAACCGAACCGTGAACGGTTCAATCTCGGTGTCTTGCTGGTTACCCTGGTTGTTCTGGTTGTTCTGGTTGTTCTGGTTGTTCTGATTATTTTCAACTTGTTTATATACAGCACCGATCCACAGGTCTGTAGTTACAGGCGCGTCAAAATTGTAAGCTTGAGTTTCGTTATTGACTACCCAAGCATCGAATACTGTACCATTCTGCTGCCAAACAGCCGAAATTTGAGGATCAGCAGGTCTGGCAACTGTTTCCCCGTCATTAACGGTAACAGTCGCCTCACTCTGCAGACCATTATTATACTGGAAATGGACTGTATGGGTTGTTGAGGGTGTTGTAAACGATGCAGTCAGTGTGATAGATCCGTAAACAGCAGTATCAACATCAAATGGCTGACCATTATACAGCCATCCGGCGAACTGCTTTCCATACGGGGGATTCGGGGTAACATTAGTAATCTTGTCACCCGGAATTATTTTCTGTGGGGCAACATACCCACCCTCGACATTGAAATCAACAACAACTTTATCGACCGGATAAAGCGTAACCGCTTTATTGGTTACGGTTATGTTGTTGAAATTGATCTTCTCGCCGGCTGGAATAAACACATCATTCTGTCCGCCGTAATTCTGAGATGTGCTCCATCCGGCAAGATCGGGGTAATAATGGAAATCACTCGAGGTCAAAGTGGGCTCATTTCCCATCTTCTCCTGTGAGGATTTATTATTCTTCAACCCGTTGGCAACATATGTCACCTTAATCTCAGCCGGATTGCCGTACGTAGGCGTATAGGAATCAGACGCCTCCGCCATTGCACTGGATATCGGAGAGATGTTGAAAATCATTACCATGGCAAGGAGCCAGGCAATCAGTCGGGAACTGCTTCTGTTCATCATGCAGATCTTCCTTTCATCGCGTGTTATCTCAGTAACGCGTTAACCTCTTCCGGCGTCCGGGTTTCCCCGGACGCCCGGTTGCCATTGTTATTCTTTTGCAACAACTCTCCAGGAATACTGGGCTGTGCTGTCATCAAGGATGAATGTATATGTGATTTCGTTCGCGTCGGGAACATCTTCCCAATTGGTATGATCTACAGAACGCTGCCACTGGTACTGTACGTTATCACCGAATCCGGTTGTCGTGGCAGTCAATGTAATCTCTGCTCCGGGATAAGCAATCTTGTCTTCCGGCCAGTCGGATGTGATCGTCACGAATCTTGTCCGTTTCTCCGCGTCGTGCGTGGTCGCTTTGTAGTTGGCGTGGAAGGTTAAGGTGTCGTTCGGCAAATCTCCGTATTCCTCCCGGGCGCCGTCCAGCCAGCTGTCAGAATTCTTGAACCAGGTGACGTTACGGTTAAACTGTTTGTTCTTGTCAACGTTCTCAAATTCGACTGTAAAGTAGTTCTCATACTGGTCCAGTGAACCGTCGTTGTATTTGTACTCCACGCCGCCGATGTTCAGGACAACGTTGCTGAAGTCATATTTCTCCAGGATGTATTCTCCTGCGGCAAGCTTTCCTTCCTTATAAGAATCCATGGGTTGTGCCGTAATGCTCGTGGTTCTCAGCTTATAATAATCCGAACTGCCGTTCACGCTAAGCATATTGTATGCAGTCTGCTGTTCAGCCGTGGATTGATTCTCATGCAGGGTGATTGTATAGTTCATATGGAAGCTGTCGGTCGCATTGGCATCATCATACTGATCTTCCTTCGGAACAAGCCAGCGCGGGGTATTCCCGTTCATGCCGCCGATCTTTTGCTTGACAGCTTCGACATTCTTCAGGGAAGCAGTATAGTAGTTGGCTCCCAGTATAATCGCTTCAGAGTTCTTTTCGCATTTGTAGACGTATTTCTTTCCGCTGACCTCAATTTCCAGATCTTCATAATTGTAGAGATCAGCCTGATACTCAGCCGCATTAACCACCTTAACATTTGTGGGTTTCAAGCCTGCGACATATTCTTCCAGTGTTTTTTCGGTCACAATTGTTGTCTTACCGAGACGGTACCATGTACCTTTGATTTCTGCCAGGTGATACAGCGGATACTTGTTTATCTGTTTGATGGTCAGTTTACCTGCCATGGTCTTCTTCGTATCCACACGATAGTGTCCGTTGATGATGCCGTCCTGCGGAATGACAGCGGTGATGACACCGTCCTCGGATACATTATATGTAAGGTTCAGGCTTTCGACCGTATCTTCGCCCTGCAGGCCTACGACCTCAGCGGTAAAGACCGGATCGTCTTCCCCTTCGAATTTCTCGGCATTGTTCACATAGATGCTGATGGTAGCCGGCTTGATCTGTAGCCAGCCGTTAGTGATGACGAATTCGACCTCTTCGCTTCCGTCATAGGAGAAGTCATCTTTGGTCAGCCCATCTGTGTAGACGCCGCATTCCGTTCCGGAAGCCAGGTGGTCTTCGGAAAGGAGATGGAGTTTGTTTTCATCAAAGCCTTCGGTGCTGCAATACACCGTGTAAGACAGCTTGTGTTCCTGTCCGTCATAAGTGATCTTTTCCTTACTGCCGTTGATGATGATGACCAGTTTCTCACCCGCTCCGGTTCCTTCCTCTCCGGAGGACTTCCCAACCACGCGGATGGTGATGCTGTCGGAGTAGATCCCTTCGCTCGCGGTGATCTTAACCTGGCCGGGAGCATTGGCTGTAAGCAGGCCGCGATCGGTAACCTCGGCGATCGTTTCGTTATCGCTCTCCCACGAAATGTTTTCATATTTGTCCGTGGTGGCCAGCTGGATCGTATCGCCCACTGTAATTGTGGAAGTAACGGCGATGATGTCCAGCTTGTCGCGATAGGAAGTGATCGGTCCCTGCGTTCCGGAGACGACTTTCTGCTCCTCCGCCATTGCCGGAACCATCTGCAGTACCAGCAGCAGTGCCAGCAGCCAAGCGGCTATCTTTTTCATCGTAGTTTTCATGCTCTTTCTTCCTCCCTGTCAGTTGGGGATTCTGTATCGTTCCGCTTTTCGTACTTCAGTCTGTTTCCGTTATCATTCACCGATAATGGTAACGATCAGCTGCCAGCTGTACTGGATTGTTTCCCTGTTCGCGATAAACGAGTGCTGATAGTCGTTCGCGCGGTCTACGTCGACCCAGCCTTTGCCGTCGCCCCGGTCAACCTGCCACTGGTATGCGACCTTGGCGTCGCCGAATCCGACCAGGTGGCTCGTCAGGGTGATCCGGTCACCTTCCGTGACGATTTCGCCCTGCGAGGATTCGATGATAACCTGGCGTTTCACTTCTCCGGGTTCATCGTTCATCGAACCGGCGTCATCCAGGTCGGCCAGGCCCTCGTCTTCGTCGAACTCGTCTTCGTCTTCGACTTCGTCCGATTCCTCCGGCACTTCTTCTTCGGTCTGGGCTTCGATCAGCTCATCCGCTTGCTCGAGGAGTTCAGGCGGAAGCTTGAAAACCGGAGAAGTATAGATCTTCTCGTCTGCTGAAGCGCAGGTAATCAGCGCAAAGAGCAGCAGTGCGGTCATAGCTGTGATAGCGATCAGTTTCATCAGGTTCCTCATGTGATCTCACCTCATCTGGTATCGTCGGTTAGGTCGTATTGCCTACAATATATATAAAGTTACATGTTAGAACGCTCCCCCGCAGCCTCTCAGTTACACGAACCCGCTTTGTCGTTTCAGTTCGTATTTCTTTCGCCTGTAATGGCTGTCGGGTGGGTGCCTGACGTTCCTCTTGATCCGGATCGTCTCCCGTGCGCCTTATATCTAAAGGCGTCCGGTTTTTCACCCTTTGTACGGTCAGCGTTCTCCGCATATCTTGACCTACTATTATTATATCAGAACCGGGTTATATTCCGGTTACATATTTTTCTTTTCAAAATGAATAATCTGTATCTTTTATTTCTGTTTTTTCTATGTTTTGAATACAGATCCCGATGATGGGAAAACACCCGGCCGATAAGCCGGGTGTGACGTTCTGTTGAATTGTCAGCCTTTCATGAAGCGAGCCTGGCGTTCCACCGTTTCGGGATGGATCGCATACAGCGCCGCCTGTTCCTTGTCGATCTTGTCGTCGCGCAGCAGCCGGGCCAGTTCGGTATCCATGGACAGCATGTCTGCGCCGCCGCCGAAGATCGCGTTGTCGATCTGGTGAGTTTTGCCTTCACGGATCAGGTTCTGGATAGCCGGATTGACGCACATGACTTCAAATACCGGGTGCAGCGTTCCGTCCTTGGTCAGGATCAGACGCTGGGAAACCACGGCGCGCAGCACCATGGACAGCTGAGCGCGGATCTGGTTCTGCTGGTTGGCCGGGAACGCGTCGATCACACGGTCGATGGTCTTGGCCGCGCCCAGAGTGTGCAGGGAGGACAGCAGCAGGTGGCCGGTTTCAGCCGCGGTGATGGCAGTGGAAATGGTCTCGATATCGCGCATTTCACCGAGCATGATAACGTCGGGCGCCTGGCGCAGGGCCGCGCGCAGCGCGCGGGCAAAGCTCGAGGCGTCGCCGGGAACTTCACGCTGGCTGACGATGCATTTCTTATGCGGATGCAGGTATTCGATCGGGTCTTCGATCGTGATGATATGGCCGCTGCGGGTGGAATTGATCTGGTCCACCAGGCAGGCCAGGGTTGTACTCTTACCGTTGCCGGCAGGGCCGGTAACCAGCACCATGCCGCTGCGGAGTTCTGCCAGCCGCATGACAACGTCCGGGATATTGCGCTCCTTCGGATCCGGAATGCCGAAGGCAACAACGCGGCAGGTCATGGCCAGGGATCCGCGCTGCCTGTAGGTGTTGCAGCGGAAACGGCTCAGGTCGCGCACGGCGAAGGAGAAGTCGTCGTCTCCCTCTTCATGAAGCGTTTCCCGGTCCCGGCGGGCCAGTTCATACGCGCGATCCACCAGAATAGCAATATCGTTCGGCAGGGCCTTTTCTTCCGTAATCGGAATCATTTTGCCGCTGGACTTGGTCATAATCTGGGAACCGGGCACGACAAAAACGTCGGATCCGTGGAACTGTAAGGCTTTTCTTAAAATCTCATCAAGTGTCTCTACCATTCCCAGTCTTCCTCCGGCTCTTCAACTACCAGTTTGTGCGAAATCCACTTCGTCCGCTGTTTCTCCCCGGAGGGCAGCAGCTGGACGATACATTCCAGGTTCCGGTTGTCCAGGGGTTCCGTCCAGGTGACCTGGTCTTCTTCCAGGGTCATATCCGCCGGCAGAAGCTCTTCCACCTTCTTCAGATACGCTTCCTGGTCGTCTCCCGCTTCCTGTCGGGCTTTGACCAGCACGGCGTCAAGCTCCGCCAGCTTCTGCTCACTCTGCTCGTTCAGTTCATACACGCGCTGAACCATATCCGCGCTGCGCCTGCACAGGTTATAGTCATTTCTGGCTCCGATCTGTGTCAGCATGGCCATCATACAAAGGGACAGGACCACGACGATCAGAATCAGGGACGCGGCGCCCGGACCCAATGCTACTTTACGCTTGTTCACGGGCTCACCTCCTTCGGTATAAACCGGGTGGAGGGCAGCGTCAGCAGGGTTTTATCCCCTTCGACGCCGGAAACATCATATGTCTTCAGTACACCGGATTCCGTCTCCTGTTCGCGGACGGTGACCTTCAGGAAATATCCGTCTTTTTCAAGGATCATGGCGCCGTCTTTCTCAGCAAATCCGTAGGCGTTCAGCACAGCGTCCGGATCTTCCGCAGCGTACAGGTCTTCAGCGATATTCTGCGCTTCCAGCATGGAGGCGTTGGTCGCGTGGGCTGTCCGGCTCTTCAGCTTGGCGTCCGCGAATACCTGAACCAGGATCGCGGCGGAAATCATGAAGAAAAAGATGACCAACAGCAGTTCAACCAGCAAGGCGTTTGCGCGGCTTCCTTCTTTCATTTATTGCGCACCTCCCGTCCGCAGGGCGATCCGGATCGTGCTCTGTGTTCCGTTGGGGGATTCCAGATCAACCTTCAGCATGTTTCCTTCAATGGAGGGCTCAAACTTGTTCAGTTCGCACAGCGATTCGCCGTTCTCGGCGGTAAACTCAATCTCTTCGCTGTTGTAGCTTTCCCACAGATAGGAGCGGGGCTCACCGTCCAGCGGATCGTTATCCATGGCGCAATAGAGCCGCTTATAGTATTTTTCACCGTCGATATCATTGACAATTGTCAGCGAGGTAACACCCAGTTCATCGAAACGCTCAATATGCACTTCGCCGCCGTCCTCGGCCCAGATAGCGCTGCGAACGACTGCGGTCATAATCCGGGAATTGCTGTTGTCTTCCGCGCTTTCCACCGTATGACGGTAGATCTGCGCGCCGATGGTCACCAGGAAGGTGCTCAGACAGGCGAACAGGGACAGAAGGAGCAGGACAAAGACGCTCTGGATCGTCCTGGAGGTATGGGAATGGGATTTATTGGACTTGCTCACTTGTCCATTTTCCCTCCCCTCTCAGCAACCTTAATGGAAGGCATCAGGTTTGATGCCAGAGGTTCGTAGAATACATGATATCTTTCTTCGTTGTAGGAAAGATTGTAATGCTCACGCAGATAGGCCAGGTCATCCGGATACATGCCTTCCACCGCATAGCAGGTCAGCGCGGCGTTCTTGACGGCGTCACGGACAATCTGGAGTTCCCGTCCGCTGTTCTTGTTGGTGATGTTGTTCACCAGCAGCACAAAAGCCAGGATCAGAGCGATAAAAATGAGGATCGACGCCACGTCTTTCTTACTGATTCTCATCTTTTTTCACTCCTTTCCGATTAATATCTAGATTCTGAATGCTTAATTACATTGAGCTCAGCACGCCGGCCATCGGCAGCATGACGCTCAGCAGGATCGCGCCGATTACGACAGACAGCAGGGCCACCAGGGTGGGCTCCACGATGGAGATCAGGTGATCCAGTCCGTCTTCAACCTGTTCCTCATAGATCTCAGCGATCTTTTCCATAACCTGCGGCTCATGACCGGAGGCGGCGCCGACCTTCACCATGCGGTTGTAGAAGTCGGCGAACAGTCCGCTTTCGCTCAGCGCTTCCTGGAAGGTAAGGTCCTTGCTCTTCATCTGTTCACGGATGAAATTGACCTTGTCGATGGATTCCTGGTCAGCCAGCGCGGCAGGCGCCATCTGCAGGGCATTCTCCATCGGGAAACCGCTCTGGAGCATCAGGCCGAGGATGCCGGCCACGCGGGACGCGGACAGCTTCTCAGACAGCTTGTGCACAGGCGGGAAAAGGTTCTTCAGGAAGGAGAGAACCTTGTCTTTCATCTTGGTCTTTGTCAGGATAATAATCACGATCGCGCACAGCACGACCAGGCCGATCAGTCCGAGCACGATCCAGCCGGCCCAGGAGCCGACCTGCATCAGCACGGATCCGCTGCTGCTGGAATCAACACCCAGGGAAGCCAGCACCCTGCGGAAGATCGGCAGAACGCGCCACAGCAGGATACCGATGATCACGACCAGCATAACGCCCAGCACCAGCGGATAGGTAATCGCGCTGACAGCCGCGGAACGGATGCGCCCTTCTCTCTGATAATAGGTGGAAAGACTGACCATGATGTCTTCCAGGCGGCCGGTCTGCTCGCCGATGTCGACCATCTCGATCATGTAGGAAGGCCATTCATCCTCGTTTTCCTTCATGGCGACATAAAGGGAACCGGTCTCATCCACCACCTTGTACAGGTTGGTATAGGGATGGACTTTGTCATTCCCCTTCTGCTCGTCTTCGGCCAGCATCTCAATGCCGTCCCGGAGCGTCATGCCGGAACTGAGCATCAGCGCAATCTGGTCACAGAAACTGCTGAGCTCTTCAGAGGACATGATCCTTTTTTTCTTCTTCGCTCCGTTTGCCATCTCGCGATCCCTCCAATTTGTCGCTTTTGCCGTCCCGGCTTAATAATACCGTTCTGTCGTATAGGTTTCGTTCTTGTTGCTGGCGTCCAGTTCCGCGGTGGGATCGAAGAACTTCTCTTCCCCGTTCACCACTGCCACAACCCAGGCGTGATAGGTGTTCGATCCGACCGTACCGATCATCAGGCGGGCGGGAATGCCCTGGGACCGAAGCATCGCGCAGGTCATTGCGGACAGATCCTGGCAGATGCCCATCCGTTTCTCCCAGCATCCTTCGATATCAGGCATCTGTTGGCTCATACTCTGAACCGAGACGCTCTTGATATAGTCGTAAATGAAATTCTGGACCACGTAGGTGCAGACCGCTTTGTATATCTCGGTCTGTTCCGTCATGTCCTTGCACATTTCCTGCGCGTATTTCACACAGGACGTATTCTCGTCATAGGAAACATACTGATTGGGATACAGGAAACAACTGAGCTCGTCGGGCATTTTTACGCTCAGCTTAACCTTGCCTTCTTCAGAATAAGATTTTCCCTTGACGTGTTCATAGAGCTTGACCTGATATTTTCCGCTGCCGAACTGGAGAGGGAACACCTCGTATTCGCCGTCTCCGTTCAGGTTATAATTCAGTTTCGCGCCGGCTGTGGCGATCTGTACCTTCAATTTCTTGGAAGACTTCTTCGCCTTGACCATGATGTAGCCTTCAGACATGTTGCTGCAGTCAATGGTCATCTTGCCGTCTTTTTTCATTGTCTTGCCGGTTGCTTCCGGAAGCTTTAGCCCGATCGCTACGACAACAATTGCCGCGCAGATAACAAGAATCAGCGTCACGCAGATAGCCAGGCGTGTCTTGCCCATTCTTGCGATCATAGCTATTCCTCCCCTGTATGACTATATAACAAAAACCCGTACAATCAGTTTAGCACAACTTATAGCCTTTTGCAACCATTTTGCCTTTGTATAACTTAAAAATCCCGCAGCCTGATGGCTGCGGGAAGCAGATGCCGAATTACTTGTTGACAGCGTCCTTCAGAGCCTTGCCGGCCTTGAAAGCGGGAGCCTTGCAAGCGGCGATCTTCACGGAAGCGCCGGTGCGGGGGTTGCGGGCAACGCGAGCGGGACGGCTCTTGGCTTCGAAGGTGCCAAAGCCGATCAGCTGCACTTTTTCACCCTTGGCCATGCTCTCAGCGATCACGTCCAGAACGGCGTTCAGAGCGGCTTCGGAATCTTTCTTGGTCATTTCGGTCTTGTTAGCCAGAGCGGCAATCAGTTCACCCTTATTCATGTGGGAAAACCTCCTTGATAGAATTTACGTTTTCAGTATATCCATTCCGTGCCTTCTGTCAAGTACTTTTTTTCCTGAAACGCCTTATTTTGTGTCGTTTTGGGTACTTTATGCACAAAATGTGCCGTTTTGGAACCAGATTCCGGAAAAAAGCCGCCCTTGCGCGCCTCAAATCCCTGTGTTATCATCGGTTTCGACTTCATTTATGAGGTGAAAAACGTGTTGCCAAAGCTGATTGTGATCGAGGGAACCAACGCTTCCGGCAAGAGCTCCCTGGGTGTGGAACTGGCCGCCCGTTTCGGCGGCGAGATCATTTCGGCTGACTCCCGCCAGGTGTTCCGCCGGCTCGATCTGGGTTCCGGTAAAATCACGCCGGAAGAAATGAAGGGGGTCCCCCACCATCTGCTGGATGTTCGCTCACCCGGCGAATTCTTCTCCATGGCGGATTTTCAGCGCCTCGCCTATGAGGCGATTGACGGGATCCTGGCACGGAACCGCGTTCCTTTCCTTGTCGGCGGCACCGGCCTGTATGTGGACGCTGTCGCGGATGGTTACGAGCTCAGCGACAAGGCGCCGGACCACAGCCTCCGGGCGCATCTGGAGACCTTTGAGACGCCGGAACTGTATGAAATGCTGAAGCAGAAGCTGCCGGACACGGACATTGACCCGCGGAACCGCCACCGGGTCATGCGCGCGCTGGAACGCCTGGAAGCGGATGACTACCGTCCTGCCGGCAAGATGCCCCGGTTCGATCTGCTCAAGCTCGGCGTCACCTGGCCCCGGGAAATCCTGAAGCAGCGGATCGACGAGCGGCTTGAAAAGCGCCTGCAGCAGGGCATGGTGGATGAAGTCCGCGCCCTTTTGGACGAGGGTGTCAGCGAAGAATTCATGGTCAAGCTCGGCTTGGAATACAAATACCTGACCTGGTACCTGACCGGCAAGATCGGTTATGAGCAGATGAAAGAGGAACTCGGCAACGCGATCAAAAAGTTCGCCAAGCGCCAGATGACCTGGTTCCGCCGGGATCCCCGCATTCACTGGCTCGATATGTCAAAAGACCCCGTTGCCGAAGCAACAGGGCTGATTGAAGGCTTTATGCTTTCCGAATCATGAGTTCAGCAGTTCATCCAGGTATTCCATCTTCCCGCCTGTCCTGACGCCATAGGCCTGGTACAGAATCTTCCAGAGCTGTTCCCGTTGTTTCGGGAGCAGCTTTTCATCTGCCCGGATCCGCCCGACCATCTCTGCGACCGGTACCGCCAGCTTTTTTTCCTTGTTCCGCTCGAGCCGGAAGCCGAAGATATTTCCCATGACCAGGTTGCTGCCTTCCAGGAACAGTTCCACATATTCCGTGCATAATCTCAGAAGGTATTCCTGCTGCTTCTTTTCGGGATCGTCGAACAGTTGCAGCGTCTGTTTCAGCTTGGGATCGTCAAACAGCTGCGCGCGCATCCGGTTCCTCTTCTCCTCCGAAAAATCCCCTGGCTTCAGATAAATCTCCAGTATCCAGCTTTTAATCACAGAATAGTCGATCCCCCGCGGCCGTTTGTCCGGTTGTTCACCGACGAACAGCAGTTCCCACTGGATCTCCCTGCTGTCCGGGCAGGCTTCGAGACCTTTCAGCAGGATTTTCTTCCGTTCCGGATAGCTGGTAGACGCAAGTGCTTTCCGGACCCACTTCTCCGCTTCTTCATTCTGAACATCCGGAATGGTTTCCCCTGTCAGTTTCGATCCGCAATACGGGCAGAAGGATACACCTTCAACCTCAATCGTTTTGCCGCATTGGTTGCATATCCTGTTCATACCGCACCTCTGATCTGTTTGTTCCTGATATATACAAGAATAGAGTATTATCCGGGAAAAATCAATCAAAACCGGAAGAACTGCTCTTCCGGTTTTCTGTCACTATTTCAGGCTGTTCTCGTTTTCCGGAGGATCCTCATCCTTCTTTTCCTTTTCCGCTTTATTGGCGGCAAACCACAGCCGGAAGGCAAAAACCAGCAGCGCGATTCCAACCAGGACAAAAAATACGATGAACGCGATCCGTGCGGCAGGTGTCATGGTCGTATTCTGATCGTTTCTGTTTGAAAACAGCTCATAGGCAATATATATCAGGTATCCTCCCACAATGCCCATCAGATAGGATCTGTTTTTCCCGACCATGGTGTCAGCCCCTTTCCGGAAAGACAGACCCCCGTGACCGCTGTCACGGGGGCTGTTTCAACGTGTCAGCTTATTTATTCTTCTTCTTGGAAAGAATATCGAACACAACCGCGGCCAGCAGCACGAAGCCCTTGACCACCCGCTGATAGTTCGCGTCCAGGTTGATCTGGAACATGCCCAGGTTGATGACGCCGATCAGCGTTGCGCCGATCACCATGCCCAGTACGGAGCCGGCTCCGCCGCTGGCGGAAACACCGCCCACAACGCAGGCGGAGATGGCGTCCATCTCGAAGTTCTTGCCGGCGTCCGCGTTCGCGGCCGTAAACCGGGAGATAACGGTCATCGCGGAGATGGAAGTCAGAATCGCCATGTTCAGGTAGGCCAGGAACATGATCCGCTTCGTATTGACGCCGGAAAGGCGCGCCGCCTCAATATTGCCGCCCACCACATAGAAGTGGCGGCCGATCGTTGTCTTGCTCGTGATGAAGCTGTAAATCAGGACAATGCCGGCCACCCACAGCAGCACGGTAGGAATGCCGCCGGCCAGGGACAGCTTGTACATCACCAGCAGGATCGCTGCCGCGCCAAGGCCGCCTTTTGCAGCCGCAGCGCCCATGGAGTCCGCTTCATAGCCCTTCTTCAACCGGACCGCACGCGTACGGAACACCAGCAGAACCACCAGTGCCGCCGCCACGATGCCAACGATCAGGCAGGGCAGGTTCAGTTCACCTTCAGGCGTCTTGAAAACCTTTCCCGAGAAAATGCTCAGGAAGTCTGCCGGGAAAGGCGCGATGGAACCTGTAATGGAGTTGGCACGCAGAATTGCGGTGCCCAGGCCTCGGAATGCCAGATATCCGGCCAGCGTCGCAATCCACGGCGGAACGCGGACGTAGGCAACCAGCGCGCCCAGGGCGCAGCCATACACCACGCCGATCAGGATCATCAGCAGGATTGAAATGCCTGTGCCCCATCCCTGGATCACCATCATGACGCCGCCCAGGGCACCCAGCAGGCAGACGAAAGCGCCGCAGCTCAGGTCAATGTTGCCGCCGGTCAGCATACACATCAGCATACCGCATCCAAGAATATACACGTAAGCATTCTGGTTGATCAGCGCGGCAAAGCTGGTAGGCTTAAAGATGCCGCCGCCGGTCAGAATCATAAAGAACAGGTATACAAGGACCAGGACGACGAGCATGGCATTCTTTTTCAGTGTGGAAACAATCATCTTTCTATCCATTCTTTGTCATCCTCCTTCCTTACCGCTTTTGCCGCTTGCTCAGCACGTCAAAGACAACGGCCAGCAGTAGCACAAGTCCCTTAACCACTTTTTGATAGTTCGCGTCAACGCCCAGAATGCCCATGCCCTGGTTGATGACGCCCATCAGCACAGCGCCGATGATCATGCCCGACACCTTGCCGATTCCGCCGTAAGCGGAAGCACCGCCGATAAAGCAGGACGCGATGGCGTCCATCTCGTAGCCTTCACCGTAGGTGGGGTCAATGCCCTTCGCGCGGGCAGCTGTCAGGATGCCCGCCAGGCCGGCCATCAGGCCGATGCTGGCATAAGCGAACCAATACACGTTCCGGGTCTTGACGCCGGAAAGAGCGGTTGCCTTTTCATTGCCGCCGACCGCGTACAGATGCCGGCCGATAGCGGTTTTTGTCGTGATGTACTGGTAAATACCAAGCACCAGGCAGATCCAGATCAGCACGGTCGGAATGCCCTTGTGATTGGCCAGTTTAAAAGTCAGCCACACAATGAGAGCGGAGATTATAGCAGTCGTGATCGCTGTTCCGAAAATGGACTGATGAATGCCGAGCTTTTTCTGTACATGGATTTTCCGCAGCGTCATCAGAATATAGATCACAACCGCCAGAATACCGAAAACAAGGCATGTAATGTTCGGCTTCGGGCCGCCTTCAATGCCCAGCATGGTCCGGATGAAATCCGGAACATAGCAGTTGGCGCCGCCGCCGAACAGATTCAGGAAGGTTTCGTTGCTGATGGAGACCTGATAGCCGCCCAGCACCACATTGGAGAATCCGCGGAATGCGTACATGCCGGACAGCGTGGCAATGAATGCCGGTACATGCAGTTTGGCGATCCAGAACCCCTGGAAGGTGCCGATCGCCAGGCCGATGCCCAGCATCGCGAAAACGGCGATCCACACGTTCACGCCTTCCTTCATCAGCACCGCGCCGATAGCTGCCGCGAAGCAGACGACGGAACCGACGGACAGGTCGATGTTACCGCCGGTCAGGATGCACAGCAGCATACCGGATGCCAGGACGAACACATAGCCGTTCTGGGCGATCAGGTTATTGATGTTGGCAGGAAACAGGGTCTTGCCGCCGGTACGGATTGCGAAGAAAGCAAAGACGACCACCAGGGCAATTACCATTGTGTATTTCTGGAAAAAAGCGCCAACGTTCAGTTTCTTTTCTTCCATGCGTTATGCACCCCTTCCTGACTGGAGAATCACGGACATGATGCTCTCCTGCGTTGCTTCGGAAGCCTTCATCTCACCGACCATCTTGCCTTCGTTCATGATGTAGATCCGGTCGCTCAGGCCGAGCACCTCCGGCAGTTCGGAGGAGATCATCACCACGGACTTGCCGGCTGCTGCCAGCTCATTGATGATGCAGTAGATTTCATACTTGGCGCCGACGTCGATACCGCGGGTCGGTTCGTCCAGCAGCATAATGTCCGGTTCAGCGAACATCCACTTGGCCAGCAGCACCTTCTGCTGGTTGCCGCCGGAAAGGTTGCCTACCAGCTGTTCCACCGTGGGCGTCTTGATCTTCAGTTTTTCGCGGTATTCTTCCGCCACAGCGTATTCCTTGTCACCGTCGATGACCGTTTTGCTGGAGATCGCGTCCAGATGCGCCAGGGAGGTGTTGACCTTGATGGACTGGCTCAGCACAAGGCCGTTGCCCTTCCGGTCCTCGGTCACGTAAGCGATCTTGTGCCTGATGGCGTCATCTGCGCCTTTTTTGATCTTGACTTGTTTACCGTCGATCTTCATCTCGCCGGTAATGTTGGTGCCGTAGGTCTGGCCGAAGATGCTCATGGCCAGCTCCGTACGCCCGGCGCCCATCAGGCCGTAAATGCCGACAACCTCGCCCTTGCGGACATACATGGAAACGTCGTCAACCACTTTGCGTTCCGGATACAGCGGATGATGTACCGTCCAGTGATCCACTTCCAGCTGTATATCGCCGATCGTAACGTCTTCGCGTTTCGGGAAGCGGTTGGTCATTTCACGGCCGACCATGCCTTTGATGATCCGTTCTTCGCTGACCGGCTCCGTACCGCTGTTGTCGATCGTCTCGATGGTGGCGCCGTCACGAACCACGGTTATCGTATCCG
The DNA here is from genome assembly GCA_045112195.1 of Christensenellales bacterium. Classification (GTDB taxonomy): domain Bacteria; phylum Bacillota; class Clostridia; order Christensenellales; family Aristaeellaceae; genus Aristaeella. The sequence continues at coordinate 23,142 of JBGUHQ010000028.1, read as the reverse complement.
CGACATAAGCAACCTCGTTCAGCTTATGGGAAATGATGATCATCGTCATTCCCTGCTTCTTGAATTCCAGCATGAGGTCCAGCAGCGCGCGGGAATCTTCTTCGTTCAGAGAGGATGTGGGTTCATCCAGGATCAGCAGCTTAGCCTGCTTCGCCAGTGCTTTGGCGATTTCAACCAGCTGCTGTTTACCGGTGCCGATATCCTTAACCTGCGTCTTGGAACTTTCAGAAAGCCCCACCATCTTCAGGTATTTATCGGCTTCGGAATAGGTTTTATTCCAGTTGATCGCGAATTTGTGTCCGCATTCATTGCCCAGATACATGTTTTCGCCGATCGTCATTTCCGGAACCAGAGCCAGTTCCTGATGGATGATGACGATGCCCAGCTTTTCGGAATCTTTAATGTTATGGAATTGGCAGACATTCCCGTTATAAATGATATCCCCCTCGTAAGTCCCGTAGGGATAAATGCCGCTCAGCACGTTCATCAGGGTGGATTTGCCAGCGCCGTTTTCGCCGACCAGCGCGTGGATTTCTCCTTCTGCCACCTGGAAATTCACGTTGTCCAGCGCCTTGACGCCCGGGAATGTCTTGGTGATATTCCTCATTTCCAGCAAAATCTTTGCCATGTTGTCCTCCAGCCTTTCATTCGGATGGAAAATACTGTTCCCTTAAACGATGCAGGCGGGCTGGGCCCGCCTGCATCTTAAATTAATTTACCTGAGGGATTACTGGAGCTGATCCTCGGTGTAGTAGCCGGAGTCGATCAGCAGTTCCTTGTAGTTGTCAACGCTGGCGAATACGGGCTCGCACAGGAAGGACGGAACGACCTTAACGTTGTTGTTGTAGGTCTCTTCGTCGTTGACGTCGACTGTTTCACCATTCAGGATCTGGCCAACCATCTTCACGACCTGAGCAGCCAGGGTCCGGGTGTCTTTGAACACGGACATGGCCTGCTTGCCGGCGATCATGTTCTTGGTGTTGGCGATATCGCAGTCCTGACCGGTGATGATCGGCCATTTGCCGGTGTAGTTGGCTTCCAGAGCGTTGGTGACGCCCAGAGCGGTGGAGTCGTTGGAGCAAACCCACGCATCGATGTCGGAACCATCGGCATAGTAGGAGGCCAGAACGGTTTCAGCACGGGTCTGAGCAACTTCGGTCTTCCAGGTGGGGGTCGCAACTTCTTCGAAGGCAACCTGGCCGGACTTCACAACGATCTTGCCGCTATCAATGTAGGGCTTCAGCACGGACATAGCGCCGTTGAAGAAGAAGCCCGCGTTGTTGTCACCGGGGTCACCGGCGGTGAACTCGACGACGAAGGGGCCTTCAGCATTGTCGAGGTCCAGAGCTTCCTTAACATAGGTGCCCTGCACAACGCCAACCTTGAAGTTGTCGAAAGTGGCATAGTAGTCAACATTGGCATTGTCCATCAGCAGGCGGTCATAGGCGATAACCTTGACGCCCTTTTCACCGGCCAGATCCAGCGCGGCGCCGAGGGAGGAACCTTCGATCGCGGCGATAACGACTACTTCGCAACCGTCGTTGATCATGGTTTCAACCTGAGCCAGCTGCTGCTGCACATCGTTGGAAGCGAACTGGAGGGAAACTTCGAAGCCGGCTTCTTTCAGCAGCTTCTCCATATTCTCGCCGTCCTGATTCCATCTCTGCAGGTCTTTGGTGGGCATGGACACGCCGACTTTGGCGGCCATAGCGGAGGCGCAGGACAGAACCAGCGCCAGAGCGAGTACCAGAGCAAGGATCTTCTTCATATGGGGTACACTCCTTTTTTTATTTTTTCCCGGATTGCTTATCCGGAAATGAACTGACCATATTCTACACTTTCATTCAGAATTTGTAAATAGGTTTTCCAAAAAATACGGAAACGATACCGGCCCTGAAAGCCATGCAAACGCTTGCTTTTCAGAGCAAACGTTTGCAATTTCCGTGGTGGTTTTCTCAATTATTGCCCAAAATCAGAGCGTTTTTCGGTAACGTTTTCAATATTATTCGGTTTGTTTACATTTTCCTTCGGTTTGTACTGAAAAAAAGAAGCTCCCTGCCATCCGGCAGGAAGTATCATAGCGTTTTGTACGAATTATGTTTTCCGTAGTTTAAGTCTGCGTCTGGATGACTGCACCCGTATCAATCTTAAACAAGTACGAGCGAAATCGCAGATTTATCGAAATAAACCACCAGCGCCTTGATTTTCCTCAGTTGTACGTGCTTATGGAAATAAAATATCCCTCTTTTTTGATGAAAAAGCGCCCTCCGCAGCAATGCTTCATCCGTTTGTATTTGATTGAAATCCCACACCGGTTATATAAGAAAAGAAGCATCAGAATCATGAGTCAAGCGTTTCTTCTATCTGTCAGACAAACTGCCCGGTTTTGAGAAAAAAGTGCTCCGGCTCCCTGGTAAAGAGCCGGAGCTGAAAGGAGATTTTCCTGAAACGTACAGGGTTTACTTGATCACTTTCAGCGCCTTCCGGTCGATCGTCAGCGCGACGAACAGCAGGAAAACGACGCCCTTGATCAGTTGCTGCACCTGCGGCTCGTAGCCGAGGATGGAAAGGCCGCTGTTCAGTACCGCGTACATCAGCGTACCGATAATGATGTTGGCGAAGCGCACCTTCGCGCCGCCGGTAATCGGCAGGCCGCCCAGTACCAGTGAAATCAGGATCTGCGTTTCCAGCTGGTTGCCGGCCGTGGCCGTGATGGAACCGACTTTGATCACGTTGACGAAAGCCGCCAGGCCCGTCAGTGCGCCCGCGCTGACGAAGGTCAGGAACTTAACCCGGGCTGTCCGTACGCCGGAGAACCGCGCAGCCGTCTCACCGGAGCCGACCGCCTTCACGTCGTTGCCGATCCGGGTAAACTTGAACAGAAAGAAGGCCACCGCCAGCACCGTCAGGGTAATTGTGATCTTCAGCCAGTCCTGGTCCAGCGCCTTGATGGCGTTGCTGGCCGGCACGGCGCTTTCTGTCGTGAAGTAGGCGCAGACGCCGCGGAACAGGTACATCGTACAGATTGTAACAATAAAGCTCGGCAGCCGGAATTTTACATGGAAGAAACCGTTCAGCGCGCCGATGGCTGCGCCGGTCAGGATACCGCCGAGAATCGCCAGCGGGATGCTGTAGAAAGACAGCACGCTGATGACGATGGATGCCACGCCCAGCGTGGAGCCTTCCGTAAAGTCGATGGAACCCAGCGTCATGATAAAGAACACGCCGGTCGCCACAATCGTGGGATAATAGATCTGGGAGAACAGCAGCCGGAGTTTTTTCGGCGTCAGGATTTTGCCGTTTGTCATGATGTGCATCACGACAATGATGATCACGAAGCCGATCAGCGGCAGCCATGCCTTTAAACGGTCGCTGCTCAGAAAGGTGCGGAGTTTGGACTGTTCTTTGTTTTCTTTCTTACCCATTCTCTTCGCCTCCCTTACACCATCTTCGCGATCAGCGCTTCTTCATTCAGCGCCGGATCGCGCAGGAACTCACCGTTGATCTTCCCGTCTTTCATGACGAGAATGCGGTCTGCCATGCCCAGCAGCTCCGGAATTTCCTCGCTGATCATGATAATGGATTTGCCCTGTTTCTTCAGGTCGGCCATCAGCGCGTAGATGGCTTGTTTTACCTTCACGTCGATGCCGCGCGTCGGAGAATCCAGTACCAGGATGTCGCTCCCTTTGCCCAGCCAGCGGGCCAGGACCACCTTCTGCTTGTTGCCGCCGGACAGGTCGGAAACGAACTGGTTGACCTGCTGCATCTTGGTCTGCATATTCTTGGCCTGCTCATCCGCGAACCGGGTCAGTTTCCGGCCGTTCAGCAGCCCGTGATTCGCCAGGTCATCCAGCGAAGGCAGGACGATGTTGTTCCGGATGGATTCGTTCAGGATGATCGATTCATTGTCCCGGTCCTTGGAAGCGTAGGCAATGGATTTCCGGATAGCTGTCGGAATGTCGTTGATCTCCGTTCCGTCCGCCAGGGTAACCGTCCCCTTCCGGCTCCAGCTTGCACCGAACACCGCTTTGCCGATCTCGTGCATGCCGCATTCGGACAGGCCGCCGAAACCAAGGATCTCCCCTTTGTGAAGATCAAAGGAAACGTCGTCCAGTTCGCCCTCCACGCTCACGTTCCGGATGGACAGAACCGTCTCATCCGATACCGGCTCGCCGTAGTCTGTCCTGTAATAGGCGGAACCGATTTCCCGTCCGACCATCAGGCGTTTCAGGTCGTCTTCGGTCACCTGGGAAGACTCCACCGTGTCGATATATTCGCCGTCCCGCAGCACGGAGACCGTGTCCGTGTGCGCCAGCACCTCGCCCAGGTCGTGGCTGATAAAGATTACCGTACGCCCGTCTGCCCGGACAGCGTCCATGATCTTGTACAGTTCCAGGCGGCCGTTCTGGCTCAGGGCCGTGGTGGTCTCGTCAATCACCAGAATCTTCGGCTTCATGTAGGTTGCCTTGACGATCTCCACCAGTTTCCGGTCCTCAAAGTTGTAGTGGTCGATCATGGTACCCGCCTTGATCCGGCCGAATCCGTATTCCTCCAGAAGCTTCTGGGCTTCCCGGTTCATGGCGCGGGTGTCCTTGATTCCCTTGTGCATGAAGGGCTCTTCATGCCCCAGATAGATGTTTTCCGCCACCGTCAGGCCGGACAGCGTGCCCATTTCCTGAACGATGATCGCGATTCCTTCGTTATTGGCCTCCACCTGGTTCCGGATGTTCAGTTCCTTCCCGTCCAGGGTGAAGGTGCCCCCGCCGATGGTATAGATGCCACACAGCATCTGGCAGAAGGTGCTTTTGCCGGATCCGTTCTCCCCGATCAGCCCCCGGATCTCCCCGGCGGCAATCGTCAGGGAAACGTCTGCCACGGCGTGGGTAATGCCAAATCGTTTATCGATATGCTCTGCAACAAGCAATGTTCTCTTATCCATATGCATCCCCCTTACTTGACCACGCTGCCCCTGCTGCCGCGGGCAGTCAGGGCAACGATGACGAGCAGTGCCGCGCCGGTCACCACGTTCTGGATCGTCGTGGGTGCGCCCAGCGCCACAAAGCCGCTGAAGATCATGGAGATGATGAACTCTCCGACCACGATTGCCGTGATCGGCATGCCGTATTTCTTGAAAGCTACGCCGAAGAACGTGCCCATCAGTGGCTGGAAGTTCCGGCTCATTGTGCTCATGCCGGTCAGCGCCGTCATGGTCGTTCCGTAGGATACCGTCAGGATCGCCATGATCCCGACAAAGAAGTGGAGCAGCATAAAGCCGATCAGCTTGTATTTCTTTACGCTGATACCCATGTTTTTCGCGGTAAATTCGTTCGAGCCGATCGCGTTGCAATAGGTGCCGATCTTGGTATAGTTCAGGATGAAATACATCAGCAGGAAAGCCAGTCCGGCCAGGATGATATTGCCAGGCGCGCCGCTGAAGAAGCGAAGTTCCGGCGCCAGCGTCTGCTTGACACCGCCCGCGATCATGACCGCGACGCACTCAAAAATCAGCATCAGGCCGACCGTAACGATCATGGACGGTACGTTCAGCTGGTTGTACAGCGTGCCGATCAGCGTACCGATCAGCAGGCCGCAGCCGAGGCATCCCACCACAAAACCGACGTAGCCGAAATGCTGGGACAGCATCACGCCCACGATGGAACTCAGTACCACATTGGAGCCGACCGCAAAGTCAAACAGGCCCATGACCACAATGAAATACAGGCCGCATCCTCCGACTGAGTAGATAATGGATGATTGCAGATAGGAATACAGATTCGCCGGAGAACCGAAGTTGTCCGGCGTCAGGATCTTGAACACGGCATAAAAGAATGCCAGCATCGCGGCCAGCAGCAGGAGGCCGTAAGCTTTCGTTCCTTTCAGCTTCTGCAGTTTTGCGGACATAGGCAAAGCTCCTTAAAGATTAGTCAGTCTGTATTATACACGATTGTTCCTCTTTTTACATGGAAAAAGCGGAACAGCCGCCGCGCCTGGCGGCTGTTCCGGGATCATTGATAATTACTTCGTGTGACGGGTCACGACGTCCTCAACGGACAGCGCCGCGCAGGCAGCCTGCAGGTCGTCATAGCTCAGCTCGGCCAGAGCCTTGATCTCGTCAGCGGTGTAGGGCAGCTGATCTCCGGTGAAATATGCCGCGTAGTTGGCATAGCTCTCAGGAGAGTCAACGAACATGTAGGGGAAGATCATCTCATAGAAGCCGTCTTCGCTGGTGGCGTAGTTGCCCTTGATGGCGTTGTAAACCATCAGGAAGGCGAAGAAAGGATCAGCGTAGTGTCCGCCGGATTCGGCAGCCATGGCGCCGCTCTCCAGTTTCGCGTCCAGGTCAGGCAGGAAGTCCGTGGAGACCACGGCGATCTTGCCGGTCAGGCCCTTGGCTTCGATGCCGGCGATGGCGCCCAGCAGGGTGTCTCCGCCGCCGCCCGCGACGATCAGCGCGTCGATGTCGGGATTGGCGTCGATGATGGCTTCGGCAGCCTGGCGTCCGGTGTCGGTGGTGGTGCGGCCGTACTGCGGCTCAAGCAGTTCGATCTGATCGTCTGCATGCTCAGCGTTCCATGCTTCCACGCCGGCCTTGTAGCCTTCCCAGCGTCCCAGGAACGTCGCGTCGCCGGGTTCCCAGCCTTCCAGGCCGATCTTGCGGCAGCCCTTGTTGCCCAGGATGGTAACCAGCGTCTTGCCGTTGTCAAACTCGGATTCATGTACGCAGCCGACATAATACTTGGAAGCTTTCGCCTGCGCGTATTCATCGGGGTTAGCTGTTTCGTCGATGACACGGAAGAACTGTGCAACATACATTTCGTTCTCGTCACAGGTCTTGATAACAGAGCCCATTTCAGCGGAAGCGGAATTGCAGATAATCATACCGTCGCAGTCCGCCATCGCCAGGGTTTCGGCAGAAGCCGTAACCTGTTCGGAAATGTGAGCCTGGTCAACCCACTGGACCTCAACGTCCAGCACGTCGGCAGCCGCGTCGATCAGGCGCTTGACTTCGCTGCCCAGGGTATCGGTGGAACTCCAGATGGAGACGCCGATTTTGATCTTGTCATCGGCATGCGCTGTGACCATCAGGCCGCAGAGCATTGTCAGAGCCAATACGAGAGCAATGACCTTTTTCATGAAAATATCCTCCTTGTGTTGTTCAAAGCTGATCATCCTTGGCATTCGGCAGGCGCACCATATGGAAAAACAATCAGCTGTTTTGTTATTAAAATCATACCATTCCGGAAAAACGCAAGTCAACCGGTAACGTTTTCAATATTATTCGCATTTATTGCGTTTTTGTTCGATCGTATCCATAAAAAACACCCCCGATTGATAAAATCGGGAGCATCTTTGCAAATTTGTACGAATTTATTTTCAGCTGAAAAGATAGGCTTTCAGTTCCTTCACCGTCTTGAAATACAATCCGCAGTTATTGCGCATGAAGTTTTCAATCTGCGGGATGTCGTTGGCCCAGCCGGCCGCGGCGAAGGGAACGCCGGCCGCTTTCGCCATGTCGTATCCCGGCTTCAGGTCGTCCACCACCAGCAGCTCTTCCGGCTTCATATTGAAGGCCTTCATGATCTGCTCCAGCGGGTATACCGCCGGCTTGCGCTGCTCCGGCGGATATTCCCAGCCGAAGATCAGATCCGGTTCCGGCAGATTGTTTTCCCGGTAATCCCTCCGGATGTTTTCAGAGAAGGAATGACTGATCACGCAGACCTTCCCGCCCCGCTTCTTCTGTTCTTCCATGATTTCCCGGATGCCCGGATAGGCCTTCGGCACATGGTGCTTCACATATTCCTTCCAGTATTGTTCCTCATCCAGCATCTGGTCCCAGGTCATCCCGCAGATCTTCGTGAACAGGTCAACCACACCCGGATCAAAATTGTACCGGAAGTATTCCTCCAGGGTCATATGCACATGAGGAAAATACTTCGCCATGTATTCCACAAAGCAGGGATAATGAACCGTGGCGGTGGAGTTCACCGTCGTATCATCATGGTCCAGTACCAGGCAGGGATATTTCAAGCTCATGATTGCATCCATTTCTTCAGCGCGTCCGTCACCGCCTGGGCCAGCAGGTGCTGAGTGATTTCATTGGGATGGTAATCCGATCCGTATCCGTCCCGGGCGGCGTTCTGCTCCTCAAGCAGCAGTACGCGGATCTGTTTATCCCCGGTCTCTTTGCAGTAGGCTTCCGCCGCCGCCTGCATCATCCCGTTCAGGCCCGTGCCCATTGTTCCGAGCGTACAGAGGATCCGGGCACCCGGATTGTCTTTCCGGACGGTCTTCAGGAATTCCGTATACCGCTTCGCGTAGGCTTCTCCCCGTTCCTCGTCCGCCTGGCACCAGCTCAGGTCGTTCGTGCCCAGATTCAGCACGATATAGTCCGGCTGGAACCGGCTGAAATCCCGGTCCGTTTCCTGGGGATATTTTCCGGTCGGCAGGCGGAACTCGTTTCTTCCTTCCTTTTCATAATAGGGCGGTACCAAGTCCGCGCCGTTGATCACCGCCGGATCGCCGGTATAGCCGGAGACGATTCCGTGGCCGGAATAGCAGGTCAGCACGGCATCTGCGTCCAGCTCCTCCGCCGTCAGGAAAGCGTAGCCCTTCGCCGCGTTCTCCGTAGCCGTGGTGAAGGTCTCCATTTCGCTTTTTCCTTCCACCCCGTATCCGCAGGTGATGGAATCCCCGATGAACTCCATTTTCAGCGGCCGGTCCGGCAGCGGTTCCACGCTGCCGTCCGTCACGATCTCCCGCAGCGCAAACAGGCTGTTGCCTTCGTTCAGTTTGATCAGGCGGATATCCGCGTCCCGTTTTTCAGCGCCCTCAAACACGGTTACCGCGGCGTCCTTCGCCGTCAGGCGGGCGTCCAGGATCTTCTTCCCGTCCAGCCTTATCTCAAAGCGGGGCAGCAGCGTCTCTTTCTCCGGATCCAGGACCGTATCGTCCGCCCGCAGCTTCAGCAGTACCCGCGTGGCGCCGGTTACCCGGAACGCCGCTTCCGCCGCCGACGAGATCAGCCAGTCCATCTCCCCGTCGTTGATCACATGTCCAAGCAGTTTGACCATGGTTGTCATTCCTCCGGCCTCTTGTTCGTTTCTTCCAGCAGCTTCAGCGTCTCCCCGAAGTACTCCTCCATCTCGGCGCCGGTCAGATTCATCGCCTTCTTCAGCATCTCCGGGATCTTCTTCGGCCGCACCCGGGCATAATACTTCGTCGCATGGATATTCTTCTTCCAGTTTTCCATCTTCATGTTTTTCCAGCGCTCGATATGCCTGGGCAGAATCGGTTTGAGCTGTTCAATCACGTCGTCAAAATGCTTCTCAACGTTGTCCCAGCGGAACACCGTGGAAAGCAGCTCGCTCACCCGCCGCAGGAAACGGGCCTTCATTTCCGGCACCTTGAACATCGCGTTCAGCGGTTCATGCCGGAAACCCTGGATCTTCGCGTTCAGGGGCTTGATGTAATACTCGATCGGCGTCGGATCCAGATTCCGCCAGCAGGCTTCCACGTCAAACAGCAGATACTTCCATTTGCCGCCCGGCACCCGGTAAACCCGCACGTTTGTGAAGTCCACGTTGCCCAGGATGATCTCATAGGCCGCGTGGGTAAACATGTTGTCAATGTCCAGCCGTTCCTCCACCCAGGCCATGTTTTCCGGATCGTTCAGGTCCTTCTTTTTGCAGAACTCACATAGCTCCAGCCAGTCCTTGTTGTCGCCGTTCTGCAGGAAATCGTCCGTCCCGGTCCGGGCCAGGATATCGATGCTGTCGATGTCTGCCTCCTCCGTCACTCCCTCATAGGCGGCCACGAAGTGCTTGTTGATCTTTTCCCGCAGGTTATAGTGCCCCCAGTACCGGCCGTTGATGTAGACCTGGATCACTTCGTGGTCCTGGTACAGGATCCCCTGCCCCTCCGCCAGCGAGCTGGCCACGATGTCCCTCAGCCTCGTCGCGGAGAAATCGCTGTTAGCCGACCGGAGCAGCAGGCTCTTATAGCCGGTGTAGTCCCTTGTCGGGAAGGGATTGAATGCGAACTGGTCCGCACCCCAGGCCTTCCGGGCGTACAGGGCGATGCTCTTCTGGCTGTTGATGCGCGCGCTGTGGCCGGAGCAGGTCATCGTCCCCGTCTGGCTGATCTCGCGCTCGCCGTTTTTGTTGAAATACTCAATATGGACAGGATACTCGTATCCCTTTGAATAGTTCGGGATGCTGCCGGTTCCCTTCACCAGCAACCCGGTTTTCTTGCTGAACAAATACTTGTCGTCCGAAATCAGGGATACAATCGCGGTCTGCGGCGCGTCATCAATAAAGAATGTGCCGCCGGCAACGGAGGAGGAAATCGTTTCCTCCCGGAACGCCTTCACCCGCAAGGGCGTAGTCTTTTTCAGCGTCAGCCCCTCTGCCGGGAACAGTTTGCTCTTCTGCGTCGGTGTTTCCCCGTCCGTGGTGTAGCGCAGTTCTGCGCCGTCCTCGCCCCGGACTTCCACCGTTACGCTGCCTTCATAAAAGCCGGCCGCGGTCACGATTTCGGGTTCCGCCGCCCGCCGGGTGAAGGCTTCCGCGTCGTTCTTCTTTCCCCGCGTGGGGTTCTCAAAAAAACCGTAGTCCCCGCCGCCGGACGGCAGGCCGTAGCTGACACATCCGTACTGTTCCGGCAGTTCCAGCTTCTGGATCCGCTCCTCATCGGCGTCCGTCAGCCGCAGTTTTTCCCCGGAAGCGGAGATCTTAAAGTCCGCGTAAAACGTGTTGCCCTTGCCCGGATTTTGGTTTTCCTCTCCCGTGCACCAGATCGTCAGGTATTCCCCGGCTTTCAGCTTCGTTCCGTCCGGGAACGTGAACCTGTACAGGTCCTTCTTGCTGTCTGTGAATCCCCAGCCGGAAAGGTCAACCGTGCTGTCTCCGTTGTTATACAGTTCCACCCAGTCCCAGGCATGCCCGTTCTCATAATACCCGTTCGACGCCATGACCTCGTTGATGATCACATCCGCATGGGCCAGGCCAAACACCATCAGAGAAAGGCAGACAAGCAAAAGCAACGCAAAACCATACTTCTTCATGTCTGTTTTCTCCTTTCAGTAATCATAATTATGAATTATGAATTTATTTTACATAATAATGCCGCGCGATCCACTTGCTCAGTCCTTCCAGGCCAGGATAAAGCAGTCGCTCACTGATATTCAGGCTGTCCAGCATATCTCTGACCCGCCAACGCAGGTTTTTGTCAATCACATACTTCACCGTGTTTTTCGTGTGCGCGTTCAGGAAGCCTTCAATGTCAGGCATCCCCATCGGGATCACTGAAAAGAAGGAATACTGCATGATAATCCGGTCGTTGGTGCTCGGCGGCTCAATGATGACCATGCTCCGGTCGCCCATGTCCTCGTCATACTGGTACAGGCTGTCCGTGATGCCTGTCAGCATTTCCACCGAAAAAAGCGTCGTCTGCTGTTTCCCGACAGCCAGCCGGTATTTCTCCGGCAGGTGATCAATCTGCTCATTCATATCGATGCGCCAGACCACACAGTCATGGGCGTCCATTTCTTCCAGGTCGTCCTCCGTCATCGCGAAGTGCAGCGCGACCAGTGAGGAATGCGTCCAGTCCAGCAGCCGCGTCGGCAGGCCGTTATGCTGTCCGGTGATCATCTGGTACCATACGTTCTGTTCCACCGTCGGATCTTCCCGCACGGCATATTTGGCAAAATTGTTCAGGATGGCCGGCTCCAGCGTTTTTTGCTTTTCCTTGCAGCAGCGGCTCAGGCTGGTCGCCATCTTATACTCTGAATTCGGCATGCCCCGGTACAGATACCCGCTCCGGTTCCTGTGCAGTTCCGGTCTGAAATCCTGTTCGCTCAGCAGAGGCATCAGGTCCTCCAGCGTTGTGATTCTCACTTCCCGGATCATCCTGTCACACTCCTTTCTTTACCGGGTTGTATTTTACCATAATCAATACGGTTTTACCATTCATCCTCTTCCTGCTCCGGCCCGAGCCGAATATCGTCCCTGTGCCCCAGGTTCAGGCTGACCGGCGACGCGTCCGAGAAGATCCGAAGTATATGCCCGTCGCTCATCGTAACGTCGACGGTCAGGCCGTTAAACGGATCGTCGTCCGCTTCTCCCTGCGTTTTCATCCAGAACACCATCGGCGCCCAGGATACTCCGTCTCCCTCTTCCTCGTCATCCGGTTCGTCCGCTTCATTGTCCGAATCACTGTACAGTTCCGGATGCTGCGCTTTCCAGTCTTCCAGCAGTTTCTGACTCCAGATGGTATCCATGTCCTCCGGATTGTCCGGATCCGCAATCCCGTCAAAGCCGCAGTATTCAACAGAGACCTCATCGGCAAACTGGCAGTTGACAGCCGTGATGGGTTCGTCCACGCTGCCGCCCCTGGTCTGGATATAGATGGGGCCGCACCCCTCTTTGTCCGTAAAGATAAACCTGCCGTCAAACTCGTCAACACAGCAGTACCAGCCGTCCCGGATCAGATCCCGGGGCGTGGTTTTCGCCAGTTCGTATTCCGTACCGTTGACTGTCAGGCGCAGCTGCTGCCGTTCCGCGTCAGTCAGTCCTTTCGTGCTTTCCGGCAGCAGGGACAGCGTATATCTGCCGTCCGGTCCCACCGCCAGGCAGTCCTCCTCGCTGGTCTCGATGCCGCCGATGAATTTCCCGTTTTCATCATAGAAAAAGTAGTTCATCGTGCCGCCCGTGTCGATCCACGGATCGTATTTCCCAATCACCACGCCGCGTTCAAGCAGCGTCAGCGCTCTTTTCCGGTCTTCCTCCGTCAGCTGGACGTTAATGAAGCCTTCCTCGCAGTCTGACATCGCTCCCCGGATTTCCGCGGTCTCCCCGTTCACCCCTTCCAGGCCGAAGAATTCCCGGACGCTGACCAGGTTAAACCCGTGGGGCGTCAGGCCTTCTTCCGCGTATCCGCAGGGCGGGGTGAGACCCTGATGCAGCAGCATGAACTGATACAGCGCCTGGGCGTTCCGGTCCCTGTTCTCGAACACAGTACTTCCGCAGGCGCCGATCAACACCGGCTCCGGATTGCCGTCCGCATCATCCCTCAGGGCATAAACCGACTCCGTGCCGATATCGGCACCCGTCGGCGTTGGGTTTCCGTTTGCCTTTTCCACAAGGTCCGCCATCACCGCCAGGTCTTTGAAACGATCCTCCAGAATGGTCTTTCCGTTTTCCGTGCTGTAAAGCAGGCTGTCGGACTGCATGTCCCGCCGTTCCTGCAGAATCCGCAGGATCTCATCCTCCTGTTCCGCGCTGACGTTCCTCGCGGTCCAGAGTTTGCCGTCCCTGTCAATGCAGCAGATGCTGAAGGTATCACTGTCCGCTTTCTCCTTCACGATGCTGTACATAATGACCCGGGCATGGTCTTCCGTCCGGGGCACCGGCGTGTCTTCCGGGCCAGCGGCAGAGCAGGGCGCTGAAACGCACACTGCCAGCGCAATTGTCAGGAAAAAGGCTGTAAAACGTCTCTTCATCCGGGTAAACCTCCCGCTGTTCTTCTGTTTTATCAGACGAAGATCAGCCGTGAAATGTTCCGTTAAGAAAGATCGCCGGGCATTGCCCGGCGATCCTGAACCGTTGAATTACTTCTTGTACTTCGGCCGCTCCACATAGTGGGTATGCAGCAGCTCGTGCGCCAGATGGCTGTTGGGCTCGCCCAGATAGTCCTTGTACAGGGCCATGACGGAGGCGTTCTCGTGGCTCTTCCGCTGCGGTTTGTTCGCGTCCTCGGTATAGAGGGCCTTTGCGCGCAGGGCCTTGGGATCGCATTCCATCCGCTTCTGGGCGGAAACGATGGGCTGTCCGCCGCCGGTTACGCAGCCGCCGGGGCATCCCATAACCTCGATGAAGTGGTAGGTCTTCTCGCCGCTGCGGACGCTGTCCAGCAGCTTCGCCGCGTTCGCGGTGCCATGGGCAACCGCCACGTTGACGTCCAGATCGCCGACCTTGACGGTGGCTTCCTTGATGCCTTCGGTGCCGCGGACGGCTTCGAAGTCAACCTTGTCCAGGGTCTTGCCGGTAACGACTTCATACACGGTACGCAGGGCAGCTTCCATCACGCCGCCGGTGGCGCCGAAGATGACGCCCGCGCCGGTGCTTTCGCCCAGCATTGGATCGAAGTCTTCATCAGGCAGGTTCACGAAGTCGATGCCCGCTTCCTTGATCATCTTGGCAAGTTCGCGGGTGGTGATCACTTCGTCCACGTCCTGCATGCCGTTGTGGCTCAGCTCGGGACGGCGTGCTTCGAACTTCTTCGCGGTACAGGGCATCACGGACACCACGCGGATATCCTTGGGATCGATGCCTTCCTTCTCCGCCCAGTAGCTCTTGATCATCGCGCCTTCCATCTCGTGGGGAGACTTGCAGGAGGACAGGTTCGGGATGAAGTCCGGATAGTAGGTTTCGCAGAACTTGATCCATCCGGGAGAGCAGCTGGTGATCAGCGGCAGGGTTCCGCCGTTCTTCAGGCGGCCGATGAACTCGGTGCCTTCTTCCATGATCGTCAGGTCAGCGGCCCAGTCGGTGTCGAAGACCTTTTCGAAGCCCAGACGGCGCAGCGCCGCGGCCATCTTACCGGTCACGGAGGTGCCCATCGGGATGCCGAACTCTTCGCCCAGGGCGGCGCGCACCGCGGGAGCGGGCTGCACGACCACGTGCTTGGTTTCGTCCGCCAGCAGATCCCAGACCGCCTTGGTGCCGTCCTTTTCATACAGGGCGCCGGTCGGGCAGGCCGCAATACACTGACCGCAGTTGATGCAGGCCGCGTCGTTCAGGGGCATTTCCCAGGCGCTGCCGATCTTGGTCTTGAAACCGCGCTGCATGGGTCCGATGACGCCGACAGCCTGCGTGTTGTTACAGGCGGCGACGCAGCGGCGGCACAGGATGCACTTGTTGTTGTTGCGGACGATGGAGGGGCTCAGGTCGTCGATCTCATACTCGTTGATCTTGCCCTTGTACTTGTCCACATCTTCCACGCCCAGTTCCTGGCACAGCTGCTGCAGCTCGCACTTCTGGTTGCGCGCGCATTCCAGGCACTTCTTGTCGTGGTTGCTCAGGAGCAGCTCCAGGTTCACCCGGCGGGCTTCCCGGATCTTGGGGGTATTGGTCTTGACGTTCATGCCGTTGGAAACGGGCAGCACGCAGGCCGCGCCGAAAGCGCGGGCGCCGGTGTCCACGATACACATACGGCAGGCGCCGATCTGGTTGATGTCCTTCAGATAGCACAGCGTGGGGATGTTGATCCCGGCTTTCTTCGCCGCTTCCAGAACCGTCGTACCGGCCGGAACTTCAACACTGACGCCGTCAATCGTAAGCTTAACGAGATTTTCCATTTGTGTTGTTCCTCCTCGCACGATTATTCCTTGATGATAGCGCCGAACTTACAGGTGGCGATACAGCTACCGCACTTGATGCACTTCTGCTGATCGATCACGTGCTGTTCCTTGACGTTGCCGCTGATCGCGTTCACCGGGCACTTGCGGGCGCAGGCGGTGCAGCCGCGGCAGGCGTCGGTGATCTTGTAGTTCAGCAGGGCCTGGCAGTGATGCGCCGGGCAGCGCTTTTCCTTGATGTGCGCTTCATACTCATCGCGGAAATACTTGATGGTGCTCAGCACGGGGTTCGGAGCCGTCTGGCCCAGACCGCACAGGGCGCTGGACTTGATGTTCTCAGCCAGGGTTTCCAGCTTTTCAATGTCGCCTTCCTCGCCCTTGCCCTGGGTGATCCGCTCAAGGATCTCCAGCATGCGGCGGGTACCGATCCGGCAGGGGGTGCACTTGCCGCAGCTCTCGTCGACCGTGAAGTCGAGGAAGAAGCGGGCGATGTCCACCATACAGTTATCTTCGTCCATGACGATCATACCGCCGGAACCCATCATGGCGCCGATCTTGGTCAGGCTGTCATAGTCCACGGAGATGTCCAGCAGGCTCGCCGGGATACATCCGCCGGAAGGACCGCCGGTCTGCACGGCCTTGAACTTCTTGCCGTTCGGGCAGCCGCCGCCGATGTCCTCGATGATCGTGCGCAGCGGGATACCCATGGGAACTTCCACCAGACCGGTGTTGTTGATCTTGCCGCCCAGGGCAAAGACCTTCGTACCGGTGGAGGTGGGGATACCGATGGACTTGAACCAATCCGCGCCCTTCAGGATGATCTGGGCGATGTTGCCCAGGGTTTCCACGTTGTTGATGTTGGTGGGGCTCTCAAACAGGCCCTTCACCGCCGGGAACGGGGGCTTCGGCCGGGGCTCGCCGCGCTTGCCTTCGATGGAGGCCATCAGGGCGGTTTCCTCGCCGCACACGAACGCGCCGGCGCCCAGGCGGATATGGATGTCAAAGCTGAAGTCGGTGCCGAAGATGTTCTTGCCCAGCAGGCCGTATTCGTGCGCCTGCTCGATGGCCTTCTCCAGCCGCTTCACGGCGATGGGATACTCGGCACGGACGTAAATCCAGCCTTCATCAGCGCCGATGGCGTAGCCGCCGATGGCCATGGCTTCCAGGATCGCGTGGGGATCGCCTTCCAGCAGGGAGCGGTCCATGAACGCGCCGGGGTCGCCTTCGTCAGCGTTGCAGACGAAGTACTTATGCTCCGCCTGGGAAGCGCGGGCGAACTGCCACTTCTTGCCGGTGGGGAAACCGGCGCCGCCGCGGCCGCGCAGGCCGGAATCCAGCACTTCCTGGATGACCTGTTCGGGGGTCATCTCGGTCAGCGCCTTGGCCAGGGCCTTGTAGCCGTCGAAAGCGATATATTCGTCAATGTTCTCAGGATCGATCACGCCGCAGTTCCGCAGCGCGACGCGCTCCTGCTGCTTGTAGAAGCCGATCTCGTTGAGGCTCTTCTGAACGCTGCTCTCGTGGGTTTTGTGATCCACGTAGACCAGGTGCTGAACCTTGCGGCCCTTCAGCAGGTGCTCGGACACGATCTCGTCCACGTCTTCCACCTTGACGCGGCTGTAGAACGTTCCTTCAGGATAAACGATAACAACGGGACCCGCTTCGCACAGTCCGAAGCAGCCCGTGCGGACCACCTTAACTTCCTTGTCAAGGCCCTTTTCCTTCAGCTGCTCCTCGAAGCGTTCAATCAGCTTCGCGGAACCGGAAGAAGAACAGCCGGTACCGCCGCAGACCAGCACATGAGAACGATAAAGCTCCATCTGGGTTTTCCTCCTCTTTGTCGTTAATTAGTCATTCGCGGCGCCGATGGTGTATTCCGCCACAGGCTGGCCGTTAACAATGTGCTCAGCTACGATCCGCGGTACCATTTCGGGTTTTACGTGGATGTAGGTAACCTTTTCCTGGCCGGGCAGGATCACGTCCAGCATGGGCTCATAGCGGCACATGCCGATGCAGCCGGTCTGGCTGACGGTCACATGCTGCAGGTTCCGCTTCTGGAGTTCTTCCATGAAGGCCAGCATGACGGGACGGGCGCCGGCGGCAATACCGCAGGTGGCCATACCGATCACAACACGCGCGGCATTCTCATCCTTGCGCATGTTGATGTTTTCCAGTGTCTTTGCGCGGATGGCTTCCAGATCTGCCAAAGATTTCATGTTAATATACCTCCAAAGATTGAATTGATTTCCTCGTCCAGCGCTTCCTTCAGCCAGGCGGCCACGGAAGGCTCGTTAAAGGGGATATCGCTGCCCAGCGCCTGCCGCACCTCTCTTGTGTCGAAGGATCCCTCTCCCTTGGGGCTTTTGCCCTCAAAGAGGAAATCCGGAAACAGCGGATTGGTCAGCATCAGGCTCAGCAGCGTACCGGAGAGATCTCCCAGCGGAAGGCAGTCGATGTTGCCGGTGTCCATCGAGCAGGTCAGGGTCGTTCCCTTCCCCTCCTCGCTCTCAAGCTTGAACGTACCGCCGGCTTTTTCGGCGTTCTCCTTCATCATGGGGATCCCCAGTCCCACCTTCCGGGTTGTCCGGGTGGTGGCGAAGGGGCTGGTCACCCGCGCGAGCAGTTCCGGGCTCATACCCTTGCCGTTGTCAATGAGTTCCATGGTCAGCATCCGGTCCTCCCCGAGGGTCAGACGGACGGTCACCAGGCTTGCTCCGGCAGTGATGCTGTTCTGCGCCAGGTCCAGCAGGTGAAGGCTCAGGTCACGCACGGAACTTGTCCAGGATACCGGGGACCAGGTCGGGCGTCAGGCGGCCGAACACTTCTTCCCCGATCATCATAACAGGGGCAAGACCACAGGCACCCAGGCAGCGGGTGGCGTTCAGCGTGAACAGGCCGTCATCCGTGGTGTCTCCGGGCTGGATCTTCAGCTCTTCGGAGAGCCTGTCGATGATCTTCTGGCTGCCCTTGACGTAGCAGGCCGTTCCCAGGCACACGCCGATTACGTGTTTTCCCTTGGGCTTGAGGGAGAACTGGGAATAGAAGGTGGAAACACCGTAGACTTCAGACAGGGTGGTCCCCAGTCCGTCCGCGATCATTTCCTGAACGTCCTGCGGCACATAGCCGAAGATGTTCATGGCTTCCTGCAGGCAGGGCATCACGGCGCCGCGCTCACCCTTGTGTTTCTCGATCACTTCCTGCAGCTTTGCGTACTTTTCCTTGTTGTCAGGCATACAGTCCTTGACCTCCTTGGGATTATTTGAGACTTATGTAAAGGCAGACTCTGCCCATTACAGCTATCCGATTAATCATATCATATCCGCCGTCGATTGAAAAGGTTTTTTCCCGAATATACCGGAAAACTTTTCATCGCCCGGACACGACCCGGGCCGTTGTTTTTCATGTGCTCAACAAAAATCACGGAAGCCGCGCCCGGCGGCTTCCGTGTTGTGTGTATGCCGGATCAGTCGAAACAGTCACCCACGTGATTGATCGTCACCGCGACACCCAAAGGAGTATCATATTCGTCAATGAACTCCGTCGGTTTCCCCGGCAGCTTCGGCTTCTTGCCTTCCGAATTTTCAGGCCTCTTCCACAGGGTATTGGTGAACACAGTCAGCGTACCGGTTGTTTTCACGTCAGCCAGAATGTAGCCGATCACTTCCTGTTCGGTCCAGGTATATGCGATCTTTTCCCCGTGATCGTATACCGGCAGGTTGTCGATGGTGGCAGTCCAGTTGTTGCTGTCGTCCAGCACTGCGGTTTGCCCATTGCTCAGCGTCATGACGATCCGTTCCGGTCTGGTGCGTTCTTCATTGTTGTTGTCATCCCAGATTTTCTGTACGGTCAGGGCGGTCAGTTCACGTTGATGGGTATTTGTAATCACCGTGCTGTATCCGTCCCTGTTGATTACGGAAACATAGCCGGGAACAGTTTGCTCTCTCCATGTGTAGACTACGGCGTTACCGTTCGCGTTGTTCTTCGCCAGTCCGTTAATCCGGGCGGACCATCCGTTCCCTTCGTTCAGCGTCACGGTCTCCCGAGCCTCTCCGTCGGCCAGCAGCGTAACCCGGATGCTGCCCGGTCTGATGCCGTCTGCGTTGTCCGCGTCATTCCACGTCTTGCTCACATTCACCGATACGGTCTCTGCTTCCGGTTCCGGCGTCGGTGTCAGCTCCGATGTAGGTGTAGCCGTGGGGGTGGGTTCCGGAGTCTGCGTAGGCGTAGATTCCGGTGTTGTCGTAGGTGTCGGTGTAGGCGTGGGCGTCGGTTCGGATTCCGGCGTCGGTGTAGGTGTAGGCGTGGGCGTCGGTTCGGATTCCGGCGTCGGCGTTGGTGTCGGTGTAGGCGTCGGCGTGGGAGTCGGTTCGGATTCCGGCGTCGGTGTAGGTGTCGGCGTCGGCGTTGGTGTCGGTGTAGGCGTCGGCGTGGGAGTCGGTTTATCTTCTGCAAACGTGTTCTTCACGATAACCCGGTCCGTCCACTGATATCTGTCGATTTCTCCGTCATTGGAACTGCCGCCCTGGCTGTCTTCCGTCCTGATCTTCTGAAGGATATAAGTTCCGAAAGCGGTGCCCTGCTGCAGTTTTTCTCCGTCCTCGTCCAGTTCCAGCACTTCATATTTTCCGTCGGGAACATCAATAAAGTATGCCTTTCCTTCCGGAATGCCGTTCCGGACCGTGATTTCCTGAATGGTCCCTTCCTGCTGTCCGATTCCTTCATCGACCCAGTGGAACAATCCGAAACGGAAGGTTGCGTTCAGGCCATCCAGGTCAGTTCCCTCTTCCGAGGCAACCTCTTTTTCAACAACAACCGTCTTCACGGGGAACAGGTAGAAATTATCGCACAGTGAGCCGCCGGTCACCGTATACCGGATCCCGGTTTCAATAATTTCATCTTCGTTGTAAACGTCTTTCGCGGTCTTTTTGAAATACCGGCCGCCGCCGTCACCGATGCTTGCCGCGTCCGTGTAAACCGTGTAATCTCCCACGGCTTCAACATTCGTGGCGAAAGAGCGGTATCCGGCAGGCATCTTTGTCAGGGTGACCGTGGAATCCGTTCTGTCGTTTATGATCTGGATCGGGGACAGCCCTTCCGGATCCTGGTTTATTCCATCCTGTTCATAAGCATGCACAAACGTGCCCTGAAGAACCGGAAGCGAAACGTCCCGTTCCATACTGGTGGTCAGGCCCGTGGCATCCAGCACCCGGGTATCGATGGCGAATTTGGTTCCGTCCGCATAAGCTTCAACCTGGGCGTTTCCCCCGATGCTGATCTCTTCCGCGATCCGGTTCATGGCACCTGAGCCGATGCCGGAGGCTCCCCATCCGCCGATGGCGAGGATATCGGCGTCACCTGAAATAGCGATGTCCAATACCGTATCAGACTTATACTTGGTCGCACTGCCATTCAGCCCCGTTCCGGAGCCGATGCCGGCGCCGCCGGCTTTCCAGTCACTGTAGTCTGAATAACCTTTCGCGGTAATCTTGCCGCCGGTGATGGCAATATGCAAAAACTGGTTGCCATTGCCTCCGCCGATGCCGGCGCCGTTGACTCCGCCTTCGGCTTCGATCGTGCCGCCGGAGATATTGATATAGGATTCGGTGTATTTATACGTTGCGTCTCTTCCGCGTTCCTTCGCCGTGTCACCTTCCAGGGCTCCGGGGCCGTATCCGATGCCGGGTGCCCCGGTGCCGCCTTTCGCGGTAATGGTACCATTGGTAATAGTCAGTTGGGGAAGACCCATGTATCCCGCGCCGACGCCGGGAGCGCCCTGGTAATTGGCGCCGCTGTTGCCGTTCCCCCCGGTCGCGTGAATGGTTCCGCCGTTGATCACGATCCTTGCGTCACAGGCGTATCCGCCGCCGATGCCGGCGCCGAGCCAGGTCCCTTTCGCTGTAATCTGGCCGCCGTTGATCACAATATCCGCGTTGTAATAGCCTGGTCCTTTTGTC
The DNA here is from genome assembly GCA_045112195.1 of Christensenellales bacterium. Classification (GTDB taxonomy): domain Bacteria; phylum Bacillota; class Clostridia; order Christensenellales; family Aristaeellaceae; genus Aristaeella. Next base: position 1,833 of record JBGUHQ010000028.1, on the reverse strand, counting down.
AGGTTGGATTCCTGTTTCTGGGAACCGATTCCGCAGCCGATGCCGGCGCCGCCGCCTCCGCCTCCGGTCGCGTTGATCGTACCGCCGTTAATGGTAATCCGGTTGCTGTCAACATGGTTTCCGCCGCCGATGCCGGCGCCGCCGCCGTCGCAGGACGCGGTAATGTTGCCGCCGTTGATGGTGATGGTTCCCCATTTCGGAAGCTCTGAACTGGAACCGGTCCTGGTCATTTTATAGGATGCGGAATACGTTGAGGAACCGTCCTCGGCTTTCCGGTTATTATTTGCGGTTCCGATACCCGCGCCTTCTTTTCCGACGGCCGTAATGTTGCCGCTTTCAATAATGATATTACCGCAGTAGCTGGAAATCACCGTGCCCTGGGCGTTTTTATTTTTATAGCTGGCGCCGATGCCCGCCGATTTTGAGCCGCCGGTAACCTTCAGGCTTCCTGTTCCGGAAAATGTCGCAGTCGCGAACAGATCGCTTCCGGCCCAGCCGACTTCAAGCGCCGCATATTCAGACGCACCAACCAGAGTATTCTCAGTGTTTTCAGCCAGAATCACATTCGCGTTTGCCTCCGGTGCGATTTTGACCGCGGGCCCGTCGGAAGGCTGTACGTTCACGCCCGCCAGTACCAGCGTGGCGTTTCCTTCCACGATGATGCGTTCTGAACTGACGTTCCGATTGGACAGCCTGACAGTTCCGGAACTGATGATGATGGCGTTAGCCGCGCCGGTTTCCGGTTCAAAGTAAATTACGGCATCCTCGCTGGCCTCAATGGAATAATCCGTGATCACTCCGCTCGGAACCGTAAACTCGGAACATACCACCTGCGTCTCTCCACCCTCGGAGAATACGCCTGATGGCAACAGGCAAAGCGCCATCACCATGGCAGTCAGCAGCGCTGTCGTCTGTTTGATCGTCCACCTGTTTTTCATTTCATTCCCTCCGTTGGAAAGCCTGTCGCCACAGCGGCGCATTCCGGCATTCTTATTCGGCGGTTTCTCCGTCGGAAGCCAGGATCACCATCAGGCGCCATCCATAGGTGAAATTCGTTTTGTCCACAATATAGCTGTACGTCAGTCCATTTGCGTTTTCAGCATTCAGTACGGTTTCTCCGCCGTCCGGTGTGTACTGCCACTGAATCTCATACCGGTCGTTTTCCAGGAAGCCTTCCAATTCGGCAGTCAGGGTTACTTCCGTTCCGACTGTCACTGTACCGGCTTCATCAAGTGTGGAGACGACGCGGATTGAGCGGACCGGCTGTTCTTCCTCCGGTGCTTCAGTCACCAGCGCCGCCAGGTCTTTCAGCCTCACATAACCCGTCAGAGTCGTTTCTTCGTCCATTTTCACCTGGGCCTTTGCCCAGGTCTCGTTTTCAATATGAATCCAGAGAATCGTTCCGGTTTCCAGTATGGCTTTGATCTCTGTTCTCGTTTTCATTTCAGCGAAAAGCGCTGTGCCCTTTTCACGGATTACCACGGCGGAAGCGTAACCCTGTTCTGTCAATTCCGCCTCTGTCAGCACGGCCGGCGTTTCCGGCGTTTCGGGGACTTCCGGCTCTTCGGGAGTCTCCGGCTCTTCGGATGTTTCCGGTTTTTCCGTTACTTCCGGTTCTGCTTCAACCGACGGTTCTGCTTCGGGTTCCGGATCTGCTTCAGGTTCCGGTTCCTCTTCGGGTTCCGGTTCCCCTTCGGGTTCCGGTTCAGCTTCGGGTTCCGGCTCGGCTTCGGGTTCCGGCTCCGCTTCGGGTTCCGGTTCTGCTTCGGGTTCCGGCTCGGCTTCGGGTTCCGGCTCCGCGTCGGGTTCCGGCTCTGCTTCCGGTTCAGGCTC
>JBGUHQ010000027.1:0-46435 GCA_045112195.1 Christensenellales bacterium | reverse complement strand
TTGATATGCTCCCTTTATGAAAGACAGTGAATAAAAAACTGTCACATGAAGGGAGCATATTTCTATGTCAAAGGGGAAATATCAGGTTGAGCTCAAGATAAAAATAGTCCAAGAGTATCTTACAGGGAAGCAAAGCGTAAAAAGTCTGGCAAAGCAATATGAGGTTGGAGTAACGAGCATAAAGGAATGGATAGTCCTATACCGGCATAATGGTATCACTGCGTTAGAATCAGAAAACCAGAACCAAGTATATAGCGAGGAAATCAAGCGAGAAGCAGTAAAAGAATACTTATCTGGAAAGGGATCAACAATCACGATAACAGCCAAATACGGAATGCGATCAACAATGCAGTTGCGGAATTGGATAAAAGAGTATAATAGCGGCAGAGGATTCCGACGTAAGATGTCAGGAGGGAGCCGCATGAAAGAAGCACGGCCCACAGCCGAGGAGGAAAGGATCCAGATTGCCAAAGACTGTATTGCCAATGGCGGGAACTATGGTGAAACAGCTCTCAAGTTCAATGTCAGTTACCAACAGGTCTACCAATGGGTAAAGAAATTCAAGGAGAAGGGCGAAGCCGGCCTTGAAGATCGCCGCGGCAAGCGACTCAAGGACCAGACACCCAGGACCCGGGAAGAAGAACTGGAGATTGAGATCGCCAAGCTCAAGCATGAACTGTATATGACAAAGATGGAGCGTGACGTACTAAAAAAATTGGACGAAATCGTGAGGAGGGATGCTTATCGCAAGTAAGGCAGGCTCATCTCTACTTTGCAGCCAGAGAGAGTCATGAGGGATACTCATATCCAGTGGATGCGGTCTGCAGAATATTGAAGATTTCCAGAGCAGCATATTACAAGTGGTCAACAGGTGAGTTATCCCCCAGAACTGCTGAAAACGAACGCATTGCTGACCTGGTTGAGGATATTCATGAGAAGCATCCGGAGATGGGATACCGCAGACTCAAGGATGAACTGGATCGACACCATGATACCCACGTAAATGACAAACGGATGCTTCGGATCTGCCGGAGCCGCAGGATTAAATCCACGATTAAATACAACAACCATGGCTGCACCAGGCAAGGTAAGAATCCGTATTATCTGGCGGACAATTTGCTAAACCGCGAGTTCAAGGCAGACAAGCCTAACCAGAAATGGTTGACCGATGTTACTGAATTCAAGTACTACGTTGGTATCGAGGTAAAGAAGATATATCTCAGCGCCATCCTGGACCTGTATGACCGGAGAATTGTCAGCTATGTGATTCGGAATACCAATGACAATCCGTTGGTGTTTGACACATTCCGGGCAGCAATGGCTGCAAATCCGAATGCTCACCCTCTGTGTCACAGTGACAGAGGTTTCCAGTATACGAACCGAGCATTCCACCATATGCTGACCAAAGCCGGAATGACCCAGAGTATGTCCAGAGTAGCCAAATGCATTGATAACGGACCAATGGAAGGATTCTGGGGAATTCTGAAGCGGGAACGGTATTACAGAAAACGCTTCACCGACATGGCCAGCCTGGTTGCTATGATTGAGGATTTCATTCAGTACTACAATACCGAACGGCTCCAGCGGAACCTTGGTGTACTCACTCCTATGGAAAAGCACGAAATGCACTTTGCTGCTTAAGTGAGAATTGGCCCAGAAGGGCAGATTTATCTGACACTCCTTGACTACCTTTCAGCACACTGATGACAGCCGGTCAAGGGTGGCCGCAGGCCACTTGCGAAGCCCTTGACCGGATGACAGCAGGGTGCTATTTGGCATGCCTTCCCCCAAAGAAAATTTCTGGTAACCTTGGCCGGTCACCAGAGATTTCTTGTGTCTGATTCGTTTTTTTGTTTCACTGTCTACTTGACGGGATGCAGTTCAGTTGCAGTGCAACGAAAAGAACCGTCCCCGTGTTGCACTTATTTATTCAACATTTGTTGGAGGGGTGAGCCGGCGGCGGGCCAGAGGAGGATACCGGCGGCTTCGGCGCGGAGGCCGGGTTCGGGATTCATTTTCACCCGGCGGTAGGGATAAAGGGAGGAGAAGCGTTCCCGCTCCTTAGGCGCGGGCGCTTTGCGGGGCGGGTTGCCGGTACCCGAGGAGTCTGCCGGATCGGACGCAGGATCGGCGGCCGGGGCGGATTCCTCAGCCGGCGGTTCCGGAACCACGGGCGGCAGTTCTGCCTCCGCCGGGGTTTCAGGCAGCGGCGGGGATTCCGGTTCCGCAGGCTGGACAGGTGTTTCCGGCTGGGCCGGGGTGACCGGCTGCTCCGGTTCCGCGGGTGCCTCCGGTTGGACCGGTGTTTCTGGCTGCACCGGAGTTGCCGGTTGCTCGGGTTCCGCAGGCTGGACAGGAGACTCCGGCTCCGCGGGCTGTTCCGGTGTTTCCGGCTGTTCCGGATTTTCCGGCTGAACGGGCTCAACGGGCGCTTCCGGCTCGGCGGGTGCTTCCGGCTCGGCAGGCGCCGCGGGTTCCGCGGGCGGATCCTGTTCGTCCGGCGGATCAGGATCCGCCGGCGGGTCAGGTTCGGCCGGGGCGTCCGGTTCCGGGTCTTCGATGTCCAGCGCGGCGATGGGCTGGCCTTTCTTCTTCACGGCGCCGCAGATCGGGCAGCAGAAGTCGCCCGAATAGCCGGGGACGCCGGGCTGGGGATCCACATAGCCCTGAAGGATCCATTCCGAAGGCCTGGTCACGTGATCGCAGCCGTCCGCCGGGGAGGCGCAGGGCAGCAGAAGCAGCAGGACCGCGGCGGTCAGGAAACACAAGGCGCGTTTCTTCATCTGAATCACTCCGGTTCGGAAATTGTTCTGTTTCGGTAAAACAATTATATCAGCAAACCGGCGCCGCGGCAAAGCCCCTATATCTTGTGCCACGGGGGTTTGAGTTGTCACGATGATGGGGATGTGATATAATTTCATATGTATATGCGTCCGGAAGCAAACTGTTACCGGCAAAGGGAGTGAACCCGTTATGAAAAAGAAGATGCTTTGCCTGCTGGCCGCCCTGATGGTCTGCGCCGTGTTCCCCGCCGCCGCGGAGGAACCGCAGCCTGTGACGGCGGCGGAGCTGGACGCCATGCTGGAAAACGTCCGGACCCAGGCGCTTTCCTCCGAGCTGCTGAACGATCCGACCGGCGAGGAGGCGCAGAGCGAGGACGGGACCCTCTTCCAGTATGATTTCTCGCGGCTCTACGCCGCCGCGACGACCCTGGCGGAGGATACGCCGCTGAACGCCGCGGTGTATGAGGACGGCGAGGGGCCGGTATTCCGCGGCCTGGGCATCGACAGCATGCAGGAGGAGCTGCTGGCCGCCTTCCCGAATGAGAACGCGGACCTGGCAGGCACCCGGGACGAGGCGCTGCTCTTCCTGAAGGATACGGAGGAGGGCGGCTTTGTCTACGGCCGGCTCCTGCGGGCCGGCCAGCGCGCGATTGCCGCTGAGTATGGTGAGGTGCTGCCGGAGGGCGAAGACTTCCGCCGGAGCACGGTTACCTTTGTTCTGCAGGACGGACTGGTTGCCTCCATCCGGGTGGACGGCCCCGGCAGCGGGCAGATCGACGTCTCGCAGGCGGACGAGCTCCGCGCGGAGCTGCAGGAGCTGGGAACCCATGATGAGTACCGGGCGGTGAAAACCAGCCGGAACGGAAAGGACCTGGAGCCCTTCGGAGAAAGCGACCTGGTCTTCAGCGGTTTCTCCTATACTGAGCTGCAGCCGTCGACCCTGCCCGGCGAGCCGGAGCGGGAGATGTTCGACAACGGGGACGGCACCTCGCTCATGCGCTGCGAAGGCTCCGGCTACGAGGCGGTGTTCAGCTGCGACGAAAACGGGGACAACGCGAAGATTCTTTCCTTCTCCATCCTGGATGAGGAAACGGAAGGCCCCCGCTGCGTACGGCTGGGCGACCTGTTCCATGAGGACTTCATGCGCTTCCGCAGCGAGGACAACGAAATGGCGGAGGACATGACGGAGCTGCTCTACGGCGAGATGGATGGCGAAAACTGGGGCTTCGCGTCCTATGACCCGTCCGACGGCGAGACCAGCCTGCGGTACGTGACCACCACCAAGGACGGCCTGCAGGTGCAGCTGATCCTGCGCTATGTGGAAAACTACCTTATAGATATCATGCTGCAGACGTTATAATATAGGACAAAATCATAATTATGAATTATGAATTGTGAATTATGAATTACATTGATCTTTCCTGCCCGGTTGAGGTCTTCCGGATGGCGATGCCGACGGAGGAGATTCCCGCGGCAACCCTGACCCTGTTCAACCTGAGCGACCGGGTGATTACCTCGGTCGAGGTTTTGCTGCGCCTGCTGGACGGGGACGGCGGGGAGACGGAACGGCTGGCCTACCGGGGCCGGGCGCTGAACGGCCGCCCGCATACCACCTTCCTGCTGACCGTGCCCTGCGCGCCGTCGGAGGGGCTCAAGTCCCTGGACGTCTCAGTGGAAAAGGTCTGGTACGCGGATAACGATACCTGGCGGAAGAATCCGGCCAACCTGGTGGAATACCTGCCGAACACGCTGCCGGTGAGCCCGGCGCTGACGAACCTGAAATACGCCGCCGGCGAGACGGCCGTTGGCTATCCCTGCCTGCAGAACGGACTGTGGATCTGCGTGTGCGGCCGGCCGAACCCGGAGAATGAGCCTTACTGCGCCCGCTGCGGGATGCAGAAAGAAATCGCCTTCTCCCGCTTTACGCCCGACGCCGTGGAAACGCAGATCAGCATGAAGGAGCGGCAGCTGGACCTGAACAGCCGGAACATCCGGGAGGACACGATCCGGATGCAGCGCCTGCGCGAGGAGGAATATACGCGCAAAAAGCTCCGCCGGGGGAACCGGTGGCGGCTCGCCCTGGCGGTGGTGATCGCCCTGGGGCTGGCGGCCGGCGTGCTGTTCTGGGGCGAACCCTTCCTGCGCCTTTCCGCGGGACGGCGGGCGCTGGAAACCGGCGACGCGGCCGGGGCGAAGGCGGCCTTTGAGGCGCTGGGAACCTTCGGCGGCGCGGATACCCTGATTGCGGAGTGCGATTGGCTCCTGGCCCGGGACGCGGCGGACAACGCCGCCACCGCGGAGGAACTGGCCAGCGCCTCCGCCCAGCTGCGGGCGGTGGAAGGCCGGCCGGAAGCCATTGATCTGGCCAATGAAAAGGACCTGCTGCGCGGCCGCCTGCTCCTGGGGAACGGGAACTGGGAGGCGGCGCTGGAGGCGGCTTCCCTCCTGCCGGAGGAGTATGAGGGAAAGAAGGAGCTGGAGCAGGACTGCCTGACGGCGAAGGCCCGGGCGCTGCAGGAGGCCGGGCAGTATGCCGAGGCCCGGGAGATCTGGCTTTCCCTGAGCGACGTGCCCGGCGCGCGGGAACAGGCCGCGCTGTGCATCTATGATCCGGCCATGGCCAAGATGGAGGAGAAGGACTGGAACGGCGCCATTGAGATGCTCAGCACCATTCCGGACTTTAAGGACAGCCGGGAGAAGACCCTGGAGTGCCATTACCATATCGCGGATGAGCTGGACGCCGCCGGGGACCGGGCGGGCGCCAGCCGGGAATACCTGCTGGCCGGGGACTGGAAGGACGCGCCGCAGCGGTGCGCTGACCTGACCTTTGACCAGGCGGAGGAGCTGTTCGCCACCGGGGACATCCGGGGCGCGCAGTCGCTGTACGCCTCCATCCCGGATCACGCGGAGGCGAAGAAGCGGGACCAGGCCTGCCGCTACCTCCTGGCGAAGGAAGCCGCGGGCATGATGGAATACACCACCGTGCTGGAGATGCTCAAGGGCATCCCGGACGACTATGAGCAGACCGGGGACCTGCGGACGGAGGCTTCCTACCGGAAGGCCAAGACCGCCATGGAGCTGGAGGACTGGTCGTCCGCCGCGGCGCTGCTGGCCAGCGTGGACCGGGAGGCGTATAAGCGCAAGTACCGGGATATCGAAAACCTGTATCTGCTGGCCTGCGAAAATGCGGGTATCGATCCCTATCCCGCGGCGGATCCCGAAGGAACCCCGGCTGAGCCGACCCAGACGCCCGCGCCGCCCGCGGAGGAGACGCCTGAAGCGGAACCCACCGCCACGCCGACTGTGAATCCCTTCCTGGTAACCGAGGACGAGTAAGCATGAGCGAGAAGAAGACGCGGATTCCCGAGCTGGACGGCCTGCGGGTGCTGATGATTTTCATCGTCAGCTGGTACCATATCTGGCAGCAGAGCTGGCTGCGGCCGCTCATCGGAAGTTACAGCCTGGATTACCTGGTGCGCTCCGGCTACGTCTGGGTGGACGGCACGGTGCTGCTCAGCGCCTTCCTGCTGTTCCTGCCCTACGCGAAGGCCATGCGAAGCGGCGGGCCCGCCCCGGACACGCGGGATTTCTACTTTCGCCGGGCCCGGCGGATCCTGCCCGGGTATTATTTCATTATCCTGGTGACGCTCTTCGCCATCGCGATCCCGTGGAAGCTGCATGACACGCCGCAGTATCTGGTCAAGGACCTGGCCACGCACCTGACGTTTACCTTCACCTTTTTCCGGGATACCTACATCTTTACGCCCCTGGGCGCGGCCAGCTGGACCCTGGCCATCATGGTGCAGGCCTACGCCCTGTTCCCCCTGATCGCCAAAGGCGTGATGAAAAAACCCGCGGTGACGCTGGGCGTCATGGCCGCGGTGTGCTTCGGGTTCCGGGCGTGGTGCATCTGGGCGCTGACGGATTTCAGCATGGTGGTGAACCAGCTGGCAAACTTCCTGGACGTGTACGTCATCGGCATCCTGGCGGCCATCGCCTATGTGCGGCTGGAGGAGAAGCGGGACCATGCCGGGGAAGCGAAAAACGCCCGCCGGTATATATGGCAGAGCGTAGCTACGGTGGTTTTCATCGGAACGATGTTCGGGCTTTTGCGGCTCCTGCGGTTCCAGGCGACGTCCGCGGATTACTACACGATCCAGCGGCGGCAGATGATCTACCGCCCGGCCTTTGCCCTGTGCTTCGCCGCCCTGGTGCTTTCCGCGCCCTTCTCGCTGCTGCCCCTGCGCAAGCTCCTGGGGAACCCGGTGACGAAGTTCCTCGGCGGCGTCAGCATGAACTATTACCTGATCCACCAGACGGTGATCGTTCATATGCGGCGGATCGGTTTCCCGGCGTCCCGGAGCGACACGCCGAACACTGTGGGCGAGCAGCCCTGGCAGACCAACTATACGTTGCTGGCCTTCGGCATTTCCCTGGCCCTGGCGATCCTGGTCACCTACCTCATAGAAAAACCCGCAGCTCGTTTATTAAACAAGCTACGGGCCAAGCATTCATAATTCTGAATTGGTTTTACTTCTTCTTCCCCTTCGGGTTGACGCCGCGGATGGTGGCGCTGGGCATGGAGGCCTGCTTCATGAAGGCGCTGGGGCTGATGCCCACGATGTGCTTGAACTGCTTGGAAAAGTGATAGGGATCCTGCATCCCGACGGCGACGCCGGCTTCCCGCACGGAGCAGTCCTGGTCCCGCAGGAGTTCCTTCGCCCGTTCCATCTTGCAGTGGAGCACGTAGCTCAGGGGCGGCATGCCCACTTCCGCCACGAAACGCTTGCGGAAGGTTTCCATGGGCATCCGGGAGATGGCGGCCATGTCCGCCAGGGAGAAGTTGTCTTTATACTGGTTGGCGCGGAGCATGTCCACCACCTTCGCGATCTCGTGGGAGAGCATGGCGTCCATGGCGACGGGCTGGCCCCAGTGGGAGGCGATCATCCCGTAGAGCAGGTGCTGCAGCTGGTAGGTCGCGTCGGCGGTGCCGGTGTGGCGGACGATGACCTGCACGATCTGCTCCGCCAGGTAGATCTGGCTGGGCAGCGCGCCCTGCTTGAGGGGCATGTGGAGCAGCGCGCCCATCTTGCGCACGACCATGGGGCTCAGGGGCCCTTCCAGCGCGATCCAAAGGCAGCGGGTATCCTCTTCCGTGGAAATTTCGCACCGCTTGTCCCCGCCGGGCAGGAAACAGGTGGAGCCGGCGGACAGGGCGAGCTCGTGGTTGTCCCAGAACAGGACGATGCTTCCTTTTTCCACCGCCAGCCACACCCACTGGTCATGGGTGTTCAGCGGCCAGGTGCCCTTTTCCAGCACGAAGGACCCGGCGCAGGAGATCCACGCGCCGCTGGCCTGGGTCAGGCTGCCGGGTTTGTGGTATCCTTCCACCGCGAGGGCTTCCAGGTGTTCCGGGATCTCTTTCAGTAAATAGGAATGCATGGCATTTCCTCCTGAGAAGTTGACCAAATATGACAAATACGGAATCAGTATACATCCGGGTGTACTATTTGTCAACGACCGGACCATGTTCCTGAAACACTTTTTATCAATGTCATCCGAAGGAGTTTACCGATGTTACGCGAGGCGCTTGACCGGATCCGGGAAACCAGGGAGAATCACGGCGTGTCCTATACGCTGAAACGCCTGGGACAGAAGGCGGCCCAGCAGTATCTGGGCACCTATGACCGGCGCCGGAAACGGGAGCAGACCCCGGAGGAGGAACTGCGCCGTCAGCGGGAGAACCAGCCGGCCGCCGGGCTGATCAGCGTGGTCATTCCGATCTGGAACACGGATCCGGGTATGCTCACCGCGCTGCTGGACACACTGGAAAATCAGACGTATGCGGACTTTGAGGTGATCCTGTACGACGGGGCCGGCACCCGGGCGGAAACGGCGGAGGTCCTGAAAGCCCGGAGCGAAAAACAGTCCCGGTTCCGCTGGATCCGCGGGGAGGAAAACCGGGGCATCAGCGGCAACACCAACGAGGCGCTGAAATATGCCCGGGGGGAATATATCGCCCTGTGCGACCACGACGACCTGCTGGCGCCGGACGCGCTGTGGCGGGTGGCGAAATGCATTGAGGAAAAGCATCCGGACATGGTCTACACCGATGAGGACCGGATGACAGAGGACGGGCGGAGGCACATGGATCCGCATTACAAGCCGGACTACTGCCCGGACACGCTGGTCAGCGACAACTATATCTGCCATCTTTCGGTGATCCGGAAGAGCCTGCTGGAGGAGATCGGCGGCCTGCGCAGCGGGTTTGACGGCAGCCAGGATCACGACCTTTTCCTGCGGATTACGGAAAAGACGGACAAAATTGAGCATATCCCCTATGTACTGTACAGCTGGCGGGAGAACTTTTCCAGCAAGAGCCACCTGGACCTGTATACCTGTCTGACGAACAACTGCCGCGCGGCGGTGGAGCATGAGACGAAGATGGGTCGGCCGGCGGAAGCGGTGCCGGTACAGAAGGCGGTGCGCCTGTGGTACCGGATCCCGGAGAACGCGAGTATTGAGGCGCTGGTGCATGGGGATACGGAGGACGAGTGCCGGGAGTGCCTCGGGGAACTGGAGTTCCGCACGGACTGGCCGAAGCTGACCGGCAGCATCCTGGTGGCCGGGGAAAACGAGCGGATTCCGCTGATCAACGAGGCGGCGCGGACCAGCAAAGCGGATTACCTGCTTCTGCTGGACGCCCGGGCCACGAAGATGAACCGGTATTTCATCCGGGAGATGCTTATGTACGCCCAGCGGGATGACGTGGCAGGCGTCACCGGCGCGCTGACGGATCAGAAAGGACGCTTGACCCACGGGGGTTTTGCTCTGGGGGTGGAACACACGGCGCAGTGCGTGAACGAAGGGATCACGGTGCTGGCCGGCGGCCTGTACGATACGATGAAAAAGGTGCATAACGTCAGCGCGGTGAGCCTGTGCTGCCTGATGGTGAAGCGGGAAAACTGGCTGGACCTGGACGAAGGGTACCGGGGCGGCCTGGCGGCCGCGGACCTGGGCCTGAGGCAGCGGGCGGCCGGAAAGTGGTTCGTCTATACGCCTCACGCCCAGGCGCAGCTGGAGCCCTGCGCCCTGCTCCTCTCCGGGGAAGAGCGCGACCCGCAGGACGTCGCCCGCTTCGAGGAAGCCTGGGGCACGGACCTTCGCGATCCCTGCTACAGCTTCCGCTTCAGCCGCAAAAAAGCGAACTATCAGTTCTGATGCAACGAGGGGATGCAACGAGGGGACGGTTCTTTTCGTTCCACTGCAACGAAAAGAACCGTCCCCCTGTTGCACAAAAAACCCGGCGGATTGTCCGCCGGGAATTTTTTATTTCGCATACTCTGTGCTGCGGGTTTCGCGGATGACGTTGACCCGGATCTGGCCGGGATACTCCATCTGCTCCTCGATGCGCTTGGCGATTTCCTTCGCCAGCACCTTGATGCCGTCGTCGTTGACGTCTTCGGGCTTGACCATGATGCGCACCTCGCGGCCGCTCTGGATGGCGTAGCACTTGTCGACGCCGTCGAAGCTGTTGGCGATTTCCTCGAGCTTCTCAAGACGCTTGATATAATTCTCCAGGCTCTCGCGGCGGGCGCCGGGCCGGGCGGCGGAAATCGCGTCCGCGGCCTGCACCAGCACCGCTTCCACGGTCTGGGGTTCCACGTCGTTGTGGTGGGCCATGATGCAGTGCACCACGTCCGCGTTCTCGTGATACTTCCGGGCCAGGTCCGCGCCCAGGGTCACGTGGGTGCCTTCGCTCTCGTGGTCCACGGCCTTGCCGATGTCATGCAGCAGGCCGGCGCGCTTCGCCAGCTGGACGTCCGCGCCGAGTTCCGCGGCCATCAGGCCGGCCAGGTGGCTGACCTCGATGGAGTGCTTCAGCACGTTCTGGCCGTAGCTGGTGCGGTAGCGCAGGCGGCCCAGGAGCTTGACCAGCTCGTGATGGATCCCGTGCTGGTTGGTCTCGAATACGGCGTTCTCGCCGGCTTCCCGGATCTGGTTGTCGACTTCCTTCCGGGCCTTCTCGACCATTTCCTCGATGCGGGCCGGATGGATCCGGCCGTCCATGATCAGTTTTTCCACCGCGACGCGGGCGACTTCACGGCGCACCGGGTCGAAGGCGGAGACGATCACGGCCTCGGGGGTATCGTCGATAATCAGGTCCACGCCGGTGGCTGTTTCCAGCGCCCGGATGTTCCGGCCTTCACGGCCGATGATGCGGCCCTTCATATCGTCGTTGGGCAGGCTGATGACGCTGACGGTGCTCTCCGCCACATGGTCGGCGGCGCACTTCTGGATCGCCAGGGCGATGATGTTCCGGGCTTTCTTTTCGCCCTCTTCCTTCGCCTGGGTCTCGATCTCCCGCACCTGGGCGGCGGCGTCGTGGAAGGCTTCCTTCTGCACGCGGTCGATGACGATCTGTTTCGCCTCGTCCCGGCTCAGGCCGGCCACGCGCTCGAGTTCAGCCATCTGCTTGGACTTGATCTCGTCCAGCTCGGCTTCTTTCGTGGTCAGTTCAGCCATCTTGTTGTTCAGGGTTTCTTCCCGGGTTTCCAGGTTGCTGGCCTTCTTGTCCAGGGTTTCCTCGCGCTGGATCAGGCGGCGTTCGTTCTTCTGGATTTCGTTGCGGCGTTCCCGCATTTCCTTTTCGTTTTCTGCCCGTTCCCGGTCGTTTTCGGCCTTGGCCTTCAGGATCTCTTCCTTGGCTTCCAGCACTTTTTCCTTCTTGTAGTCTTCCGCTTTGCGGACCGCGTCGTCATACAGGCGCTTGGCGTAGTCTTCCGTCCGCTCGATCTTCTTTTCGGTAAAACTCTTCCGGTACGTGTAACCGATCAGGCCGCCGATCAGGCAGCCGACAACCGCGGCGATGACCGCGGCAATGATTGGATCCATATTTTCCCTCCCTTTCCGCTTCAGAATCTTATTTCGTCATTCAGGCGTCGGCGTACAAAAAAACCGTACGAAAACAACTGCTTCGCACGGCTGTACGCTGCTTCGACCGAGGTGCTCCCGGTATCGTAACATCTTTTCCGCAACAAACTATATATAAAAACCAAGCGATTCCTTGGCGGAGATCCTTCGACTGCGGCTTCGCCTTGCTCAGGATGACACTTCATAAGGAAGGTCTGCTGCGGAAGTCATCTTATACGGTTCGCCGAATCAGCGGCGTCCAAAGATCGCGGGCAAGCCCACGGTGGTACATTTGGGGGTGCTCTATCGACAACAGCGGCGGACAAAAAGCCCGCACAGCCGAACACAGATATATTACAGGCTGTACGGACTTTTGTCAAGATTTAGAAATCTTTGGAAAATATCAAGGGATTCCTCGACTTCGTTCGGAATGACCAGGGGGAGAGGCCGACATTCTATAATTATGAATTATGAATTCTGAATTCTGAATTAAATCAGAAGTCGCAGTTCATCGGGGTGCGGAAGTAAGGGATGACGTCGCGGATGTTGTCCACGCCGGTGAGGTAGATCAGCAGGCGCTCAAAGCCCATACCGAAACCGGAGTGGGTGCAGCCGCCGAATTTCCGCAGGTTCACGTACCAGTACATCTCCTCCTTGGAGATGCCCAGCTCGTCCATGCGGCTTTCCAGGCGCTCGCAGCGGGTTTCCCTCTGGCTGCCGCCCATGAGCTCGCCGGCGCCGGGGACCAGCAGGTCCACCGCGGCCACGGTCTTTCCGTCGTCGTTCTGGTACATATAGAAGGCCTTGATGTCCTTCGGCCAGTCGTACACGAAGACCGGGGAGTGGAAATATTCCTCGGTCAGGTATTTCTCATGCTCCTTGGCGGTGTCCTCGCCGTATTTCGGCTCGAACTTGAACTCGGTGCCGTTCTCCATGGCCTTGCGCAGGATGGAGATGGCCTCCTCGTGGGTGACCCGGGCGCAGGTGCTGGTCAGCAGCGCGTTCAGCTTGTCCAGCAGCCCCCCGCCGGTGAACTGGTCCAGGAACTTGAGTTCGTCCGGGCACTTTTCCAGCACGGTCTTGACGATGGCTTTGAGGAAGTCCTCCTCCAGGTCCATCAGCTGGCTCAGGTCGCAGAAGGCGATTTCCGGCTCGATCATCCAGAATTCCGCCGCGTGGGTCTTGGTGTTGCTGTTCTCTGCCCGGAAGGTGGGCCCGAACGTATAAATCTTTGAGAAGGCCATGGCGAAGGTCTCGCCTTCCAGCTGGCCGGTGACGGCCAGGCTTGTGGGCTTGCCGAAGAAATCTTCGGAGGAGTCCGCCGTGGAACCCTTGGGCAGGGTGGTCACGGTAAAGGTGTTGCCGGCGCCTTCGGCGTCATTCCCGGTGATCAGGGGCGTATGGACATAGACGTAGCCCCGGTCCTGGAAATAGGAGTGGATCGCCATGGCGGCCACGCTCCGCACGCGGAACACGGCCTGGAAGAGCCGGGTGCGGGGGCGCAGGTAAGCGATCTCCCGCAGGTATTCCACGGTGTGGCGCTTGGGCTGCAGCGGATAATCCTCGGGGCAGTCGCCTTCCAGGGTAATGCTGCCGGCCTGGATTTCCGGGGTTTCCGGATCCTTGTAGCTGGGCACCACCTTGCCGGTGACCTTCACGGCGCTGCCGACCCGCAGGGCCGCGACCTTGTCAAAGTCCGGCAGGGTATTATCGTACACCACCTGGGGATTCCGGAAGCAGGTGCCGTCGAAGAAGTCGACGAAGCCCATGTTCTTCTGTTTCCGGTGATTGCGGATCCAGCCCAGCAGGGTCACTTCCTGGCCCTGGAGGTCCTGGAGGCGTTCTTTGAGTTCCCGGGTGGTGATGACAGTCATTGGTCTGTCCTCCTTGAAAAAGATTGGACAGATTGTATCACAACAGGCGCGGAATGACAACAAGACTTGACGATTGTGTATATATAGAAGTAAAATATCAGAACATGGGAGCTTATACTCCTGTGAAGAATGGAGGTTTTCACGAACCCAATGACCAGGAAACTTTTCGCTTTTGCGATGGCCACGCTTCTGCTGGCGGCCTGCTTCTCCGGCGCCGCGGGGGCGGAAGAGTCCCCGGCGACGCCGACGGATCTTGGCTGCGCGCATGAGCATACAAAGATAACGATCTATTTCTATGACGCTCCCGCCTACACGGCTGTGGACGCAGAGACCCACCGGGTTTCCGGCCCCGCCTTGGTGGAAACGGACTGCCTGGACTGCGGCGAGGTGCTGTCCATCGAGGAAACGGCCAACGCCGAGGAGATCCGGCCCCATACCTTCAAAAAGGATACCTGCGTGCTGTGCGGTTTCCATGCGAAAAAGAAGCAGCCGGAACGGGAACGGGTTGATGCCCAGGGCGAACGGACGATCTACGCCCGGAAGGATGACAACGCGGACGGTCTGCTGACCCTGACCCTGTCGCCTGCCGACCTGACCGAACTGGAAAACGAACAGGTGCAGGTTGTCATCGTGCGGCCGGAAAACGGTGACGCCGCCATTGCCCTGCCCGTTCAGGAAGTGCTGACCCAGACCGAGAAGACCGGGACGGACCTGTATCTGCAGATGGCGGAGCGGGAGGATGGCAGCTTCTTTGCCGGGCTGTACCTGGTGTCCGGTTCCGAGTGGACCGAACCGGAAGACGATGGCATTACCCTGCGGTTCTATCAGAAGACCAAGGTGAACGTGCGGGTGTCCATGGCGCCGGCGGACACGGATCAGCTGGTGGAAACCCAGAGTGAATGGAATGATAAAGGATACTACTGGGCAGTGCCGTATGTCGCGGAAGGCACATACTTCCTGCTGCCGCGATAAATTTTCATAATAAAGAACTGGATTGCAACGAAAAGAACCGTCCCTCTGTTGCATCCTCGGGGAACGCAAGGACCGTCCCTCCGTTCTCGGGGAACGCAAGGACCGTCCCCTCGTTCTCACCCTAGGAGTAATGATATGACGCTGCCGAACACAGAGTCCCGGAAGACCCGCCGGATCCTGCTGTGGATCTACGGCGCGGCGTTTGTGTACTGTGTGCTGAAGCTGCTGTATTACGCGCTTTTCATCGGCGGGACGCCGGACGAAGGCTCCCATATCGGTTATCTGATCGAGCTCACCAAAGCCCCGGCCCTGATTCCGGACTTCGCTTCCATGCCCATGTACCGGACGGCGGAGCAGGCCGGCGGGCAGGCGCTGTTTATCCCGGTGGCGGGCAGCGTCAACTATCTGGGCCATCCCTCCCCGTATTATCTTTTCCTGACCCTTTTTGACGCGGTCACGCTTCAGGCGGACGGCTCGGCGCTGGTGCTGGTCACGCGTCTGCGGGCGGTCAATATCCTGCTGGTGTCCGCCGGGGTGATCCTGGCCTTCCGCCTGGGATACCGCCGCCTGCGGGAGAAAAGCCCCGTGGTTCACGCGCTCTTTGCCCTGGCGGTTGCTACCCTGCCGGAGCTGGGCTACGTCGCCTCCGGCGTCAGCAACGACAACCTGGCCTTCCTCGCCCTGGTCCTCTTCTTCACCGGCCTGATCCGCTACGACGAGGACAGGACGGACCTGAAGACCTATCTGCTGATCGGCATCGGGTTCCTGCTGGGCAGCTTCTCGAAGCTGACCATGGCGATGATCCTGATCGTTATGCTGGTGACGGTCCTGGTCATGAGCGTCATCCGGAACAGGAACCTGAAACTGATCGCCAACCGGCATTTCCTGATCACGCTCCCCTGCTATCTCCTGTTCCTGGCCTATGAAATCGTTATTCACCGCCGTTACGGCGGTTTTCAGCCGACCATAGAGGCCCTGGCGCCTGAGTTTTACCAAACCACGGTCTTTTACGTGGCGCCGGAGAACCGGGTCCCGATGTCTTTCTTCAGCTACCTGGTCCGCTTTGCCGGCGGCATCGGCCACGGCTGGTCCAGCGTTTACAGCGACCCGGATTCCGCGGTCACCAACGCCATGCACAACGGCGTCGCCGGCATCATCTACTGGATCCCGGTGGCCGGCGCGGCCGTCGCCGCTTTCCTCCAGCTGATCCGGAAACAGAAGGCGGACCGGTATACCATCCCGGTTTTCCTGGCCTTCCTCGGCACCCTGGCTTACCATCTGTACAGCGGCTGGTCCGGCTTCCTGAAAAGCGGGTATCCGGGCGGCGCCCAGGCCCGCTACTACCTGCCGCTGATCGTGCCCTTTGCCCTGGTTTTCTGCGAACGGATTCCCCCGATGTTCCGCACGAAGAAAGCGAAAACCGCCGGGACCGTCCTCGCCGTCCTGCTGGTTATTCTGTGGCTCGTCGGTGACGCGCCGCGTATGCTTGTTACCCTCGGTTTTTCCCCGGTTTAAGCAAAGTACCCTGATGACCTCGGAAGGAGGAACCCCCATGAAGAGAACCAGAAAACTGCTTTCCCTGCTGCTGGCCCTGGCCCTGCTGCTGACGGTCTTCCCTGCCGCGACGGCGGATGAGACCGAGGTCGCGGAGCCTCAACAGGAGCAAACCCTGACCCTGCCCTATGCCGTGAAACTGGCTGCGGGCACGGTCCTCTACGCCGACCAAAGCCTGTCGCAGGCCGTCGGCACCCTGGCCGCGGAGGCCCAGGTGATCCAGGCCGCGGAGGAAGGGAATGCCGCCAGAATCCGCTACGCCGGTCCTTCCGGTGTTGCCGACGCCTGGGTCAAAAAGAACCTTCCCGTCTTTGTCTCCCAGGACGCCGCGGAATCCGCCCTGAAACCGGTGACCTTTGTCCCGGAACCGGAACCGGAACCCGAACCGCAGCCGGAACTGCAGCCGGAACCGGAACCGGAACCGGAACCCGAACCGCAGCCGGAACCGGAAGTGGAACCGGAACCTGACCCGCAGCCGGAAGTGGAACCGGAACAGGACCCGCAGCCGGAAGCGGAGCCGGAGCAGGATCCGCAGCCGGAACAGAACCCGGAGCAGAATCCCGACGAGGATCCGGATCTGAATCCTGATGAGAACCCCGTCGAGGATCCCGTCGAGAATCCGGAAGAAGACCCGGATCTGAACCCCGGCGAGGATCCCGACCAGAACCCTGACGAGGACCTTGAGCAGGATCCGGAGCAGGACCCTGAAGAAACGCCTGAGGAAATCCCCGAGGAAAACCTTGAGGAGAACCTTGAGGAGGATCCCGAAGAGAACCCCGACGAAACGCCTGAAGAACCCACCGGGGAAACCTCCGACGAGATTCCCGAAGAAATCCCCGAAGAGAACCCCGAAGAGAACCCCGAAGAAGGACCTGCCCCCGCCGACGCCGTGGAGGACGAAGAGGAAGCGCCGAAGCTTCCGCCTGCCGGAGGCGCCACGGGTCATCTCGGATTCAATATTGAACAGACAAGCAACTACGGCCACCTGGAAACCCCGGAAATCACAGACAGGGAAGACCGGGCGGATGAAGATGAAGAAAAGGAAGAAACCCCGGTCAGCAATCCGGTCACCTTTGTGCTGGTGGACGGCGAGCTGAGCGCGGTTTACAACTCCTCACTCAATAATTTTGATACCGGCCTCCTGCCCGAGGTCCGGGACCAGAACCCCTACGGTACCTGCTGGGCCTTCTCCGCCATCGGCGGCCTGGAGATCGACCTGATTCACGACAAAAAGGCTGACAGGGAAGAGATTGACCTGTCCGAATTCTTCCTGGCGTATTTCTTTGCCCACAACTATCCGTATGCCAAACCCGGCGGCGAGGGAGACGAGCTGACCTCGCATGAGTACATTGCGTATTATTACAATGGGAATCCAGTGTATGGAAACTACCTGGACAACGGCGGCAACAATGACGTTGCCTTCCGGATTCTTGCCAGCCTGATCGGCACGACGGACGAAACGGACAACCCTTATCCCGGATATGACGGCAGCCCAGATGCGCTGCCCGAAAACTACACCCATATCACCGCTCAGATTGAGGGTGCCTATCTGATCAGCACTGCGCCGGACAACCTGGACGCGGTCAAGCAGGCGATCATCGAACACGGTGCGGTCGGCGCCAGCATTTATATGTTTTCACCAAAGTGGGATATAGATGAACAAAAATATATCGACGACTATACTGAGTGGTCGGACGGTACCAGACGGGGTTACAGCGTCGCCAACAACTGCCTGTACGGAACAAACGGCAATACGAACCACGATATTCTGCTGGTGGGCTGGGATGATAACTTTGCCGCATCCAAATTCAACAGCTATATCCGGCCTTCCAAACCCGGCGCCTGGCTGGTCCGGAACAGCTGGGGCCTTGACGGATACGGCTTCGCCGGATATTTCTGGATCTCCTATTATGACGCCAGCCTGGGACGCTGGGACGGCACCGTGTACGACGCGACCAACGATAAGAACGAGATCGCGGATTACTGCTACAGCTATGACAAGACGCCCCTGTACAGCGAAACCACAGCCTGGCTCCGGCTCGATATTCTGGGGGAGGCTGTCGTGACCCAGACCTATCACCTGGACGGCAACGAGAAAATCAACGCCATCGGCGTGGAAACCGCCATGGACGGGCTGACGATTTCCGTCTCCGTCCGGATCGACGGCAAGGAAGTGGCCAAAGGTTCCCGGTCCGCCCCGAACGCGGGCTTCTACCGGGTGAAGCTGGACAATCCGTATGTGCTGACGTCCGCTTCGGATGTGGACATCGTCGTCACCCACAAGGGGAAGAGCGACCAGGAGATCATTGTCCCCTATGAGTGCGAGTTCACCCAGGATTACGGAGACGCGGTCACCTATACCGGCCATGTGGACAGCGGCGGTTTCGACCTGAACGGCATGCTGATCGAGGGCGACGCGCGCCTGAAGGTGTATACCAAGAAATACGCCGCCTCCGGTTTTGTGGAAGTGACCAAGGTCACCCTGGACAAGACCTCCCTGGAAGGCCTGCAGACCGGCGACGAGCGGCAGCTGACCGCAACGGTGCTGCCGGCCAACGCGACGAACAAACGGATCACCTGGTCCTCCAGCAATCCCGCGGTGGCCACGGTGACGAGCACCGGCCTGGTCGTGGCCGGGAGCGTGACCGAGAGCTGGAGAGAAAACTCGAGCGGCACGGCCGTGATTTACGCCACCTCCGCCAACGGCATCGTCGCCACCTGTACCGTGGAGGTCAACCACAAGGACCTGCCCATTACCGGCCTCACCATCGTGGACGGCAACGGCAAGGCCTTCCCCGGCAAGGCTGTTACCATCAACGAACAGAACGCGGGCAGCTTCAGGCTGGGCGACTCGATCAGCCTGAATATCGAATATAACCCCAGGCATACCACCCAGCCGGGCGTGAACTGGTACTCGTCCGATTGGGATGTCGCGGAAATACAGAACGTCAACGCGGACGGAAGCTGTTCCCTGAAGATCTGGGGAAGCGGCACGGCCGTCGTGACCGCCAGGTCCTCCCGGGACTCCAGTATCGAGGATACCCTGACGGTCACCATCGATCTGCCGATCCATGTGGAAAGCGTGGATATCTACGAGGAAGAGATCAACATCTATGAAGACGACTGGTATTCGCTGGACGCAACCGTAAAACCGAAAAACGCGGACAACAAGGAACTGACCTGGACCTCCTCCAACCCGGCGGTCGCCACCGTGGATGCGAACGGCTATGTGACGGGCGTGAGGGACGGCACCTGCGTCATCACCGCCAAGGCCAAGGACAACGGCAAGTCGGACAGCGTCAAGGTGAATGTGTATACCCCGGATCCCGTCGAGGCGTTCGTGTACCGGATGTACCGGGTCTGCCTGCAGCGTGAGCCGGACGAGGCGGGCTTCACCGCCTGGGTCGACGCGCTGAAAGCCGGATCCCTGACCGGTTCCCAGCTGGCTTACAGCTTCCTGTACAGCCCTGAGATGATCGCCCGCAAACTGTCCAACGGCGATTATGTGGAGCGGGTGTATGAGGCGACCATGGGCCGGGCTTCCGACGCGGGAGGCAAGGCGGCCTGGGTCAAGCTGCTGGACGAGGGACTGTCCCGCAAGGCGGTGATCAGCGGCTTTGTCAAGTCCCAGGAATTCTCCACCCTGTGCTACTATTACGGGATCCCCCAGGGCGATTACGTTTCCGACGAGCCCCGGGACAAGAACAGCGGCGCCACCGCCTATGTGGCCCGCCTGTATACGAAGATGCTGGGCCGCAATTTCGATCCGGACGGCCTGAACGCCTGGTGCGCCGCGATCCTGCAGGCTCCGACCAAGGAAACGCTGCTGCAGGTGGCGCTGAACGGCTTCATGCACTCTCCCGAGTTTGAGTCGAAGGGCCTGAACGATATCGACTTTGTCAAGGTCCTGTATCCGACCTTCCTCGGCCGCGAGGCGGACGGCGCGGGCCTGCAGGCCTGGGTGCAGGCGTTGCAGACGGGATCCACCCGCGACGCGGTGGCCGCCGGCTTCGCCTTCTCCCCCGAGTTCGCCTCGATCATGGCGCAGTACGGATTCTGATCAACCAACCGGAGGACTGTCATGAAACTGATCATCCAGATTCCCTGCCTGAATGAGGCGGAGACGCTTGAGGTTGCCCTGAACGATCTGCCGAAGCACATCGACGGCATCGATACCATCGAGTATCTGATCATCAACGACGGTTCCCGGGACGACACGGTGGAGGTCGCCCGGCGTTGGGGCGTCCACTATGTGGTGCATTTCGGCCAGAACCGGGGCCTCGCCAAGGGCTTCATGGCCGGCTTGGACGCCTGCCTGCGCAACGGCGCGGACATCATCGTCAACACCGACGCGGACAACCAGTATAACGGGGACGACATCGAGACCCTCGTCCGCCCGATCCTCGAGGGCCGCAGCGACATCGTCATCGGCTCCCGGCCGATCGACAAAACGGCGCACTTCTCGCCCCTGAAAAAGAAGCTGCAGCACCTGGGTTCCTGGGTGGTCCGCCGGGCCTCGAAGTCCACGATACCGGACGCGCCCAGCGGCTTCCGGGCCTTCAGCCGGGAAGCGGCCCTGCGCCTGAACGTGACCAACGAGTATACCTATACCCTGGAAACCATCGTGCAGGCGGGGCGGGAGAAGATCCCCATGGAGGCGGTGGATATCCGCACCAACGGCGAGCTGCGCCCCTCCCGGCTGTTCCACTCCATGTTCGGCTATATCAAAAAATCCATCCTGACGATCCTTCGCACCTACGTGCTGTATAAGCCGCTGGCCTTTTTCAGCATCCTGGGCTGCATTCCCTTTTTCATCGGCCTGATCATCGGGATCCGCTTCCTGGTGTTCTTCTTCCAGGGCGATTCCGCCGGCCATATCCAGTCCCTGATCCTCGCCGGCACCCTGATGATGATGGGCTTCATGACCTGGGTCGTCGGCATCCTCTCGGATACCATTTCCGCCGAGCGGAAGATCCTCGAGGACGTCCAGTACCACGCCCGCCGCGCGGACTACCAGACGGACAGGGCGTCCAGAGGCAAAGAAGATTGACGGCTTTTTTGCATACTGGTAGAATAAAACCGCTTTTTGATTCGTTTGATTCATTGAAGTCATTTATTCTGACAGAGGAGATGATTCATTTGAAATTGTTAGTGAGAGGCCTGTGTGTACTGTGCGCGCTGTGCCTGCTGCTGGGCTGCGCCGCCGCGGAAGAGGCCTGCGGCATCGGGGAAGCCGCGCTGGTGGTCGTTGAGCGCACGCCGGACGAACCGGTCCAGCACAAGTCCGTGACCCCGTCCCAGGTGTCCAAACCGAACGAGGTCAGCGCGCCGGTGAGCGCGCCGGTCAGCGCGCCGGCGGACACGGCGCCGATTTCCGGCAACCCGCTGGAAACGGAAAACACCACCCAGGGCTTCGTCTACCGGATGTACAAGACCGTGCTGGGCCGGGAACCCGACCCGGACGGTTTCAATTACTGGGTGAAAACCCTGGAGGACGGCACCAACGCCGCGGCGGACCTGATCTACGGGTTCTTTAACTCCCAGGAATATCTCGGCAGGGGCAGGTCTACCGGCGAGATCGTGACGGACTGCTACCGGGCCATGCTGAACCGGGATCCGGACGCCGCGGGCCTGGAAGCCTGGAAAAAGGCGCTGGACGTGGGGATGTCCTCCGACGTGGTCTGCGTCGGCTTTGTCAGCAGCATCGAGTTTAACGCCCTGGCCGCCAAGTACGGCATCAAGGCGGGCACGCTGAAGCTGACCAAGGCCCGGGACCAGAACTATGAGCGGACCGCCTTTGTGTACCGCCTGTATGTGGACTGCCTGAACCGCCTGCCGGAGGTTGCCGGCCTGGAGAGCTGGTGCCAGACCCTGGGACAGGGCACGGAAGGCACCACCGTGGCCTACGGCTTCATCTTCAGCCGGGAATACATGGATACCCTGCCGGACAACGATCAGTTTGTGGATATGCTCTACCGCACGATTCTCGGCCGGGCCGGCGACAAGGGCGGCATGAGCAGCTGGGTGAATCTGCTGAATTACACCAGCACCCGGGAAAAGATCCTGAACGGCTTCATGTTCAGCCCGGAATTCGCCGCCAAGTGCAAGACCGCGGGCATCAACGTCGGCAAGAAAATCTACGAGCCGGACGAATCCCGCGAGTGGAAAGCCAATATCCTGATGCTCTCCCTGGTGAACGGGGTGCGTGAAGCCTACGGCCTTGATCCGGTCATCACCCGGGAAGACCTGTGGTCCCGGGTCGCCATGGTCCGGGCGAGGGAAATCGACACCTACTTCAGCCATACCCGGCCCAATGGAAGTCCCTTCTATACGGCCTATGGCGAAGCCGGTTTTGACTATCACCTCATCGGCGAGAACATCGGCTACGGCTACGGCAACGAACAGTCCGTCTTCGCTGCCTGGATGAATTCAGAAGGCCACCGCGAGAACATTCTCCTGGAGACCTTCAACTGCCTGGCCACCGGCTTCTACAAGGGCCGCACCACCAACTGGACCCAGAACTTCATGACCCTCTTCAAATAAGGGAACACGGGGCGAACCTCTGACGACCGCCGGGGAACGCGGGGACGGTCCTTGCGTTCCTCCCCGAAACCCTTTATAAATCAACGCAGCGAGCTTCCGCAAGGGAGCTCGCTATTCATAAACCAACAATGGGGAACGCAAGGACCGTCCCCGCGTTCCCCCTCCGACTCGGACGTTTATTTCCGAGTCCAGTATTTGTCCAGGACATTCAGGATATTGCTGCAGTGTATATGATACTGTTCACATTGAAGGTGATCGGCTTCAACGGTTTGGATGGTATGATTACGCTTGAACTGTTCAATACAGCGGATTTTTGCTGTTGAGGGGATTCTGCTGCCGCAAAACACTTCTTCCACATCTCTGCAGAAAAAGACGAAATCAAACTTGTTGGTGTCACAAAATCCGCGGATTTCTTCCAACTCCTGTCTGGCTTCCGGAGAAACGTCTGACAGATCGGTATCAATAAAATAGATCACGTGGGTTTCACCCGGAAACGCTTTTTGTTTGATTCGGATCTCCTTCATAACGGCGTTGTTGTTATACCTTGATTTTGATTCCAGATAAACAGGCCGGATGATGTTTTTCCGTGATTCCCGATAAAAATGCAGGAGAGTTTCCCGTATATACTGGTAATCTGTGTTTGCCCGCCGGTTTGTTTCAACACAAAACAGGAATTGTTTATTCATCTTCGCCTCCCAGGATTCCCAGGAAATCGGAGGCGTCCACATTGAACGGGGAATCCTCAATAAAGCCGTCTCGGTAGGCGTTTTCAGGATTCTGGTTGCCGTTATTGGTCCATGTGTGAACGGTGTTGATGCCGGAAAGGAAACTGATGGAATTTTTGTTTTTGCGAAGAACAGCCATCGGCGACAGGTTATGCGCCGTGAAACAAAGCTGTCCTTTGCCGTAGTAGAGGAAGAACTCCAGCAGCTTGTTGAGATAAATGTCGTTGATGTTCGAATCCAGTTCGTCAATAAAGACAATTGTGCCGCGGCAGGCGGCGTCAAGCACCTCAAACAGGGTCATGAGCTTCCGGATTCCCCGGCTTTCGTATTCGGCATCCAGCCTGTACCCGTCATAAACCATGACGAGCGCGCACTTGTACAGATCATCACCGATGTCCTTTTTTTCGATTTCGATGTTTACCAGATCCGTCTTGAACAGCTGAATGAAGGCCGTCAGCCTGGCAATCTGCTTCTGGTACGATTCAAAAAACATTTTGGGGACGAAAAGGTCTTTTGTTTCATTTCCGGCAGTGGATGCCCAGGAGTAAACAATCAGATTTTCCGATTCTTTCAATACGCTTTCTTTTACAGCAGCAGGGAGATGCTTGTAAACATAATCCCGGTGATCGTCCTCGCCGTCTATGTGGACATATACGTTCGCTGCGAATAAAACCAGATTAAGCAGATGAATGTATGATAAACTGTCCCGGCCATTGTTTTCCCCAATATCGCCGGTAAAGGTCGCGAAGGAACGTTGCTCCAGGAGGTTCTGCGTTCTTTCTCTGCAGAACGGATACAGATTGCTGTCTTCGAAATAAACCAGCGCTCCGTTTACGGTTTCAAAAACAGGAATATACTGGTTCTGCGTATACCGACCGGACTTGCGGTCCAGCCTTTCAGCGCGGATATACGCTCTGTCATCTTCCCGGATCTCAAAATCTACCCGGTAGCGGTAAATAAACGCTCCCATGGCGTCTTTTGAATAATACTCAACTTCAATATGGCCGCTTCGGTTTTTTTTGTTGATGTTTTCAACGAACAGCCTTTGGTTGACAGAGTCGCTCAGGTATGTTTTATCCAGCAGAATCTTGGTCAGAAACCGGACAGCCATCATAACAGCGGTTTTGCCTGAGCCGTTTTCCCCGTAGATCGCTTTGATACGGTAGTCTTCCGGATTAAAGTCATCCTTAATTGTCTTTTTGTAAAAGGAAATCACGATCGGTTTTTCTATATTCTTGATCCCGGCAATCTCCAGCCGCAGAAGATACAGGTCATTCATACGGTTCACCCTTTCGACATAAAAGTCCAACCAAACAATAATACAATACATACAAAATGTCAATATTATACTATCATTATATATGGGGTAAATCTAAAAACTCCGGTTTTTTAATAGGGAACGCAAGGACCGTCCCTCCGTTCCCCCTGTTTTACAGATGGGGTTTATGTGGTATATTGTTGATGGGTGATCAATATGGCGAGAACAGCAAGACAATTGAGCAAATCGAATATCTATCATGTGATGCTGCGCGGGATTAACCGGCAGGTCATCTTCGAGGAGGATGAAGACCGGCTGTATTTCATGAAGGTATTAACCCGGTGCAAGGAGATATCCGGGTTTAAGCTGCATGCCTTTGTCCTGATGCCCAACCATGTCCATCTCCTGATCGAGACGGCGGAGGAACCGCTGGACGTGGTTTTCCGGCGGATCGGCACCCGGTACGCGGTATGGTTCAACTGGAAGTATCAGCGGACGGGCCATCTGTTCCAGGACCGCTTCCGGAGCGAGGCTGTCGAGACGGATGTGTATTTCATGACCGTTCTGCGGTATATCCTGCAGAATCCGATGAAGGCCGGGCTGGAAACCCGGCCGGGAAGCTACCGGTGGAGCAGCTATCTGGCATATAAATCAGGGAAAGGTGCGGTCACGGATACGGCGTTCGCGGAAAGCGTTTACGGCGGCCGGGAAAAGCTGGTTGATTACCTGATTCAGGATAACGACGATTTCGTCATGGACGATGGGGATCGGGACTGGCGTATCCGGGACGAGCAGGCAAAGGAGATTCTAAACCGGGTCACCGGGTGTTCCTCCGTTTCTGCCTTCCAGCAGCTGGAACCGGACCTTCAGAAGGAATATGTGAACAAACTGTACCAGGAAAGGCTTTCCATGGCGCAGATTGCCATGCTGACCGGCAAATCCAAGACAGTTGTTTTCAAAATCATCCAAAAACAGAAAAACCAATTCGCAGAAGAAGACGAAACGGTTCTTCACGAGTCGGATACAGACACCGGATTCTGGGATGCAGACACCATTTGGTAAGGGGGAACGCAAGGACCGTCCCTGCGTTCACCCCCAAAAACCAGACAAATCAACGCAGCGAGCCTCCGAAAGGAAGCTCGCTTTTATAACCCATCCGGCGAGGAGCGCAAGGACCGTTCCTCCGTTCCACCTTGAATCAGGGCAGTTTAATTATTACTCCGTCGTTTGTTATGTTTTCTTTCAGGTATTCCTGTGATGGCCGGGTATTCCAGAGTTTCGACAGATCAAAACAATGATTCATCAATTTAGAGTATAGGTTTTTCTCTGAAAGAAACGCTTGCTTAAACCCCGATATGCTTTTACAACTAATCAATTCTTTCAGAGATTTGGCATTCGTACAACGCAGCAGTTCATCTTCCAGGCATTCTACCTGTGGAACGCAATAAATATGTTTGACGTTTTTCTGCTTTTTCAAGGCAGAAATGTTCTGAACCAGAGCACGCGTATCTTTTCTGTCAGTATCAAACACAAGAATAACAGTGGAATGTGGGGGAATCAGACGAAAACGCGCGTTATTGAACAGATCCTGAGTGACGTTAAACACTTCTGTTTTGCCAGGGAGGATCAACTGTTGTTCCTTCAGCGTCTCAATCAGTTTTTTCTCGCATTTGCCTTCCACATAATAGAAGTAGCGATTGTTCATGGGTCACCTCACAGACTGTCGGCCAGATGAAGAATATCATCTGTCTTAGGTGCACAGGAGAACAGATCGTTTTCCACTGCATTCCGCAGGGAATCGCTGGATTTTTTTAAATAGTCAGAGGCGAATACGCAGGAAACTGAATAAGCATCATATTCATCCCGCCGCAAAAAAGCAAAAGAATGCTTGGGAAGGTTCATTTCCAGGATGTCCAGGTTATGGGTAGTGAAAAACAGCTGCTGGTTAGGACGAAGCAAATCAATCATTACAGATAAAAATGCTTTTTCCATGTCAGAATGGACATGGGAGAACTTTTCATCGCAATAGAAAAAATCAGAAGCAGCCAATTTCATACTGGTGATGAGTTCTGCGACACCAATGATCTCTTTTGTTCCGCTGGATAGTTTTTCCTGCTCTGAGACCAGGCCGTCCTTGATCAGCAGAGAATGGTTGGGATAAGAAATTGCGTAAGTGTTCTCGACGTCTTTAACCCGAACGACATTCAGGATGCGCGGATCAAGGGCTTTAAGAGATTGCTTCAGGATTTCTGCGTACAGATATGGATTTACAGGGTTTACGGCGCGCTGTTTCCCTTCTGAGGCATAAGGATACTCAAATCCCCATGTTAACTGAGGGATTAATTCCAAAGACTGGGTATAGTGTCCCTCGTGAAGAACGGGAGAATTGGACAACCGGTTAACACAGGTTTCATAACTATCGTTGGATCGAATCGAAACCTGATTAACACTGACTGAGATATCATCACCCAGGTAATCCTCATTGATGTTATCTTTTGAATTGATATGAGCGGATATCCTGTACATCTCAAAATTGGAAAAAACCAAATCAATCGAAAAAGAAGCCGGACGGGTTTTGTTGTCAACCAGGCGAAAAATATGGCTGGCTTCCCGTTTTTCGATAAAATTGAAGATGGCCATTAATGTCTTTCCCAGCGCGGTTTTACCGGTGGCGTTTGCACCCATCAGAACGACAAGCTTCCGATACCGGAAATTGGGTCGATCCTGAAGGTGTTCCTTTTCAATTGTAGAACCGACAATCTTCTTTGGATAGGAAAGACATAAGTTAAAGTCCCGAAACAGAAGCAGATTGTCCAGATGAATGTTCAAAACAACCATCAAAATACATCTCCAAATATCATATTACTTCTAACAACAAGAAGTAATATGATATTATCAAATTCACGGAACTCTGTCAACAATGCTTCCGAATAACATTTATAGGCGTGAGCAGTCAAGCATATTACAAACAATTTTTGCACCACGGAGCAGTATTTGATCGTAATTTATCCCGATACCGTCAGGCAGGGGGAACGCAAGGACCGTCCCTCCGTTCACCCCTTTCTACGCCTCGGACGAGCTCGGAAGCGCGACAAAGGACAGCTATATCGGCGTCCAGTTCTTCCGATCGGAAGATGACCTGAACCAATTCTTCGAGGACATGAAGAGAAATTACCACCATGACTTCACCTGGCACATCGAAGAGATCCCGGAGGAAGCCCCGGCGGAATAACACCCCGTTCCCTCCCATCGAGCCTCAGTCAGAGGCTCGGTTTTTCATTGCTCAAAAACAAGGGGTGAACGCAAGGACCGTCCCTTCGTTCCCCCTCCGTTCCCGCCCCGTTTTCGTTGACATATATTAGAAGAAACAGTATAATTTATTCTGTATAGGTATGGGGTGGAGTGCGCCCTTTTGGACCCCCGTACCACGGTCCGCCCGCGGTGGCCTGCCGGGGAAAAACGGACCCTCCGACAGCCCGAAGCGGAACCCTCCGCTCCGGATGGCGGAGCCATGCCAAATATCAGACCGGACAAAAGGTGACTCATGAAAAAGAAACTGTTATGGCCCTTGCTGGACGCCCTGTTCACCGTGACCGGCCTGCTTGTCTCCATCGCGTTCTATTTCTTTTCCGATATTACCCCGACCCGCGTGCTCCAGACGGCCCGCACCCTCCCGATCCTCCTGGCCGCGACGCTGCTGGGCCTTTTTCTTTCCGGGATCTATAAAACCCTGCTCCGCTACGCCGGGGCGGACACCTTCCTGCAGGCGATCACCGGCACCCTGGCCGGTACCGGCGTCACCTACCTCATTTCCCTGGTCATCTCCCTGTGCTTCCGCACGTATGAAAAAGAGATCGGCATGCGGCTGCTGCTCATGCCCCGCCCGATCTACTTCGTCCAGTGGGTCGTTACCCTGGCCCTGGTGGCCGGCACCCGCTTCCTGGTCCGCTACAGGGCGGCGGGAAGCCACCGGAAAACCGACAAGGACACCAAGCGCATCCTGGTCATCGGCGCCGGCTACGGCGGCGCCACCGTGATCCGGGACATCCAGAACGGCCGCTACGGTAACGCCGTAGCCGCGGCCATCCTGGACGACGATCCCCAGAAACGGAACTCCTCCATTTCCAGGATTCCCGTGGTGGGCGGAACGGAAGACATCCAGAGCGTCATTGACAAATACAGCATCGACGAGATCATCATCGCCATCGCGACGCCGCAGGGCGAGATTACGGACCTCCTGAACAAATGCATCGCCACCGGCGTGCGCGTTCTCCTCTACACCGGCGTCCGGGAAGGCGCGGAGGCCCGGGAAGTGAACATCGCCGACCTCCTGGGCCGGCCGGAGCAGCACCTGGACATGACCGAGGTTCAGGAATACCTCACCGGCAAATCCATTATGATCACCGGCGGAGGCGGTTCCATCGGGTCGGAGCTGTGCCGCCAGATCCTGGCCTT
Organism: Christensenellales bacterium; assembly: GCA_045112195.1. Taxonomy (GTDB): domain Bacteria; phylum Bacillota; class Clostridia; order Christensenellales; family Aristaeellaceae; genus Aristaeella. The sequence goes on along the minus strand of JBGUHQ010000027.1, from coordinate 17,358 downwards.
CACCCCGAAGAAGCTGGTTCTCTACGATATCTCCGAGAACTACATGTACGACCTGCTCTTTGAGCTGAAGGAGAAATACGGGGAGCTGGTGGCCAACACCCTGGTCCTGGAGGTGGGCTCCGTCCGGGACGAGGAATCCCTCTGGCGGGTCATGGGCAAGTACAAGCCCGACGTGGTGATCCACGCCGCTGCCCACAAGCATGTGCCCCTCATGGAAACCAGCAGTGAGCAGGCGGTCCTCAACAACGTCTTCGGCACCTACAAGACCGCCAAGGTCGCCACGGAATGCGGCGTCAAACGCTTCGTTCTCATCTCCACGGACAAGGCCGTGAACCCCACCAACGTCATGGGCGCCTCCAAGCGCCTGGCGGAGATTATCATCTCCAGCATCCCCCGCAACAAAACCGAATTCATGGCGGTCCGCTTCGGCAACGTCCTGGGTTCCCACGGAAGTGTAGTTCCCATCTTCGAAAGGCAGATCAAGGCCGGCGGCCCGGTGACCCTCACCGACCCGAAGATCATCCGCTACTTCATGACCATCCCCGAGGCTGCCTCCCTGGTCCTCCAGGCCACTGCCATGGCCAAGGGCGGCGAGCTCTTCATCCTGGATATGGGCCAGCCGGTCAAAATCAAGGACCTGGCCGAAAAGATGATCCGCCTCTACGGCACCGGCAAGGAGGAGATCGTCTGCACGGGCCTCCGTCCCGGCGAAAAGCTCTACGAGGAGCTCCTCCTCGACAAGGAGCATGACCAGGCCACCGAACGGGACCGCATCTACGTCACCCCCCAGGAACACTACGACTGGGAGACCGTCCAGTCCTACCTCACCACCCTGGAGGAAGCCATAGACCGGCACCGGGACATCAAACAGACCCTCCAGCAGATCCTCCCCACCTACCACGAGGCAAAATGACACGAACATAAAAACCAGTCCTTCAATAGTTACCCATCCGGTCTAAAGCCAGAAAGGAGCATCCGCATGTGTAGAATGGTTCCGTACAAAGACGGAAAAAGCGTAGCGGACATCAAGCTGCGCCACATCGACAACATCTCCGCGCAGGCGGAGAAATGCAGGAACATCACCCGGATCATCCTGTTCGGTTCCAGCCTGGAAACACGGTGCACAAACCGTTCAGACATCGATATCGCCGTATTCGGGAACCAGTCCAAAGGGAAATACCTGCAGTCTAAAGAGTTTAAAGACTTCCACAGGCACCTCTTCCAGTTCGATATGGACCAGGACTATGACATCCTGTACTTCAAAGACGGCACGGAGTACACAGATCAAATCATGAACGATATCACAAAAGGCATCGAGATCTACAGGAGAGAGCCGGCATGAAGCTGACATAAGGACTGATCAAAGCTGACGTCATTGCTGCGAAACAAGCAATCGAATACTTTGATTTCAATCATACCCGTGACATAAAGAACATTGCCGCATATCACCTGCAGCAGGCTGCGGAAAAACTGATCATGATCCAGATCTACGAGAAAAGCTGCCAGGTGAATAACGCGCAGATGTATACGCACCAGATAGAGAAACTAATCCTCTATGCTGATTCCCTGGGCATCAACCCGATTATTCCGGACTATATCCGGGAGAACAGCCTGGTTATCACTGCTTGGGAAGCCGGAAGCCGGTACGATATCGGCTTTTCAATCCGTATTGATACACTGAAGAAATGTTATGAGATCATCGACGAATGGGTGAAGCAGATTAAGTAATTGACCGAAAGGAGTTGGCCATCATGTACTTCTACAAACAGAACAACCAAATCATCCCTTCTGTCACACCCCTGACCGAAGGCGACATCATTACTCCCAACACGGTGGACGCCTCCCAGGAAAAACATGTTCCCCAGATTGAGCAGCACGGCGACCACGTCACCGTCAAAGTCGGCTCAATCGAGCACCCCATGCTCCCAGCCCATTACATCCAGTGGATCATCCTGGAAACCCAGACCGGCTTCCAGAAGAAAGACCTCACCCCCGACGACAAGCCCGAAGCGGACTTCGCCGTCACCGAGCCCATCCTGGCCGCCTATGAATACTGCAATCTCCACGGGCTATGGAAAGCGGAGGCATAACCAGAAGACCATACAAAGCTCAATTACAGCAACAATAAAGGAAGGAGGCTGTTCATATGGACGGAACGGCAATCTTAAGCAGTTTTGATCATTACACCACTTTTACATACGGCGGGAAAACCCTGACCTTCCGTACCTGTGACGGCCTTGAACGTTATACCAAAGTCCTGACCTGGGACAAAGGCTACCTGGAAGTAATGGCCAAATACAAACAACGCAACGAAGAAATAGAAGAATATATCGATCTGATCCCGATTCTTGACCGACTCTATATGGACAAGGAATCCTTTCTAAAACCGATTAAGAAAGTGAGCATCCAATATGCGTGAGGAAGATATCACATACATTGCGGACAACGCGAATTTCATTGTCTGCGGATACGCATTTTCCAGACAGGAAGACGGATTATAGACCGGGAGATAAACATCATCACAAAGTTCATCAAAGCAAAATATCTGGATATGTATCGCACATGGAAAGAATTCGGAGGAGGAGATTATTATCGGGGATAATCAACCAGATCAAATGCTTGCTTTTAGAAGATAAGCCAGATCAAAAGGCATAAAACACATTCAGGTTAAACGAAAGGACTGTCCCTCCGTTCCACAGCACGGCGATCACGTCACCGTAAAAGTCGGCTCCGTCGAGCACCCCATGCTCCCCGCCCACTGCATCGAATGGATCATCCTGGAAACCCAAACCGGCTACCAGAAGAAAGACCTTACCCCCGACGACAAACCCGAAGCCGATTTTGCCGTCACCGAACCCATCCTGGCCGCCTATGAATACTGCAACCTCCACGGACTGTGGAAGGCGGAGGCGTAAAATCCAAAAACCAGTGAAACAATGAAACATTACTCCCTGTGAAACAAGACATCAAGGAGTCTCCATGGCAAAAGAAAACCCCAACACCCGAGGTGCTGAACGGAACCTGACCCCGCTTCAGAAGATCTTTCTTCACCCGGACCAATTCGATCCTGACAAACTGCTGGTTAACGAACTGGAGCAATCAGACGGGAAGATCATTGCCAAGATCCCGCAGATTCCCAACCGCATCTGCCGGCGAAAGAAAGCCGGCAGCGACGAATACTACATTGAGCTGATCCTGAGCCACCGCTACGATCCCGAAACCAAACAGAACCGGAACAAAAAGGTCATCATCGGCGAGGATATCTCCTACTACCTCAAGGGTATGATGGTCGCCAACGACAACTACCACGAATACTTCGACGTCCGCGGCAACGTCCTTCCGCACATCAAAGCCCTGTGGGAGGAAGAAAAGCAGAAGCAGCAGGAAGCCTCCCTGACAGCAACGGACAGCCAACCCAACCAACAACCAACATCTTCCGCACAAACAGAACCAACAACCCCTAAAGCATCAGCAACACAACCCAGACAAGCAACACAAAAACCAACGACCCAAGCACAAACCACTCAAATCCAAACACCACCCCCACCACCTCCCGAACCGGACGAAGAAGGAGAAGCGGACGAAGTGCAGATCAAGGAACTCCGGGAACGGGAGAAAGTCCTGGATGCCAGAGAACAGGAACTGAACCAGCTTCAGGCCGAACTGGAAAGCGAGCAGATGACCAGGCAAATCCGGGCAAATGAAGCTGCCAGAGATCATATTACTCTCCTTTACAGCATGGTTGACAGCTATAAGTACGTCGTGGAAGCCCAGGCCAAGCGCAAGCCGGATATGCCAATGAGCCTTAAACAGGTCCGGATGATCAACGAAGTGCTTCAGGACCTTAAAACCACGTTCAAAGGCAGCGAAGCGGAAGACTTCCTCCATCTTGCGGAGGAACCCGACAAGGGCAAAGATATCCCCGGTACTACCTACGGGGAGATGGCCCTTCTTCTGAATACTTACAACGACATGATTAATCACTTTATATCTGGGAAAATGCGGACAAAATAATGAAAAACGAGCTTTCTAAATCACAGACAGAACCGATCAAAAACAAACAGATATCAGAAACCGAATCAACTCAAACCACCCCGGAACAGGCCGTCCACGACCTGACCCTGGCCCTCCTCTACCTTACCCGTTTCACCGAAGGCAGGGGCAAACAACCCGACTTCCAGACCGCCAAAGAATTCAAAGCCTGGAAATCCTACGACTGGGACGCCCTGGACCAGTTGAACGAAGAAGGCTACATCATCGACAGACACGGCAACAAAAGCCTCCATATCACCGAAGAAGGCACAGCAAAAGCAAAAGAGATCCTAAACACCCTCAACATCCGGGATTGGGAGAAGAAGGACCCAAAATGAACAACCAAATTGACTTCCAATGGGACAAAGAAGCCAAGGTCTGGATTGCCACCAGCAAAGATATCCCAGGCCTAATCCTGGAGCATGAAAACAAAGATATCCTGATGAAAAGAGTCCGAGAAGCGATAACCGAATTACAATCTTATCAGCAGAAATCAGAATAACGGAATGAATTGAAATAAATAAGCTATAGAACTTTAAGTCAAAAAACTACACAATCATATATCATTATTACAATATTTGGATATGTATATTTACAATGGTTGTTCTATTCTTGGATAATTCCTGCAATCTATTGAATCTTCTTGTTTGTAGACGATTTATGTAACAGAAATGACAATATACAAAAATCATGAATAATTAACATTTTAAATAGATCGCTATTATACAATTTTCTTTAGTCTAAAAGCATGCTTAATCCTTTTCAAACGCAGACATGCGGACGAAAGGACAAATAAAGCATTTGATTATGCGATATCTTTTCATAGACCATCTCATTACGATGGAGATAGTAGTTATGAACGATAATCAAGTTTTACAGGCAATAGAAAGATTCCTAACAAGGCGCATGTATAATTATGCCCTGATGATCGACGGTTCCTGGGGATGTGGGAAAACATTTTTTGTTAAACAGGTTTTGATTCCCAAACTGAAAAAGAATAACTATAAAACAACTTATGTGTCATTATATGGGACAAAAGACTCATCCAGCATCTCAGAAATGGTTTATTCCAGGATATTGAGCGAATTAGCAGAAAACAAGATTCCTAAGAACAGAAGAAAGATATATCAAGCATCATCGGTTATTGTTAAAGCTGCAGCAAGATGGGGACTGCAGAAACTCGAATTTGGAACAGAAGAAGACTTGGAAGAACTGCTCAAACTACTTCCGACAATTAATAACAGAATAATCATCTTTGATGACTTGGAACGTTGCAACTGTCCTGTTTGTGAAGTACTCGGCCAAATCAATCAGTTTGTGGAGCATACCGATGCCCATGTTATAATTATCGCAAACGAACACGAGATTGGTAATACAGAACCCGCATCCGAACTTCAGATGCTGATTGCAATGAATGAACATCTTGAGGTAGATGTTCCTCTGACCGCAAAAGAAGAGTTTCTCAAGAATGCAAATAGATATAAGTCTCCTGAATGGACGCCTGAATATGTTGAGAGACGTCGAAAACAGATATTTCCAAACGACAACAAAGAATATAAAAGAATCAAAGAAAAGTTAGTCGGCCAAACAATTAAATATGAACCGGATTTGAAGAAGATATTTACGTCTGTCCTTGCAAAAGCAGAAATAAGCGATGCATTGCTGGAAGTGTGCGGAGCATTTATTGAGAATATCGTTGATTTTGCCATGCGAGATCAGCACCCTAACATTCGAACATTCCTATTTTTTCTTGAAAAAAGCAAAACAATCTTTGAAGTGATAAATGATCAATATAAACCAGCTCACGCTACCATCATCTTATACTGTTATCGCAGTTGTATCCATTATATGAAAGGGGGGAAACCATATATCTGGGATGCAGATGCTGGCCAGCGACAGTTTGGAGAACCTTTTTCACTTACGGATTCAATGGATGGATTCCGGTTTGTAGATGAGTTAATCATAAAGAATCATATCGAAGCTTCATCTGCCAAAGAGACTGTAAAGCGCTATGCTGATAAAGCAATAGCAGAAGGAAGACTGAGGGGAGATCCCTACCAGCATATTCAAGATTGGCAAATATCAGAGGATAAGCAAGTCGATGAATGGCTGCATGAGATCAACGACAACATCTTGGCAGGAAGATATACCACGCTCATCTTTCCCAAAATCATCAATTATGCTGCATCGTTTGAATATCGAAACATGTTTATTGATATTTCACAATCGATCATTTCTTCAATGAGGACATATATTCAAGCTGCAGAAACAGACACACTCCGCATTCCTGCTGATGAACAATATGAGCCGTTTGGAGAAGAAAAAACCAAATATAGGCAATATATTAAAGAAATAGTCGATCTGATCAAAAACAGATTAGAAATAGCGGAACAGGATTCAATTGAATCATTGCTTGCCGATGAAAACCATATACAATGGGGAGAGAAACTGCTTGAAACCACACAGAAAGATAATTATATCCATGGACATTCCTTTATTTATAGAATTGAACCGGAGCAGATTGAGGAGCTGATCAAGACAAGTGATAACAAGCAAATAGAATGTTTCAGAAGAGCGATACACAATTTGTATGGAAACCACATCTACTATGAAAAAATGACGGATGATTACGATCACTTAATTGCACTGCAGAAATTATTGACGAACATGAACAAAGAAAGCTTTGGTGATATAAAAAAGATCCAGCTTGATTGGCTCATTCAGAGCATTTCAAATCAATGTGAGCTCCTTCATAGAAAAATGGAACAATCAGAATAATAGTATGAAAAGATAATGCTAACTGCTCCTCTGTTTAGTGAGATAGAAGACGGTTTCTTTGAAACATTATTCAATTGAAAACAATCTGCAGATTTATTGAGAAAAGATTATGCTGAAGAGAGAAATGCTTACGGACCAAATCATCCAACAATTGATGGTGCTTAAAAACACAATTGAGATTAAGAATCAGTTTGGATTATATAATGATAATATATATGCACAAGATATAATATGTCGGTTATTCAATTCGGCATTCGGATATGAGTTAATAAACCTTAATCGTGAAAGAATTACTACAGCGGGAATAGATCTTGGAGATAAAAAGAACAGAATTGCTGTACAAGTAACAGCAGAAAATGATAGCGAAAAAATAAAGGAATCAATACAACAGTTCATCAAAAATGGATATAAAAAAGATTATGATCGATTAATCATTTCTATCCTGGGCAAGAAAAAGAAGTACAGAACACAATTCGGTACAAAAGATGAATTTGAATTTAATGCAAGCAGAGACATAATAGACTTTTCAGATTTTGCAAGTTATGCTTTCTATTTAGAACTGGAAAAGCAGCAAGAGATTCTGGACATTCTAAATGATGAATTATGTAATTCTAGACAAGAACCACCACAAGCAAACGAAACCATAGGGACTTTTGAAAAACGGATATACGCATACTGTCGAGCCAAATTGTTTTCTGCTGGAATATCGGATCAACTGGCAGATAAAATCATAGAAGACGATATAGCCAGCGATCATTATCATAATATTATAGACAGATCAAATAAAGGGGGGATATATCTTCAGGGTGAATATGGCAGCGGTAAATCACATGCTTTATGTATTCTTACGCTGAGAATGATTCGAGAGTATTCTTCTGATCCGGACAAACCGTTTCCATTATTTGTTCAAGCAAGGGAGATCATCAGTGCAGGTGGCATCCAAATATGGAAGGAAAAACAAAAAGAGGCGAAATCTTATTACATCTTCATTGATGGTTGTGATGAAATGAGCATAGATGAGACGGAGAAAATAATAGATGAAGTGTTTGTTCTTCGCTCGCTTTGGAACAATGTGCATTTCATACTCAGCGGAAGGCCATTGCCTTTGCTAGCTGGAAAAGACATAGTATACGAAATGCAATGTCTCACTACAGACCAGACAATTGAATTAATCTCTCTTGTATCTGGAAAAGATAAAATCCATATATCAAACCATCTGCGGTTAACGGATTCAGATTTGATAGAGACTATAAAAAGGCCGTTTTTTTCTTTGTTATATGGAGTATTGCTAAAACAAGCAGGGACCATTATTAGAACATCGTATTCAGGAATAATTGAACAGTTTGTGAACTGGACGCTACATAATAATAGTGCAGATCAGGACGAAATTGCCACAATTCTCGAGAAAATTGCAATATGTTCTATAGATCGGAACTTAGGAGCGGTTCATATCTCTGAGTTTAGAAATACAGATATATATAAAGCACTTCAGAGAACAGGTTTTTTATTTCTGAACCGGGACAATACAGTATATTTTCCACTTCCTGTGTTTGCCCAATGGTTTGCTGCTCAAAGTATTTTACATAAACAGGTAAAAGTTGAAGAGATTCTTAATGACGAGACACGAGCATCTCGCTGGAGATATGCATTTTCACTACTATTCAGCCAGATGACATTTGAGGAATCTTTGACATATTTTTCACCGATAGTCAGGAAGGATACGGGTCTGGTTGCAGAAATTATAACCCGAGGGACAATAAATGAATATATGCATTCTTCTATGTCTTCTTATGAATGCGGTAAGATGATAAGAACTTGTGTGGATATATGGGCAGAAGCACTTGGCAAATTGAAAACAGCAGTATTACCCTATGACAATAATGGCATCAAAAAACTTGCAATTTATGTGGATGAAGGCAGGATTACAACAACGTGGTCAACGAAAGCAGACGGAGAGGATATCTGTGTTATATCCCCTAGAGAACAGGAGCAATGGAGAGGAACAAAAAGAACCTGTAACTTATATGCTCAATCTACCTGGCCTTGGATTTACACATTTACCCTGATAAAGGAAAGACTAGCAAAAATCATAAATAACAGGGAGGTATTATCTGACAATATAGATATAAAACAAGAATACATATGGAAAACAAGCTTATCTTTGTTGAACAAAGGCAGCTTGTATCCGGATTCAATCCCTTTGGCAGAGGTAGAAAAATACAGATGTTTTAAAGAAAACTTACTGATACATAATGGAAAAAAGTACATACTCAACATATTCTTCGATCTCATTGACGAACTGTATGCAAATGGGATCGAAGATATAAGCCCCAGCGCACCTATGGGAGATAAAGAATACAGCAATGGCTTTATATGGAGCAATTATTCCGAACAACGCATGTATGAAAGATTAACTGTTATTCTACAGAAATCCTTACAAGCCTATGCAGATTATGTTTCCGGATGGTTTTCATCTTTTGCATCCCGTATGAGAATGGCGATACTAATGCCAGGGGTATTACACGCCAACCTCAGATTCAAGGAACAAGGAGAAGGATCGGATTGCGGGCCCGTTGTTTCCTGGCATATGGAAGCTTTACCCAGGGAAATGGATAATATGACAGATATAACACTGAATCAATCTGAAGAATGGCAAAAAAGCACCGACTCTTTGCAATCAATACTCAAAACTGATATCGTTAACAGACCGGTACAAAAAGAATGGCTAGGATGGATTCTATATTCCGGGGGAATTAATTGCTTGGTTGTCGATCCCATTACAGATACTGCATTTGGATGGATTGAAGACGACTTGAAGGAGATCGGTTGGATATAAAGCTGACAACATCTCATAAAAGGTAACCGCTTCAACAAATGACGGAATATGAACTATCAATCTGAGCACATTGTCAGTGTAAGTTAAATACTGCTCTAACAGTAGCATAGATGCACTTAACTTGAGAACATGCTGGCGATCCACACGGGAACAATTGCAGCTGGTCAATGAATGCTGAACCAATGGACTGACCATATGTATTAACAAAAACAGAAAGGACAGGTCAACCAAATGAACGTTATTCTGCTTTCCGGAGGCTCCGGTAAACGCCTGTGGCCACTGAGCAATGAAACCAGAAGCAAGCAGTTCCTGAAGATATTCCGCAAGCAGGATGGGACCAAAGAATCCATGGTTCAACGGATGTATCGGATGATCAAAGAAGTGGATCCGCAGTCTACGATTACCATTGCCACCTCTGCAAGTCAGATACCTCAAATCAAAGCGCAGCTCGGGGAAAAAGTAGGCATTTCAGTTGAACCTGCAAGAAGAGATACCTTCCCAGCGATTGCATTAGCAACAGCGTATTTAAAAACACAGGGTGTATCGCTGGATGAATCTGTCATTGTTTGCCCCGTAGATCCATATGTGGAAACAGACTATTTTGAATGCATGAAAGAAATGTCAAATGCATCCGGCAAAACCAAACTGACACTTATGGGGATTGAACCGACATATCCAAGCGAAATATTCGGGTATATCATTCCAGAGAATAAAGAGCATGTTTCTCCTGCTGTTGAATTCAAAGAAAAGCCCGATCAGGAGACAGCTGTTCAATATATCAAGCAGGGAGCACTTTGGAATGGCGGTGTATTTGCGTTTCGTCTTTCATACCTCTTGTCTATAGCCGAAAACCTGCTTGGAACATCGGAATATTCAGAATTATTCGACCAATACGAAAAGCTTCCCAAGATCAGCTTTGATTATGCAGTTGTTGAGAAAGAACCGTCAATAAATGTGATTCGATTCAGCGGAGCATGGAAAGACCTCGGCACATGGAACACATTGAGTGAAGCAATGGACGAGGGAACTACCGGGAATGCAATTGCGGACGGATGCTCAAACACCCATATCATCAATGAACTTGACATACCATTAATTGCACTGGGAGTACAAAACTGCATAATTGCAGCAACCCCGGATGGTATTCTTATTTCAGAAAAATCAAAAAGCCCTGAGCTGAAAAAATATGTGGCAGACAGCAGGCCCATGTATGAGCGCCGCGGCTGGGGCGAATATAAAGTACTAAACTATAAGACCCATACGAACAAAGATAATTCTCTGGTGAAAGAACTGATCATTACAGCAGGTCAGCATATCAGCTATCAGATCCATCACCACCGTACAGAGATATGGACTTTCACTGAGGGAACAGGAGAACTGATACTGGACGGGGAAAAGCGGTTGGTATCACGGGGAGATATTGCAGTGATCAATCCGGGAACTAAGCATTCTATCAAAGCGTTGACAGAACTTCATATTATTGAAGTCCAAGTTGGCGATGAATTGACGGAAGAGGACATTGAACGTCTCGAATGGAATTGGGATAAAGAACAATAACTGGCCAAGCATTCCTCAAGTATTCTATAAACAAAGCATATAAGCATATTATTATCAGTGTTTCAACCTGATAGGGTTTTTACACCGATGAAAGAACTGTTTTGTTCAGTCCCATGAGAATCCTTCTCTACTATGCATAGACAGGTCGATTATCGTCATCAATTATGGCAAAAAAACAAGCAACTGAAAAGGAGAGATATGCTGGAACAAAGAACGAACGTTGAAATTTGCAATCGAAGCTTTAAAACACAAAACCAAATCACCGATATCCAAAGTGATATCTTAAAGACATGGGGACATTATTAACGCAATCCATTTGACAGAGAAAAACCCAAAACAGAATTACTTCAAACAACCTCAAGTACCCGGATGTATATATTTTAATCAGAACTATGCCTAACATAATTTCAAAACCATTCTCGGAAGTAACAGAAAAAGAAATGAAAACCAATCTAATCAAATAACTGTCCTTCCTTTTCCAGAAGATATAATAAAACCGGTAAATGCTTTATGTATATTGTTTTCATCATGGGTACTCTACTATACGAAATAATCATAATCAAACAAACAACACCAGGAAGTAATATATGGTTTCAGTGATTGTTCCAATCTACAATGTAGAGAATTATGTAAAGAAGTGTCTGGACAGTCTTACTGCACAGACAATGAAAGATGTTGAATTCATCCTGATCGATGACGGATCAACAGATAACAGCGGCAAGATTGCAGATCAGTATTCTTCCGATCCACGTTTCCGAATCTTCCACACCGAAAACAGAGGATTATCAGCAGCCCGCAATTACGGCATAGACCAATCCCATGGCGAATATCTTATGTTCGTGGACGGAGATGACTGGGTCGCGCCAGATTTTTGCAGGATACCGTACGAAACAGCGATAACAAACAATGCAGATATTGTAATATTCAAAGCATTTATTGATGAAAAAGGAAAAATCAAAGCACATAATCAATTGACTGATAAAAGAACAGGGATTATCAGTTTCTATACTGCATTTGAATGCGGAGGAGATGCTGCGTGGAATAAATTCTATAAAAAAGCGATATTTGATAATATTCGATATCCCGAAGGCAGAGTATATGAAGATATAGCAACAACATTTAAATGTGAGCATATAGCTGAACGAACTGTCATGATAGATGATAAATTATATTATAATGTTATTCGAAAAGACAGTATTACACATAAGCATACGATCATTAGTTTAGCAGATCAGTTTTTATCGACGAAAGAACAATATGACGGCATGATAGCATTTGGATATCCGGAACATAAGTTAAAGCCGCATATGTGGTCTGCTGCGATAAGATATCTTATGCGTGTAAAACCCAGCAATGATACTTTATACTTGCAGGCAAAGCATATAGTTGATTCAATCAAAGGGCTGCCAAGACAGATTTCTATGAAACAGAGATTGGCCTTGGCAACATGGAAAATCAACCCTTATTTGTTTTATGTTTTATGCAAAGCTTCTGGAAGGCTCGTCGGGTAAAAAACTGGAAAACAAAAAAGACATAATCCATCAGACACTTAACTGATACGGAGTGATCACCAATGCAGATTAAAGGCAAGTATTCCTGGGTCAAACACATAGATTTTATGATTGTTGACCTGATCTCTCTCTTTATCTCCTTCCTCATTTCGTACTATCTGAAGTTCCATGCACTGAACTTCAGTTCGAATGATGAATGGACCCGGTATCTATTCATTGTTCTGATCCTGAGCATTGTGATCAATTTCTTTGTCAATCCATACAGCGGAATCATGCGCCGATCCTTCTATATGGAGATTATCAGGGCATTTCAGCTTGCCATATACAATCTCCTGATTGCCAGCTTAATCTTCTACGCATTCAAAATCGGCGCCGAATATTCACGCGAGATGTCATTTGTCATGTTTGGCATCTATTTCGTATTGTCCCTCCTGCTGAAGTATCTCTGGAAAAAGCTTCTGGTTTCCGGAAAAATAGTTATTAAAACAACTAAACATATTCCCCTCTTCGTGATTGGGAAAACCGAAGATATAGAGAAAACCATCCGGAATGTTACAGCCGGGGATTTCCAGCTCTACGATATCAAAGGTATTCACCTGATTGACAGTGATCAGGCGGAGGTAAATGTTGAAGACATCGGCGTCATTCCTGCATTCCCAACCGACTATGAAAAATACATCCTGGATAACAACATCGAAGAGGTATTGGTTGCTGTCAGGCCCGGCGAAGTGGAAGAAGGCGTCCTGAAACGCCTCAACGCCAACGCAGTGGGCCTTAACATGATTGTTGAATCCGCCGTCGGTTTCCAGCCTGAAGATCAGTTCATTCAGAACTTCGGCGTATATAAGGCTTTAAGTGTCGGCACATTTACTTTCAGACCCGGACAGATTCTGTATCTGGGTATCAAGAGAATCATAGACATCCTGGTCGGATTACTCGGCTTAATCCTCCTGATTCCGATCACCCTGATCGTCAAACTGGTCTATCTGTTATCAAAAGACAAAGCCAAAATCTTCTATAGGCAGAAACGGGTCGGGCAGAACGGAAAGATCATTAAGATCTGGAAGTTCAGATCCATGGTTCCCAATGCGGATGAGATCCTGAAAGAAATGCTGAAAGAAGAGAAATGGAAAAAGCAATGGGAAGAAAACCAGAAGTTTGACAACGACCCGAGAATCACAAAAGTCGGACGGATCCTCCGTAAGACCAGCATTGACGAGCTTCCCCAGTTTCTCAATGTCCTGAAAGGCGATATGAGCCTGGTGGGTCCCAGACCCCTGGTCGTCGGCGAACTGGAAGAGCACGGCGGACTAAAACTCTACCAGAAGGTCAAACCAGGCATCACCGGCTGGTGGGGTTGCAATGGCAGATCCAACATAGATTACCGTGAACGCCTTGAACTCGAATATTACTATGTTAAAAATTGTAGCCTTTACCTGGACCTGCTCTGTATATTCAGGACAGCATTGGCAGTTGTAAAAAAGGATGGAGCTCAATAATACTCTAAAAACCAACCGATAAAAAAGGAAGCACCTATGGATATCAAGATTATCGTAGCCACACACAAGAAATACTGGATGCCGGACGATCCGATGTACCTTCCCGTTCATGTCGGAGCGGCAGGCAAGGAAAGTATTGGTTACCAACGGGATGACGAGGGCGAGAACATCAGCAGCAAGAACGCCAATTACTGCGAACTAACAGGCCTCTACTGGGCCTGGAAGAACCTTAATGCAGATTATATCGGTCTTGCCCATTATCGCCGGCATTACTCAAACGGCAAATTGTTTGGCGATAAGAAAGAAAAAGTAATCAACACCGCACAAATGGAGCACAAACTGAAGGACACAGACGTTCTTCTGCCCACTCCCCGCAACTACTGGATCGAAACAAATTACAGCCAATATGCTCACGCGCATCACGCGATCGATCTGGACACAACCCGGGAGATTCTGCAGGAAAAGTACCCACAATATATCCCAGCTTGGGATTCCAGCATGAAGAAGACAACCGGTCATCGCTTCAACATGTTCATTATGAAAAAGAACCTGTTCGATCAATACTGCGAGTGGATGTTCGATGTGCTGTTTGAACTGGAAAAAAGGCTGGATATCAGCACATACAACAAGAACGACAGCAGGGTCTTCGGTTTTGTCAGTGAACGCCTCCTTGACATCTGGATTGAGACAAACGGGATCAAATACAAAGACACAGGATACGTTTTCATGGAAAGCCAGAACTGGTTCATAAAAGGCGGCAATTTTATCAAGAGAAAACTAGGACTAACCAGAACAGAATGAAAGTGTGAAAAAAATGCCATTAGTGAGCATAGTGGTTCCTGCGTATAATGCAGAGGACACGATCGAGAAGACGATAAGGGATATTCTTGCTCAAGTATACCAGGATTATGAAGTTATCCTTGTGGATGACGGATCAACGGATCAGACACCTATTTTATGCGATGATTTGAGCAAGTTAGACAAGAGAATACAGGTTATTCACCAGGTTAACGGCGGATTGTCAAATGCTCGTAACAATGGG
Source organism: Christensenellales bacterium (assembly GCA_045112195.1). Taxonomy (GTDB): domain Bacteria; phylum Bacillota; class Clostridia; order Christensenellales; family Aristaeellaceae; genus Aristaeella. The sequence continues at coordinate 2,103 of JBGUHQ010000027.1, read as the reverse complement.
ACGAAAAAGGCTGTCGGAGAATATGTAACATATATAGACAGTGATGACCGGATCGAGCCAACATATCTGGAGTATCTGGTACGTGCAATTAGGGAAGAGAATGCTGACATAGCATGTGGACGGATTGACAGAGTCAAAGAAGATTATGCGATGTCAGACATAACAGGACAATATACTGTTGAAGCGTTTGACACCAGAGACACATTAAGCGAGATGCTAACCGGTAAAAAGCTGACGGTTGGTGCATGCTGCAGGCTGGTTCCGAGAGAATGGCAATTGCAGTATCCATTTCTGGATGGAACCTATTATGAAGATCTCAGCAATACCTATAAAGTGAATATGCTGTCAAAAAAGACAGTATTTGTTAATGCTATATTGTATCATTATGTGATGCGAGGAGGATCTATAACCGGGCGCAAAACCACATCAGTAAAGCAATGTTTGGATTATAATAATGCTATAAATGTATGCTATGATACAGTAACAAATAAGTATCCTGAATTAGTAAACGATGCTATGGTTTTGAAGGCTAGAGATTATATGTCATTATATTTAACTATTCAACGATGCAATGATAGAAACGAGGAACTTAGGCAGATAAAAAAAACAATTAAACTATGGACGAAGAACAATTGGAAAAAAACAGCGCGCAACCTCAAAGCACCAAAAGAAGTAAGATTAAGGATATGTTTGTTCGGTATCAACCCATTATTATATAAAATAGCTTATTATGTGGGGATAAAAATCAAAGGAAAAGCAATAAGCTAAAAAAGGAAGGATACACTAATGAATATATTACTAGTAACAGATGTTAGTGTTGAACGAGCAGGGGTTTGTATGTTTATGCTTCAATGGATTGAGAACATAAAAGAATATGATAAAAATATCTATATATGTGCTTATTTTCGTAAAGGTATTTTAGATGAATCTATAGCAAATCAATATGGAAAACTAGGAGTTGAATTAGTTTTAGGGGAATTGCCTCAAAATCAAACAAGTGCTTCATATTCGAACAGAAGTAAAGTCAGATCGGATATTCGGACAATTCTCTCACAAAAGAAATATGATGTTATTCACGTGAATTCTTCAGCACTTGGTTTTTCATCCATAGCACTAACGGAAGGGCGTAAGGCATCTGTTCCAATCCGAATCAGTCATTCTCACGGCAGGAACATAAATAAATTGTGGAAAAACACATATTTATGGATACTGAAGAGATACAATAAAATGCAGGCGACAAAATATGCTGGGTGTTCTATTGATGCTGGTGAATACTTATTTGGGAAAGGAATTGAAAAAGACTCACGATGGATGTTTATTCCTAATACTATTTCGGCAAACAAATACCAGTTCAACGAAGAAGAAAGAATCAATAGAAGAAATCAATTGATGATTCAAGATGATGTATTTTTACTAGGAGCAACAGGTCTATTAGACAAAAGAAAGAATCATCAATTCCTTATTAAAATTGTTAAGGCATTGAGAGATCAAAAATGCAATTTTAATTTGATTGTTCTAGGAGAAGGAGAGTTAAGAGAATATTTACAAAGAATGATCGAAGAATACGAATTAACTGATAATGTGTTTTTATATGGATCATCCAATGAAGTCTCAGGATGGTTATCAGCAATGGATGCATATTTAATGCCAAGCCTTACAGAAGGATTACCAATTGGAGCAGTTGAAGCACAAGCTAATGGATTGAGCTGCATTCTTTCAGATTGTGTTCCTCCGGATGTAGATATCTGTTCTGATGTATACCATCTACCAATTAATCAAGGAATTGATATATGGGTAAAAACTATTCTTTCGATAAAGAAAAAAACAACAAATGAAAGAAAAGAAGGTGTAAAAACAATAACCAATGCTGGTTTTGATAAAAGTCATGCAGCATTATACATAAAAAAGTTATATGAAATACGTTGATGAAATGGAGTAATTTTATCATGACAGTATTATCCATGAAAGAAATTAAAGAATTGGAATTACAAATGCTGATAGAATTTGCCAATATATGCGATCAGCACAATATCTATTATACATTGTGCGGTGGAACGCTATTAGGAGCCATACGTCATAAAGGATTCATTCCGTGGGATGATG
>JBGUHQ010000026.1:0-45088 GCA_045112195.1 Christensenellales bacterium | reverse complement strand
GTTTGCCACCGGATATGAAGCGTATTTCCATAACTATGGATACATTCTCGCGGAAGGCGGCCTGATCGATATCCTGTATATCGGTGTCAAGGCCGGTATCTACCCCTGCATGATTTTCATCGGTATCGGCGCCATGACCGACTTCGGTCCGCTGATCTCCAACCCGAAGAGCCTGCTGCTTGGCGCTGCCGCGCAGTTCGGTGTGTTCTTCGCTTTCTTTGGCGCGAACCTGCTGGGCTTTGATGCGCAGCAGTCCGCTTCCATCGGCATTATCGGCGGCGCGGACGGTCCCACGGCCATCCTGACCACCACCAAACTGGCGCCTGAACTGCTCGGACCGATCGCTGTGGCTGCCTACAGCTATATGGCGCTGATCCCGATGATCCAGCCGCCTATTATGCGGGCACTGACCACTGAAAAGGAACGCAGCGTCAAGATGGAGCAGCTGCGTGAAGTCAGCAAGACCGAGAAGATCCTGTTCCCGATCGTGGTGACGATCTTTGTTGTCCTGCTGCTGCCCTCCACGGCTCCGCTGATTGGCTGCCTGATGTTCGGCAACTTGCTGAAGGAAACCGGCGTCACTGAGCGGCTGAGCGACGTTGCCCAGAATGCCCTGATGAACATTGTAACCCTGTTCCTGGGTATCAGCGTCGGCGCGACGATGGTCGGTTCCCGGTTCCTGACCCTGGACACCATCAAGATTGTTGTGCTGGGCCTGATCGCTTTCTCTTTCAGCACGATCGGCGGCCTGCTGGTCGGAAAGCTGATGTACAAGCTGACCGGCGGCAAAGTCAATCCGCTGATCGGTTCCGCAGGCGTTTCGGCGGTGCCCATGGCGGCCCGTGTTTCCCAGCGTGAAGGCCAGAAGGCCAATCCTTCCAACTTCCTGCTGATGCACGCAATGGGCCCCAACGTGGCCGGCGTGATCGGTTCCGCTATCGCTGCCGGATTCCTGATCAGCATGTTCGGCGGCTGATTTCAAAACTCACAAACAATGATCACCGGATTCTGAAAAAGAATCCGGTGATTTTAATTTTCTTCTAATCTCTTTTCCCTTATTTTCAAAGAAACAACGGATATAATCATACCTGTAAACGATGAGTGACGCAGAAAGCGCTGAACGAACGAGGAGGAACAAACCATGAAGAAACTGTGCAAGAGCAATACCAATAAGAAGATCTGCGGAGTGTGCGGCGGTATCGCAGAATACCTGAATGCTGATCCTACCCTGATCCGACTGGCATTTGTCCTGATTGCAGCTATAGCAGGGAGCGGTGTGCTGGCATATATCCTGGCAGCGCTGATTATGCCGGAAGCCCAGGAAGCGGCAGAATAAACGGAAGCCAGAATGAGAAAAACACAAGCGGCAGGATCTCCTGCCGCTTGTTGCTTTAAAAGCCCTGTAATGCGTTTTTTAATCTGACAGTGTGGCAGCCATTACAGCCTTGATGGTATGCATCCGGTTTTCAGCTTCGTCAAAGACAATGGAACGGGGTCCTTCAAACACCTCATCCGTTACTTCCATACAGTCAATCCCAAACTTTTCGAAGATTGATTTGCCGATAGCGGTGTTGAGATCATGGAAGGAGGGCAGGCAATGCATAAATACACACTGGTCTCCAGCCTTTGACATAATATCCGAGGTAACGCGGTAGGGAAGCAGTTCACGGATTCGCTCCTCCCATACGTTATCGGGCTCACCCATGGAAACCCAAACGTCCGTATAGATCACATGGGCCCTGGTGACAGCTTTCTCAACGTCAGATTCAAATTCCAATACTGCGCCGGTTTGGCTGGCGATGTCCCGGCATTGGGCAATCAGAGCCGATCCGGGTTGATACTTTTTGGGAGCGCAGGCGACAAAGTGCATGCCCATTTTGGCGCAGCCGACCATCAGTGAATTGCCCATGTTATAACGGGCATCACCCATATAAACCAGTTTGATGTTCTTCAGCGAGCCGAAGTGTTCCCGGATGGTCAGGAAATCCGCCAGGATCTGCGTCGGGTGGAACTCATTGGTCAGGCCGTTCCAGACGGGCACGCCGGAATAACGGGAGAGATCTTCTACGATCCGCTGCCCGAATCCGCGGTATTCGATTCCGTCAAACATCCGTCCGAGTACCCGGGCCGTATCGGCAATGCTTTCTTTTTTACCGATCTGACTGCCGGAGGGATCCAGATAGGTACAGTTCATCCCCAGGTCATAGGCGGCAGCTTCAAAGGCGCAGCGGGTACGGGTGCTGGTTTTTTCAAAGATCAGCGCGATATTCTTCCCTGAACAGCAGGCATGCGGAACGCCTGCTTTCTTTTTTGCTTTCAGATCAGCAGCCAGATCAAGCAAGCCGGTGATTTCTTCCGGGGTTAAATCAAGCAGTTTGAGGAAACTTTTTCCTTTCAGTGAACTCATGCGGTATACACCTCCGAACGATATGAAACAGTATAATGGATACAGAGAAATTTATCAACAGGCACGAAAAAACACAAATTCATTCTTTACAAGCACAAATAAATTGTGCTATAATGCTATCACGAAGAAAAAAGGGGCGATGGATATGGCGAAAGCAGATCCGAACGGGATGACTAACGCAGCCGGAATTGCCTACGGAGAACTGATCCGCAGGCAGCGCAAAGCAAAGAGAATGAATCAGGAAGAACTCGGGGCGCTCGTGCGGGTCGGAAAGAACGCCGTCGGCGCATGGGAGGCCGGGCGCAGCCGTCCGGACGTCAGCAGCGTTCCGGTAATCTGTGAGGCGCTTGATCTTTCCCTCGAAGAGTTTTTCGGCATGCCGGAAGGACAGCAGGAACGCCTGGACGAAAAGGCCGGCATCCTGCCGGATGAGCGCGCGACATTGCTGCACAGGTACGGAGCATTAAACGCCTACAACCGGCAGGTAGTTCTTCGGCAGATGACGGTCCTGCGCGAAATGCAGGAAGATGAACAGAAACCCCGTAAAGTCATCCGCCTTTTCCGGAACGATCTGGCCGCCTCCGCCGGTCCCGGTGAAGTGCTTGACGCTGCAAGAGGTGAAGAAGTATTCCTGTTCGCGGATTCTGTAACCGAGAGCGCGGATGAAATCATCACCGTCAACGGAAACAGTATGGAACCAACTTATTTCGACGGAGATCAGGTTCTGGTCAGGCATACCTCCCGGATCCGTCCCGGAGAAATCGGTGTGTTTATCTGCGGGGATACAGGATATATCAAAGAGTATCAGGAGGACGGGCTTCACAGCCATAATCCTTCTTACACACCGATTTCCTTCAACGGCGAAGAAACGGTACGCTGCGTCGGAAAGGTGCTCGGAAAAGTCAGGATCGAAAACTGGGCCGACGAAGGAAGCGCCTCCGCCTGGTTTGAATATGAACAGAAAGGAAGATGAATATGCAGAACCATCAGCCGAGAAACAGGGAAAAAAGAATACAGATTATGCAGTATATGCTTTCCTTCGCCATGGAACAGGGAAGGCAGCCTTCTGTCCGGGAAATCGGGATGGCGGCCGGGCTGCAGTCCACATCAACCACAGCCGGATATCTCAGACGTATGGTAAATGAAGGCCTGCTCGCTCAGAGCGGGCAGGCAAGGCGAAATTATTTTGTGACGCGTCTTGCTGTGGAACAGCTGCGGAACGCAGGATAAATATCAGGATTTCTGCCTGAACTGATGGCCGCAGCGGACGCAGGTAATGTCCTTCTCCCCGGAGCCGCGCTTCATACGCAGAAGCACCTTGCAGTTGGGACATTTGAAGTATCTGTAGTCCCTGCGGTTTTTCATCCGCCTGGTAAACTGGCGGATTTTTGTTTTCCATCCGGAAGTGAGTTCAATATACTTTCTGTTTTCAGCGACACGTTTTTCATGGTTGCGTGAAAACATCCGGAAGAGCGTGATAATATACAATGCAAGTCCAATCACGGAAAGAATTCCAACGCGGGTAAAGCTGCCAAGCAGTGAACAGGCAAGACCGGTCAGAAGCGTGAACATACCGAGATTATCGGCACCGTGGCGGCCCATCATAAAACGGGCGAGAGCCTGGCGCATACGCTGAAAGAATGACACAGAGAAGACTCCTTTCAAATTAGATTAACACCACATGCCATAGCGGCCGCAGCCTCCGAGACAGCAGTTGAGGAACATGTTTGCCACACAGCAGGTAAGGCATGGATTGGCGCAGATTGCCGACCGGAAATCATATCCATTGCTCCTGGACTGTCGGTAAGCCTGTCTGCCGGCTTCAATGGAATTCAGCAGGGAACGGAACTCATCGTCATCCGGCGCCATCCTGACGGCCGTACGCGCGTGATCCAGAGCAGAAATGCGATTTCCAAGCCCAAGATCTGCCCGCGCATACAATGCGTGCCAGTCCGCGTCGTGGGTCGGGATCCGGTTCAGCGTATTCACCGCGTCGTTGAAACGATTTGACAGGACATGATTTTCAGCAGTTTTCAACTCCGGATTCGCGTAAGCGCGGGTACGGTACTGCGTCCGCTGGTATTGGCTGCCACCGAAAAACGCGGAGAAAGGATCAAAACCGAAATCACCGAATGGGTTGCTTCCCTGACTGCCGTTTCCGCCCTGATTGTAATAATTGCCCTGACTGCCGGTGCTGCCCCAGTTGTTCTGACCGAAAGGATTGTAGTAACCGGAAGAACCTGAGGCACCGGGACCATAGGGAGACTGATAAGGATCCCGGCCGGTCTTTTTGATCTGAAGCGCGCGGGTATAAGCCTCGTTCACTTCACGCATCTTCTGTTCAGCGGCCTTATCGCCCGGATTCAGATCAGGGTGGTATTTTTTCGCCAGTTTCCGGTAAGCGGATTTGATTTCATCCTCTGTGGCGGAGGAACTCACGCCCAGAACGGCAAAAGGATCATTCGGCATGGGCGTCCTCCTTTCTCTTTCTTTGCTCGGTTTTCAGATTATATCTCTGCCAGACTCCGCTGTAGATCACATTCCGGAGCAGATCCAGATCCTGCTCCAGGGGAAGGACCTCAAAGCTTTCGGCTGCATCAGCTATCAGCAGCTCAAGTGTTTCACGGCAGAATTCTTCATAATCCGGACGGTTACGGTAGACAGAAAGCGGATTGAAACGACCTTTTTTGATGTCGTCGTCATAGTCTTCCCACGCGTCCATCCAGTAAATGAACCGTCCGAGACCGGCTCCGACTGCCCGCAGAACGCTGCTCCACGGATCTTCAGGTCTGGGAACAAAGACGGATCCAAGCATTTCGCCGGAAAGCCCGCAGAGGCGATCGGGATCCGGTTCTGCTTTCGCTTCTTCCTGCCAGAGCGCGGTCAACGCCTTTTCAACGCCTTCGGTTTGGGAAGGCCAGGACTCTCTCACTTTTTCAGCGGAATCACGAAAGAGCTTTTCGCCGGCTTTTCCGCGGATTGAGCGGTCATCCATACGCTGGTCCCTGCATTTATAGAAGAAGAGCAGGGTGTTCATATCCGCGGCATAATCAATCAGCGGAGAAGAAACATAGGCATGAGCTTTCACGGGATGGAGAGCGCAGCGGGCGTCTGTCCCGGCGGTATCCGGCTCATAAAGCGAACTGAGCAGAATGGCCAGGAAGGTCATATCGTTGCTGAGCGAAATACGGCGCATCTGTCCGTGACGATTCCGCAGGGCATGGCAGAGTCCACAGTAGAAAGCGCGGTAACGCTGCTTCTGCTCTTCGGAAAGGACGCTCAGCACAGGAACAATATATCCGAACATGCACAGCCTCCTCAGGCGTCATAGGCACCGTCGTCGTTTTCTCCTTCCGGCGCGGAGGTATAGGTGCCAACTGAGCGAAGTACAGCGTCCAGATCGTCGGAAGCGGTTCTGATCCGGTATTCATCGCCGGACCGGAGCGCTTCCTCAAGCGCAGAAACAGAAGTATCCAGACGGGATTTATCCGCATCCTTCAGCTTTTTTCCGGCTCTGCGTGCCTGATTCAGCAGGTTTTCCGCTGTATCCCGGAGCTGCTGCGTCTGCTTGCGCTGACGGTCTTCAGCGGCATAGCGCTGGGCGTCGCGGACGGCTCGGTCTATTTCTTCGCGGCTCATATTGCCCGAACCGGAAATCGTAATATCCTGTGTGCTGTTGGTACCCAAGTCTTTCGCGGTCACATGGACAATCCCGTTGGTATCAATGGAGAAGGTTACTTCGATCTGGGGAATGCCGCGCAAAGCGCGCCGGATCCCATTGAGCCGGAATTTACCGAGCGATTTGTTCGCTGATGCAACTTCGCGCTCGCCCTGGAGGACATTGATTTCCACGCTTGTCTGGAAGTTCGCGGCCGTTGTGAATACCTGAGAATGCTGACAGGGCAGCGGTGTGTTACGGTCAATGATCTTCGCGAAAACATCGCCCAGGGTTTCGATGCCAAGCGAAAGGGGCGTCACATCGATCAGAACGATGGAATTAATCGCTCCTGTCAGAACGCCGCCCTGGAGACAGGCGCCCATGGCAACGCATTCGTCCGGATTAATGTCCCGAGCCGGTTCTTTTCCGGTCAGGTTACGGACTTCAGCCTGTACCGCCGGAATGCGTGTGGAACCGCCGACCAGAAGCACACGGCTCAGATCTGAAGCACGGATACCGGCATCCTGCAGGGCCTGTTGTACGGGACCGCGGGTAGCAGAGACCAGATGAGCGGTCAGTTCATTGAAGCGTGAACGGGAAAGTGTAATCTCCAGATGCATCGGACCGGAGGCATTCTGGGCCAGGAAAGGGAGGTTAATCATCGTTTCCTGGGCTGATGAAAGCTCAATTTTGGCTTTTTCCGCCGCTTCAGAAAGACGCTGCATGGCCATTGGGTCTTTGGAAAGATCAAGGTTATGCTGTTTCCTGAATTCTTCCAGAAGCCAGCCGACGACGCACTGGTCAAAATCATCACCGCCCAGGTGGTTGTTTCCCGCAGTTGCCAGGACTTCGATCGTATCGCTGTTGATATCCAGAATGCTGACATCAAAAGTGCCGCCGCCCAGATCATAGACCATGACTTTGCATGGCTGTCCTTTATCGAAACCGTAAGCCAGCGCAGCGGAAGTCGGCTCGTTGATGATCCGCAGAACATTCAGGCCTGCAATCAGGCCGGCGTCTTTGGTAGCCTGGCGCTGCGCGTCTGAAAAATAGGCAGGGACGGTAATGACCGCGTCGGTAACCGTTTCACCGATGTAGCTTTCTGCGTCCGCCTTCAGCTTTTGCAGAATCATGGCAGATATTTCCTGGGGCGTGTAGCTTTTTCCATCCGCCTGGAAGCGTCTGTCAGTGCCCATATCGCGCTTGACGGAGGAGAATGTCCTGGAGGCGTTTGTTACAGCCTGACGCTTGGCGGCCATACCGACAAGCCGTTCACCGGTTTTGGAAAAAGCTACAACGGAAGGCGTGGTGCGGCTGCCTTCCGCATTGGGTATAACGACGGAACGGCCGCTTTCCATAAAGGCAACGCAGGAATTGGTAGTGCCAAGATCGATTCCGATCAGCTTAGACATATAATAATCCTCCGGCGTGTTTATGCTTGCATTATGAGCGGCAGGCGCAGGGCTCTATGCCGTCAAAGTTATCATACAGAACGTTTTTCAAGAACCGGCGATGAGAATGTGAAAACAGTGTGAAAAGTTGTTTTTCCCGGGCAAGGGTGGTAAGATATTCAGCAAGGAGCGTGAAAGAAATGGAAAGACCGAATGCATGGAAATCATACACCAAAGCCGAACTGAAAAAACTGGAAGATACAGCAAAAGAATACAAACACTTTATCGACGCCGGGAAAACCGAACGTGAGTGCGTGGCGGAGACGGTTGCCGCGCTTGAAAAAGCGGGTTATATTTCCCTGGAAAAAGCAATCGCTTCCGGCAAAAAAATCAAGGCCGGCGATAAGATCTATCTGAACAAGATGAACAAAGCAGTCCTGGCTTTTCTGATCGGCAAAAAGCCGCTGGCTGAAGGAATGAATATCGTCGGTGCCCATATTGACTCTCCCCGGCTGGACCTGAAGCAGAACCCGCTGTATGAAGACGGTGATTTTGCCCTGGCTGACACGCATTATTACGGCGGGATCAAAAAGTATCAGTGGGTAGCCCGTGAACTTGCACTGCATGGCGTCGTTGTCAAAAAGGACGGGACAACGGTTCAGATCTGCATCGGCGAAAAGGAAGACGATCCGGTTGTCGGCGTCAGTGACCTCCTGATTCATCTTTCCCAGGAACAGATGGCGAAGAAACTGAGCGAAGCGATTACAGGCGAAGATCTCGATATCATTCTCGGCGGAAAACCGCTCAAGGGTGCGGAGAAGGAGCCGGTCAAGGCAGAATTGCTCCGGATTCTGAAGGAAAACTACGGCATTGAAGAGGAAGATTTCCTCTCCGCGGAGATCGAGGCAGTGCCTGCCGGAAAAGCGCGGGATTTCGGCCTGGACCGGAGCATGATTATGGGCTACGGGCATGATGACCGGGTATGTGCTTTCGCGGAGCTGAAAGCGATTCTGAGCCTGACCGGCGTTCCGGAATATACCTGCTGCGGGATGCTTGTTGATAAGGAAGAAATCGGCAGCGTCGGTGCTACCGGCATGCAGAGTAATTATCTGGAAAACACTGTAGCGGAGATCCTTGAACTGCAGGGCCTTTACAGCGAACTGAATCTGCGCAGAGCGCTCCGGAACAGCCGGATGCTTTCCTGCGACGTGAGCGCGGGCTTTGATCCGCTGTACGCGTCCGCTTTTGAAAAGAAAAACGCCGCCTGGCTCGGCAGGGGCGTATGTTTTAACAAGTTTACCGGAAGCCGCGGAAAGAGCGGATCTAACGACGCCAACGCGGAGTTTATCGCTAAACTGCGCCGGATTATGGATGACAACAAAGTGTTCTGGCAGATGGCAGAACTGGGCCGGGTTGATCTGGGCGGCGGCGGTACGATCGCCTATATCTGCGCACTGTATGGCATGGAAGTGATCGACAGCGGCGTCGCGGTTCTGAATATGCACGCCCCGATGGAGATTATCTCCAAAGCGGATCTGTATGAGTCATTCAAGGCGTACAGGGCTTTCATGGTGAACGCGTAAGGATAGCCAGAGCGGCGTTCATCGCCACCGGAAGCGGCAGATCCTTTATCTGATCCAAAGAAATAAAAGTGAAACCTGCAGGCGCGGAAACGGATGTTTCCGCGCTTGTTTCACAGATGCGCATCTGCCAAATCTGGTGGGTAAAGACATGGCGTGCCGAACCGGAAACAACCGGAACGGAAACGGACAGATGAAGCTTTTTCTCGATTTGCAGACGAAGTGATTCGGGTGCCAGTTCTCCTTCAATCATTGGAAAACACCAAAGGGCCTGCAGAAGTGTTTCGGTGCGCTGACGCATCAGTACGCGGTTTCCGGATCGAATCAGGAGGACGGTATAAGGGATGATTTTCTGCGGTTTTGCTTTCGGGAGAACCGGAAGGTCAGAGGCGTCTCCGGCCCGGAAAGCGTCACAGAACGCGGAAAGCGGGCAGCGCCCGCAGTCCGGGGTGCCCGGAACACAGACCGTGGCGCCAAGATCCATGACTGCCTGGTTATGATCACCGGGTCGTTCCACCGGGACAAGGCCGGCGGCCAGCGTTTCAATCCTGCGGCGGGTTTCCTTCTCCAATGCCGCTGACCGAATGCCGAAAAGACGGGAAATCACGCGGATGACGTTGCCGTCGACAGCAGGTACGGGGATCTCATAAGCAATGGACGCAATCGCACCGGCTGAATAGGGTCCGATTCCGCAAATTCCGCGCAGTTTATCCGGATCACGGGGAAGAACGCCGCCATATTGCTCCATAACCTGTTTCGCGCCTTTCCAAAGATTACGGGCACGGGAATAATAACCGAGGCCTTCCCATGCTTTCAACACATCAGCCTCATCAGCGGAAGCAAGGGCAGATAGCGTCGGGAATCGTTCCAGAAACCGAGGATAATAGGAAAGCACGGTTTCCACCCGAGTTTGCTGAAGCATGGATTCACTGACCCAAGTTCGGTAGGCGTCGTGGAACCCGCGCCAGGGCAGAACACGGGCACAGCGGTCATACCAGGCAAGCAGGGCGGCGGAAATCTCTTTCATGAAAAAACTCCTAAAAAAAGCGCTCAGAAGGATTGTAACATAAGGATTTCAGGATCTGAAACGCTAAAATACGGCGAAATCTGGAGAAAATTGAAGTAAAAACAAGAATAATACAGGATTAAACACGATAATACCGGACTGACCACTTGCGCCGACAGAGTAAAAGCATTATATTAATCCTTGGTTGTTAGCACTCATGCACATCGAGTGCTAAAACCAAGCAAACGAACGACAGGAGGAACCGATTCATGACTGTGAAGCCGTTGGGTGACCGTGTTGTCATCAAGAATTGCGAAGCAGAAGAAACCACAAAATCCGGCCTGATTCTGACCAGCGCCGCTAAAGAAAAGCCGCAGATGGCGATCGTGATCGCCGTAGGTCCGGGGGGCAATGTGGACGGCAAGGAGATTACCATGCATGTGAAGGCGGGAGAAAAGGTAATCTATTCCAAGTATGCCGGTACGGAAGTCAAAGTGGACGGCGAAGAACTGATCATTGTCCGCCAGAGCGATATTCTCGCAATTGTGGAATAATCGCTGGACAGGAAAGAGATACAAAAGGAGACGAGAACAATGGCAAAAAAGATTCAGTTTGGTGAAGAAGCGCGCCGCAGCCTCGAAAAGGGCGTCAACGCGCTGGCTGATACAGTAAAGATCACACTGGGACCGAAGGGCCGCAACGTTGTACTGGACAAGAAATACGGTGCTCCCCTGATTACTAACGACGGTGTAACGATCGCCAAGGAAATCGAGCTGGAAGATCCCTTTGAAAATATGGGTGCCCAGCTGGTAAAAGAAGTATCCACCAAGACAAACGACGTAGCCGGCGACGGCACCACCACCGCCACGCTGCTGGCCCAGGCCATCATTCGTGAAGGACTGCGCAATCTGGCCGCAGGCGCGAACCCGATGGTGCTGAAGAAGGGCATTGAAGCCGCGACGAACGCCGCTGTTGAAGGACTGAAAGAACAGAGCCAGCCCATCAACGGAAAACAGGCGATCGCCCAGGTTGCTGCCAACTCCGCCGCCGATGAAACGATCGGCAAGCTGATTTCCGACGCGATGGAAACCGTCGGCGCGGACGGCGTTATCACCGTTGAAGAAAGCAAGACAATGACCACCGGTATGACGACCGTGGAAGGCATGCAGTTTGACCGCGGCTATTCTTCTGCCTACATGGTCACCGATACTGAAAAAATGGAAGCCGTGCTGGATGATCCGCTGATCCTGATCACAGACAAGAAGATCAGCGCAATCCAGGAAGTGCTGCCCGTGCTGGAACAGGTTGTGCAGACCGGCAAGAAACTGCTGATCATCGCCGAAGACGTTGAAGGCGAAGCTTTGAGCACCCTTGTGGTCAATAAACTGCGCGGTACATTCACCTGCGTGTCCGTCAAGGCTCCCGGATTCGGAGACCGCCGCAAGGAAATGCTGCAGGATATCGCCGTGCTGACCGGCGGTACCGTGATCTCTTCCGAGACCGGTATGGAACTGAAAGAAGCGACCGTTGACATGCTGGGCAAAGCTCGCCAGGTCAAGGTGAATAAAGAGAATACCACCATCGTTGACGGCGCGGGCGACAAAGAAGCCATCAAAGCCCGCGTGGCTCAGATTCGTGCGCAGATCGCAGAAACCACAAGTGATTACGATCGTGAAAAGCTGCAGGAACGTCTGGCTAAGCTGGCCGGCGGCGTTGCGGTGATCCAGGTCGGCGCGGCCACCGAAGTGGAAATGAAGGAACGCAAGATGCGGATCGAGGACGCACTGAGTGCCACCCGCGCCGCGACTGAAGAAGGTATTGTACCCGGCGGCGGAATTGCCCTGCTGAATGTGATCCCGAAAGTCGCGGCCCTGCTGGACAACTGTGCCGGTGACGCCAAGACCGGCGTTGAGATCGTCCTGCGTGCCTTGGAAGAGCCTATCCGCCAGATTGCGCTGAACGCCGGTATCGACGGCAGCGTGATCGTTGACCATATCAAGAATGCCAAGAAACCCGGATACGGCTACGACGCGCTGAAGGGCGAGTATGTCGACATGGTTGAACGCGGCATTATCGACCCGACCAAGGTAACCCGCAGCGCGCTGCAGAACGCCGCGTCCATCGCTGCGATGATCCTGACCACAGAGTCCCTTGTGGCTGACATTCCTGAACCCGAACCCGCTGCTCCTGCCGGAGGCGGAATGGGCGGTATGTATTAATCCCATCATCATTTTACGGCGCCTGCCTGAAGCAGGCGCCGTTTTCATGTATTAAAACTTGATAAATACGGCAGGAAAGCATACAATAATGAACAGTTCAACAGGGAAGGAAGAAGCACAATGCCGATCAAAATTCCGAATCAACTGCCGGCGTACAGAACGCTGACGGAAGAGAATATCTTTGTGATGACGGAAACCCGGGCTATTACCCAGGATATCCGTCCGCTGAGGATTGCCATTGTGAATCTTATGCCCACAAAGATCGACACGGAAACCCAGTTGCTGCGGTTGCTGGGCAACACATCGCTTCAGGTCGAAACCGAACTGGTCAAAATGACCACCCATGTGTCAAAGAACACTTCCGCGGAGCATCTGACGGCTTTTTACAAAACATTCCCGGAAATACAGGACCAGAACTTCGACGGAATGATCATTACCGGGGCACCGGTGGAACAGATGGCGTTTGAAGAGGTTGAATACTGGGATGAGCTGTGCGGAATCATGGAATGGAGCAAAAGCCACGTGCACTCCACATTCCATATCTGTTGGGGTGCACAGGCAGCGCTCTACTACCATTTCGGCATCCCGAAGATTCCGCTGAAACAAAAACTGTTCGGCGTGTTTCCGCATCGGGCTGAGCGCAAAAACTATATTCTGCTCAGAGGGTTCGACGACGTATTCATGGCGCCTCATAGCCGCCACACCACCGTCCGGCGTGAGGATCTTGAGAAATGCAAGGCGCTGAAAATTCTTGCATCTTCTGAAGAAGCGGGCGTATATGCCGCGATTACGGAGAACGGCCGGCAGGTGTTTATCATGGGCCACAGCGAATATGACCCCCGCACGCTGGAAAGAGAATACCTGCGGGACAAGAACGCCGGCCTGCCGATCGCGGTTCCGGTCAACTATTACCCGAACGACGACGATACCCGTGAACCGCTTGTTACATGGCGGAGCCACGCCAACCTGCTTTATGCCAACTGGCTGAACTATATGGTCTATCAGACGACGCCTTACGATCTGAAAGAGATCAGAGAATGAAAGGAAGTATAAGATGCTGCAGGATTTTCTGACTGACAGGAAGGCATTGTTTGCTTCAGGCGCGCACACGGAGCTGCGCGGACAAAAGAACAGGAACCGCAGAGCAATTCTGCTGAACGGAGACGTCATCGGCAACGTCCGGTCCGACGTATCCGGCGTATCCGCACGTGTTTATAAAGGCGGGGTATACGGATTCTCCTCCATGGCGGAATACTCCGCTGACGCAGCTGAAACCGTTCTGAAAGCCGCTACAGAAAACGCGGCCTTCATGGACATGCACGCGGGAGCCGGAAAACCAGAACTGCCGTCGCTGCCCATCAGGCAGTTTCCGCCGCAGGCAGATATCCATGACCCGGCACAGAAGATCTATGTTGACGTAGCCAGAGAGGTGGATGCGTATATTGCCCGAAAGTATCCCGGCCTGGCGGCGCGTAGGGTTGTCTCCACTGAGGATTCCATGGAGAAACTGATTGTCACTTCTGACGGAGCGGACGCGCATATTATCGCGCCGCGGTCCTATATTTACGTCATGATGACCGCCCAGACGAACGAAGGTGCACCGGTCGAACTGTTCAAAGCATTCGGCGGGAAAGGCACCTTTGACCTGGTTTTCGCAGACCCGACCAACCTTTATCCGGAGATTGATGCTCTGTATGAACGGGTCATGCAGAAACGGGAAGGCGTTTATGCTGATGCCGGTGAAAAAACAGTGATCCTTGACGGAATGATGACCGGTATGCTGTCGCATGAAGCAGTCGGACATACGGTTGAAGCGGACCTGGTGCTCGGCGGCAGCGTGGCGGCTCACAACCTGAACAAGCGGGTGGCCAGCGATCTTGTAACGCTGACGGACTTCGCCCATACCGCGTTTGGGAAGGAATGTCCGCTTCCGGTTTATATTGATGATGAAGGAACAGAGGCTGAGGACGCGCCGCTGATCGAAAACGGCATCCTGACCGGATATATGAACAGCCGCGAAAGCGCCCAGCATTTCGGCATGAAACCGCAGGGCAATGCCAGAGCCTGGCAGTTCTCCGACGAGCCCCTGATCAGGATGCGGAACACAGCCGTTCATCCCGGAAAGGACAAACTTGAGGATATGATCGCGTCGATTGACGACGGATATTACCTGATCGACTCCGGCAACGGACAGGCAGATACCACCGGCGAATTCATGTTCGGAGTAACCATGGGATATGAAATAAAAAAGGGCAAACTCGGGAAAGCCCTGCTGGATACGACGATTTCCGGCGTCGCGTTTGAAATGCTGAAGACCGTTGACATGGTGAGCGATACAATGGTGTGGAGCAGTTCCGGCTTCTGCGGGAAAAAGCAGCCGATGCCGGTTGGCATGGGCGGGCCGGCGCTCCGCTGCAGAGTAAAGATCGGAGGCCGCTGAGATGAAAAAGATGAAGATTCTGGCTCAGGCAATACTGGCAGAAGCGAAGGCGAAAGGTGCCGACTACGCGCAGTGCTCTGTGAGTGAGAGCGAGAAAAAAGAGTTTAACGTGGACGGCGGACGATTCTCTCTGATGCGTACACTGTACAACCGTAATGTGGTAATCACGGTGCTGAAGGAGCAGAAGAAGGGAACCGTACAGATTAACCGTTTTGATGATGAAGCCGTGAAAGCAGCTGTAAAGGATGCTATCGAGGCGGCAGACAGCGGAAAACCGGATCCGGCGTGGCAGTATGCCGAGGGACCGGTTGAAGAGGAATTCACGGATGGCGAACCGGTATGTGATACGGACAGGCTGTTCGCACGCACTAAAGAACTTCTGGAAACGATCAGTGAAAAGCATCCGAAAATCATCATGGAGCAGATGATCACGTCTCACGATGCCGGACAATGTGTATTTATGACTACCAACGGTGTGACATACACAACGCATTCCGGCGCATATTCTTTCGGGCTGATGTATTCAGCGCATGAGGGCGAGAAGGGGACGTCTTTCTACGGGAGCGACGTGACGTTGAAAACGCTGGATAAGCCGGTCATCGACTGTGCGTTTATCGAACGCGATCTGACTATGGTCGAGAATCAACTGGATCCCAAACCGCTGAAAGGGAAGTTTACCGGACCTGCAGTGCTGGCCCCGTACGCATTGTCTGAGATCGTTCTGTGGACAATTCTGGGTAATTTTGTCACCGATTCGTGTCTGATCGACGGAACCAGCATCTGGAAGGATAAACTTGGTGAACAGGTTGCCGATCCCTGCTTCACCATGTCCTTTGAACCGTACAGCGACGATGTAGTGATACCGGACAGATTTACCGGTGAAGGCTATCCGACCGAGAACTTTGACCTGATCAAAGAGGGGAAGCTTGCCAGCTTTGTTCTGAGTCAATACGGTGCGAATAAGACCGGCGGAAAACGGTCCGGAAACGGCGGATCCGGCATGAGAGTAAAATCAGGTAAAAAATCACTTGAAGAGATTATCGCTGAGATTGACAAGGGCATTCTGGTGATGCGTTTTTCCGGCGGATCTCCGGCGCCCAGCGGAGAGTTTTCCGGCGTTGCAAAGAACAGCTTCCTGATCGAGAACGGGAAGATCTCCTGCGCTCTTTCCGAGACCATGATCAGCGGCTGTGTGCCGGAAATGCTCAATCAGATCCGGGCCATCAGCAGCGACACCCTGAAGGACGGAAGCGGCAGCCTGCCCTATGTGGCGTTCGACGGCCTGACTATTTCAGGGAAATAAAATATAAAAGCAGAAAATCCCGTTGACTGATGTCAACGGGATTTTTGGCAGGGGCGGCAGAATTCGCCTTTTCTGCGGAAAAGCGGGGTCGGCTCTGACAGAACACTGTGCTGTCTTCACTACCGACCCGTTCGAATCCTCTATTCGCTGCCCGCTTTCAAGAGAAAAACCTCCACACAAGGTGGAGGCCCTTCTCTTGGCAGGGGCAGAAGGATTCGAACCCTCAACAAAGGTTTTGGAGACCCACGTGTTACCATTACACCATGCCCCTATTGCATTCGCAACAGCGCTATTATAGGGGATCGGTATATGATTGTCAAGTGTTTTTCGGACCCGTTACCGGGTCAGATCGTACATCATGATGCCGGCGGCAACAGCAGCGTTCAGCGATTCTGCTCCTCCGCGCATGGGAAGGCAGAGCCGGTGAGTTGCCACTGCTTTAACTGCATCGGAAATACCGTTCCCCTCATTGCCAATAATCAGAACAAACGAGCCTGCTATTCCTTTTCTGTCGTAGAACGGATCACCGTCCAGCTGAGAAGAAAGGATGGAGAAACCGTCTGCTCTCAATTTTTCAAGTGTGCCGGGCAAAGAGGAAGGAAAAGAAAAACCCAGCCGAAAGATGCTGCCCATGGTGGAACGAAGAACTTTCGGCGAGAAAAGATCCGCACAGTCAGGACTGAGGAGGATTCCGTCAAAACCTGCGGCGTCTGCCGTGCGAATAATTGTGCCGACGTTACCCGGGTCCTGCACACCATCGAGCGCGAGCAAACGAGAGCCCGATGCGGCGCGGGTTTTCATTTCCAGTACAGCTGCGATACCCTGGGGGGTTTTTGTATCGCAAACAGCCTGGAACACATGGGAAGGCATCAGATACACCGGGGTGCCGGCTGGGACTGAAAAACCCGGATCAAAATTCTCACGGAGAAGGAGTGCCTTGACAGTAAAGGAAGAGGCAAACGCTTCGCGAACCATGCGAACGCCTTCCACCAGGAATGCCTGGTGTTCTTCGCGCCCTTTTTTTTCTTTAAGGGAGCGCCATGCCTGGATCTTCGGGTTTTTGAGGGAGGTCAGTGTTTCCATACCGTTCTTCCTTTCGGACACGATGACATATCAGAGTGAGGAATTGTCAATCAATTCAAGCAGAGAACCAATCCATGCGGATAAAGCATCGAAGGGCCGCAGCACGGTCTGATCGGTGAAGGACTGGGAAATTGCCTGGGAAACGATAGATTCGCCGTAAGGGGTGAAGGGATGGTAGAAATCTCCTGTGAAGAATCCGTGGAACAGGATTTCGGCTGATGCCGGGAATTCTTTGGCAAAACGAAGAATGAACTGAGGCAGCAATTCTTCAGGACGTACAGAGATCGCTGCCGGAATCGCAGAAGCCGGCGGAAGGTCGGTGGATACTTCCTGAAGAACAGACAACCCTACCGGGATTTCCATTTTTTTCTCTGACGAAAAGAGCATGGAAAGAGAGGCCACCCGGCGGTTTCGGAACATGGTCAGAAAATGCCACAGGGAAGTTTTATACTGATCCGGAAGTCCTTCCGGAATCAGGGAACCCCGGCCGGAAAGGCAGAGACTCATCTGTTCCGGCAAGAAATCATTCTTGCCGGGATCAGCGGAAATCTGCAGCAAGATCAGGCCAGACAGCATCATCAGGAAAGAAAGATGAAGGAGAAGCACTGAACCCAAGCGCGACGGCATTCCAGTCAGCGGGTTTTGCAGCAGCGGGGGAAGGAGCCAGGGACAGCGGTCCGCAATAAAACTGTCCAGCGCAAGGCGGGAATGACGCAACGAGGAAGTATCAGCCTTTGCGTTCCGGATCATTTGCTCAAGAAGCGACAGATCAAGACGGAAGGAAGGATCTTCAATAAAACCGAGATCCTGTTGTAAAAGTTCAGGGTTACGGAGAAGAGACGGAAGAAGCATATAATGGATCCCGAGCGGGATCTGGCAGGTTCGGACAGCCTGCTCCCTGCCGCGCAGGAACAGGGAAATATCCGCTGTACAGGCGCCGATATCAAGGACCATGAAACCGCCGCGGGTATCCTCAGCAGCACAAAGCCGGAAGTACGCGCCAAGGGCAGAGCTTTCCGCGGCAAAAGTAACGGGCGGTTGCTTGTCTGGTGAAGAAAATCCGCTCTCGCCGTATACCTGGTCAGAAAGGGAGGTGAAAAGCGCAATCAACCGTTCACGGCCTTCTTTGGCCATATCATCAGGAACGGAGAACCGCCAGGCCAGGGATGCAGCGCCGTCGGACCGGGCCTGCAATGCTGCCATCAGCATAATCTGATGAAGGCAGAGAACGACAGAACGGCCTTTTTCTTCTTCCCATTTCAGGCTGGTATACAAAGCGCCGGATGGAACAGAAAGAACATCCTGTAGATTGGATGACATGAGCACAATGCCGTCTTCAAAAGGAAGCGGAGCGGCTCCGGGAACATTCCTGAACAGGCGCGATGCGGTCGGGAGCAGCGCAGAAACAGGAACTGCCGGCAGAAACTCTTTTCGGAGCAGATCCCGGGAAAGCGCCGGATTGTTCAGCAGCGTGCGGATCAACGTGGATCCCTGCATGGGGCGACGCTGATGACCGACAGCGAACACAACGGACGTACCAGCCGAACCAAAATCAATACAGGCAATATATGGATCCTGTTTGTCAATAACGGGAGAAGGAAGCAGATTCGGTAAAGCGCCGATGGGTTTGTCTTCCCGGGAAAAGACGAAACAAAGCGGGAATGAATCCGTGCGGCATACGGAGCGGGCATTGTCATCATTAGGGAACGCAAATTCACCGGCTGCTGTAAAAGCAGAGATCCTGAAACCTGCCGGCATGGAAGCATAGGAGAAATAAGCCCGCCAATCCTCTTGATGGAAAGGCAGATTCGGCCATACCGCCAGAGTGGGTATGTCATGAGCATACAGACGGATCGTTTCATCATCCGTATATTCACGGATCATGCGCACCGTAAAGCTGCCTTCGAGCGTCAGTATGACCCGGACAGTGCCGCTGCCTCGCTCAAAGGACAGAAAGCCCTGACGAATCAGTGTCCGGCCCTCGGGAAGCCGGCAAAGAGCCTGGCAGAAACCGGCGGACAGAGGAGGAAGAACAGCGTCTGAAGGAGGTAAGGCAGTATCTTCCTGATCAGCCGGGGTAAATACAGGAGAAAGCACGCACATGGAACTCATGAGCGAATCGCCGATCACTTCATTCCCCCGCGCAGGGAAAAGCGCAAGACACTCACTGAAGGGTCTGATCGCTGCTTCAGCCAGCCCGTCTCCGAGAGATTCGGAAAGAATAGTCATTACAGACGGGGAAGCCGGATCCCACGGCCATGTCAGTTCTGTTTCAGTTTCGGTGACCGGTGCGTTAGCCCGGTCAAGCAGATCAAATACGGCCTGCCTTGCTTCGGGCAGGGCGTCCGGATAACGTTCAAGTAATGAACTGAGTTCACGGACAAGAGAATCATGATAATCGTCTGAGGTGCGGGACAGCGTTCGGTTTTCCTGGTCAAGAAGGTTCAGGATCCACTTTTCAGCAGGAAGCGGAATGGAATCGAGCAGGAAACGGTTGCTTTCACGCGCAAAGGGAATATCCCTGAAATAATATACTATATCATCCGGGAGATTACAGGAGGCAGGAGTGAAAGAAGGCAGATTCATCAGCCGGGCAGCAATGTCATCAGAGACAAGTGAGTGCTCATAACTGCATGTTTTACGAATAAGCGTCTGACGAAAAGCCGGGAGCATTCTCAGGCCGAACGCGGACTGAAGCCGCAGGTCAAGCCGGTCCGGCAGTTCTGTGCTGCCGCCGGCTTTTTCCAGATCCGCACGGAAGGATTTCAGGAAAACAGAGAGACTGCCGCTGCATGAAGCGGTTTTCGCCATAGCTGCCAGACGGTCGAGGAGAATGGAACGGTCCGTATATCCCAGGAGCGCGCAGGGATCTGTGAGGGTCACTTTATCAGGATCAAACCAAGGAGCTGCATAAACAGGGATCAGCGACGCGTGAGCCGCTGTAAAACGGGCAGGGAGCAGATCCTGTCCGGGAAGAATCAGGGCAAAGGGAAGACGAAGATCTTCATGGCCCAGGGAAAGGATCCATACGCAATCTGCGTTTCTTGCTGAAAGCCAGGTGTGAAGCACAGGAGAAGCTTTGTCATCATACCGGTCCAGATAAAGAGACGCCTCATCAGACAGCCTTCTGCGATACTCGCGCAGGAACAGCAAAGCCAAAAGTCCCCGTTTCACTGCATCAGAATCTGAAGACCGGGCAGAAGAATCCGGAAGCAGCTGCAGCAAGGACGATACAGTCAGCAGGGGAGTAGAAGCATAAAGATCAGGCAGAAGGGGGATCGGAGGAACGCTACCTGCAGAGATGAACCGAAGAGCGGATATTTCAACCTGGCTGACCTGAAGGGCTGACAGAACAAGAAGGCTGAAAGAATCATCGGATGACGTGTCCTGACATGCGGTGAGAAGGCGCCGGAAGAGAGCCTTTGTATCAGAAAGCGAAAAACCGAACAGCAGGGACGGCATGAGTGCCATCATGTCTTTCCGGACCGGTTCAGAGGCGCTGCCGGAAGGATCAACCAGCACAGAAAGCTTTGCGGCCGCAGCCGCATCAAGCAACTGACTGCTGAACGGATTCATTTTATCCGGTGTTCCTGAAGAATCTCCGGGAACAGAAGACAGAAGTCCGGTATCGGAAAGATCCGAATCGCAGCGGGAGACAGCGGCTTCAAGCAATCGGATCCGGCGTGCGAGTGCGGCGGTTGAGAGGCGGTCTGATGATTCGTCGCTGCTGTTAAGCTGTTCACGGGTTCGGTTCAGAGCATCGGAACAACGGGAACGACAGTCGCGAAGCGCAAGGGCAGCCCAACAGCCGGATGAACGGAAGAGACGATTGCGTGTTTCTTCTTCCTCACTCAGCTGAGCGGCAATATCTTCGAGCCGCCTGTCCGCTTTTTCTTCAAAGGTATCAGCCATTGAAACACGGTGAACAGGTTTGATGCCCAGGAAACCGCCTTCTTGTGCTTCAGCGCGGGATACAGCGTATTCTGAAGCAACCGTGACGGTCCTGCCGCAAGCTTCCACAATTTGCTGCCAGATCGGATCGGATATTTCCGCCAGGCGCAGGGGATCGGGCAGAGAACGGATCACGGACAGGATTTCAGACAATACGGCACGCAGAGCACGTTCAACAACCGGTATGAGGTCGGATTGATCCTGGGAAAGCGGATTGCTTTGAATCAGCCGGCGGAACAAGCCGTTTCTGGTGTTCGGCGAAAGGGAACGAAACGCGGCCGGATGTTCGCAATAAGACCGGAAAGCAGGAATCAGATCGGAGAGAAGCCAGGCGGCGGAATGAAGGAACGTCGCGAATGCGTGAGCTTGATCGCCCAGGGACTGAAAAGTAAGAATGCCGGGCAGGCTGACTGTATGGAGACCGGAAGCGGCAGCTTTTTCAACTGTAAAATACCTGGCAATTTGCCGCGAAGCAGCGGCGTACAGAATCCGGAACGAATCGTCTGTACGGGCCAGTGACCGAGGCAGTGAAAGGAGCCATAACGCGTCGGCACAGGCGGAACCGGGCTTATCAGGATCAGAAATCAGATTCTGCTCAGAGAGTGCGTGAAGGGAAGACGAGAGCATATCAAACCGGAAGGATTCAGATGCATCCGTTCCGATACAAAAAGCGAAAAGCGCAAGACACGAAGGATCAGGCCGGAATGTTTCCGCCATATAACGCAGTATGGAGAATGCAGCACCGGCGGAAAACGGGTCGCACAGGTCACAACAGACAGCAATCCGGAAAGATTCCCCGGCAGACTGTGCGTTGACGATTCGGTGTATCCAGTTCAAAAAGGTTTCTGTATTGTCACTGGTTTTATCGGAAAGAAGGGCAGAAAAAGCCCATTCTACGGCCTCGCGGTCTGTTTTATAGGAGAAAGGCAATCCCTTTCCGCGCAGCGCGGCAAGAAGCGCAGCGGAAGAAGGATCTTCCGAAAGGCTCCGGACTGAAGGAAGATTCGGTTTATAGACCGTATACTCAAAGGAGGAAGGGAACAATGAAAGATTGCTTTCGTGGGCAAGCATGGCATGCGCCTGATTCAGGTCCCGTATCAGCGGAGGCAGAACCGGGTCGGGTTCGCAATCTGCTATATAGAGGATATCCAGGCCGGTAACAGGAAGCGCCGCCCCGCTGGACAGTGCAGACAGGAAAGTCGGCAGCGAGGCGCCGGCGGAACGACCGACCGGAATCATAAACGACTTCAAAAGAGACCCCTCTCTTTCCGAATATATAACAATAAACATTTCGACAGACAGATGCGGAAACCCTGCACAGGGAAAGAGGGCTGCGGGTTGGCGGATGATGGGAAACAAAGGGAGAACATTGCCCGACACCAGACGATATGCTATAATTCAAGAAGATGGACGGAAAGGGAAGTGGACCGGCATGAAGACATGGACGATCGCAGGATGCTGCCTGTGGATTATAGGAATAGCTGTATTTATTGTTGGCCTTAATCTTGTCGGAAACATTAAAGAATGGATGACCGTTGCCGGGAGCATTGTCTTTCTTGCGGGGCTTGGCATATCAGGCGCGGTGTGGATGAAGAATAAAAAATCAGCTGAAGAAACAGATAAAAAAACGGCAGCGGATCAATGACGAACCGCTGCCGTTAACAATGGCTCAGGAATGGTAGCCTTTCGGATTTTGTTTCTGGAAACGATAGGTGTCACGGCACATGTCCTCAAGCGTTTTTTCCGCTTTCCAGCCAAGCAGCTTTTCCGCTTTGGAAGGATCCGCGTAGTTCTCAGCAATATCTCCGGGACGGCGGGGCGCAATGACGTATGGCACATCAACGCCGTTGACGCGGATAAATGTGTTGACCAGATCCAGGACAGAGTATCCGCAGCCGGTTCCGAGATTGATGATTTCGGAACCTGTATGGCCGACAGCATAACCGCATGCCTTAACGTGACCGTGGGCCAGGTCCACAACATGAATATAATCCCGTACGCCGGTGCCGTCATGGGTCGGATAGTCGTTACCAAATACAGACAGCTTTTTCAGTTCGCCGACCGCGACTTTGGCGACATACGGCATGAGATTGTTCGGGATGCCGGCAGGGTCTTCGCCGATCAAGCCGGAGGAATGAGCCCCGATCGGATTAAAGTAGCGCAGGAGCACGACGCTCCATTCCGGATCAGCGGCAGCCTGGCCTTCCAGGATCTTTTCGATCATATATTTGGTCCAGCCGTAAGGATTGGTGCAGCCGGCGGAGGCCATGTCTTCCCTGTAGGGAACGACAGGTTGATTGCCGTAAACCGTGGCGGAGGAGGAAAAAACGATCTTCTTGCAGCCATGCGCCTGCATGACTTCACAGAGCGTCAGGGTTGTATCCAGATTGTTTCTGTAATACCGCAGAGGCTGGGCAACACTTTCGCCGACGGCTTTCAGACCCGCAAAATGAATAACGCAGTCGAAACTGTTCTCGTCAAAAATCCGATTCAAGGCATCTTTGTCCGCAACATCCGCTTCATAATGGGGAATAGGATGTCCGACGATCTGTTCAATCCGTCTGATGGATTCGGGTGAACTGTTGATATAGTTGTCGACAATTATCGGCTCATGACCGGCGTTACACAGCTCAACACAGGTATGGGATCCGATAAATCCGGCGCCGCCGGTTAACAGAATCTTCACAGATCATTCTCCTTTACAGTTCGGCGGGATATACGCCGGCATCATGAAGCTTTTTCAGCTCTGCAGCAACATATTCCTTATCTTCCTTATACGTAACGCCGAACCATACGGCGTCCGTGGAAAGGACTTCAACCTTTAATCCCTTGGTATGCATTAGCGTATCGACCAGGGCGGGAAGAAGACACTCTTTTTTCAACGGATCGCCTGAACTGTCTTTCAGGAAATCGGAAAGGTATTGGATGCCGTCCTCAAAAAAGGCAGGGCTGAATCCCCACAGATTCATGGAGACAAGCGCGTCAGGGTCCAGGATGACGCCGTCCGGATTGTCGTGAATATCGCGGATGGTGCCGTCCGGGAAGGGCAGGATGCTGAAAGTTTCAGTCACTTTAACCAGATGACCGGTATCATCCGTAGTGCATACGCCGCGCGTAACGTGGCCATTTTTGGAAACAGTGTTTTTAAGATAATATGCGACCATATAGGCTTTGTTTTCTTCATGCCGGAGGCGGTGAAGTGCTTCCGCCATCGCCTTGAAAGCGTCCCGTCCGTAATAGTCATCCGCGTTAATGACGGCAAAGGGCTCATGGATCACGTTCTTTGCGCACATCACAGCGTGGACCGTTCCGTAAGGCTTGGTACGATCAGCCGGAGGGATAAAACCATCGGGCAGGGAATCGTATTCCTGGTAAGCGTATTCCACCTGAACTTTTTTCGCGATTTTGTCGCCGATCATCGATCGGAACATTTCATCCATGCTTTTGCGGATAACAAAAACAACTTTGTCAAAACCCGCTTCAACTGCGTCATGAATGGAATATTCCATCAGGATTTCCCCGTTGGGGCCGATGCGATCGATTTGTTTGTTTCCGCCATACCGTGAGCCGAGACCGGCTGCCATGATCAGAAGAGTTGTATTCATGATTTGTTATCTCCTCTTTTTGCTTTACTATTCGAACCGGGGCTTTTCTGGAAGCCCTGGGTTGAATCTTTTTTCAGCAGAACGGTAAACGTCCTGAGAATCAGTTTGACATCCAGCCAGATAGAAAAGCTTTCGATATACATCATGTCAAGCATGAGCTTATCTTCAGCTGAGGTATTGTAACGCCCTTCAATCTGAGCGTAGCCGGTCAGGCCGGCTTTCATTTTTTCGCGGTAGACAAAGGAGGGAAGGTTCATCTTGTAACGGGCAACGTTGGCCATCATCTCGGGCCGGGGACCGACCAAAGACATATCCCCGATGAGAATGTTAAAAAACTGGGGGATTTCATCCAGGCGGTAGCGCCGGAGAAAAGAGCCGATTCTGGTGATGCGCGGATCATCCACCGCAACGGATACCTGATGATCCTCCAATTCGCTGTGGGGGATCATCGTCCGGAATTTGCGGATCGTGAAGGGACGGCCGGCGGCTGTCAGGCGCGACTGCTTAAAGATGACAGGGCCGCCGTCTTCCAGCTTGATCAGCAGGGAGATCAGCAGGATGAAGGGAGAAAAAAGAATCAAAGCCAGCAGTGAAAAGACAATATCCCCACAGCGCTTGATAAAGCGCTGGAACAGCGTGGCTTTATTATATTCCACAGACAGGAAGGCGGCGTCATCCACAATAGCCGGCTTTGCGTTGCATAGCATGATTTCTTCCAGTTCAGCCTTGCACATGACGTCTTTGCGGTCGTCATAACAGATTTTCAGCAAAGCGTATTTGGCGCCTTCAGGTACCTGACCGAGGAAGATAACGTCAGCTTTTTCGATACGGTTTTTCAGATCGGGTACATTATAGAGAACAACATCATCAACGCGCCACTGGAGCTTATAACGACCGATCTTGGAACGAAGCGATTCCTCCTGGGACGGTGAGCCGAGGATCAGGAGGCAGCTGCGCGGCGGCGTAAAGTGGAAATACAGATCGTTGCCGATCCGGACGAAAAGGATGATGACCAGCACCTGAATGATATAGCAGATCAGAAGCCATAACAGATCGGGACCAAAAAGGATCAGATGATCGTTATAATTTTCGTTGACGTTCATGATTTCCAGCTGGAGGTAGGTGATCACATCCGTGACAGCAATACCGGAAATCATGGCAGAAATAACGGGTTTATTCTTTTTGCGCCCCACGTCAAACCCGCCGTAGACAGCGTGCATCGCGATGCTCATGGCGGCAAATGTGAGCAAAGTCGTGGCCAGCGTACGGTTGACGTAACGAAGAAAAATATTGTTGACGGAAAGGCAGTAGAAAAATGCAAGGCCAAGCAGTATGTACAGAGCAACAGACATGGCCCCTATGAGGAGATCGGTTTTTACGTTATGAGCAGAGTGACTCCGTGACGGCAACCGGAACCCCTCCATTTCACACTAAACTACATTATATTATCACAGGCCGAAAACAGGTGTCAATCAGAGGAAAAAGAGTTTACAAGACAGTTCCTGAATGATAAAATTATATATTGAGTTGTTGTACGCATTTGCGACTTCTCATCCCCTGATTATTACGATTGCCGCAGACTGCGGAAAGGAATGAAATATGAGACGAAACGAACAGAACACTCCCCAGGCCCAAGGCTATCCGCAGCCGAACGGATATGCCCCGGAAGGCTATCAGGGAGGAATGAATTATCAGGGATATTCTGTCGCACAGGGATATCAGGCTCCGCAGGGATATCCCCAGCAGCAGGGTTATGCCCAGACACAGGGATACGCGCAGAATCAAGGCTATGCCCAGCCTCAGAATTATAATCAGGCGCCCGGTTATTCCGCGTCCCGGAATTACCAGACTCCCCAGGTGACCGGAGGCCAGCCGGCTGCAGGCACTCAGAACACTTCTCCGGCTTATACGGGACAGGGTTCCTTTGGACAGAATGCCTACCAGCAGCAGGGATATATCCAGCCGCAGGGCGGATATACCGGTTCGCCTTACGCGCAGCAAACTGCGTACCAACAGACGAACAATGCCGGTATTCCAGGATACGGAGGATATCCGAACAACCAGCCGCCGGCCGGCAGCTATATTCCACAGACGCCCTACAGCCAGGGGTATACATCCCCGGGATACCAATCCACAGGATACGCTCAGGGCTACAACGGGTACACACAGATGGGACGTTCACCCCAGATGAATACCCAACCTGATATGGGAGGACAGATGCCGCTGAACGGCGGCGGATACGTTCCGCAGCCTGTACCCGTTAGGAAACAGCCCTTCGTTCTGACAGACGCATATCTGCTGATCCTGAGCGCTGTCCTTCTCGGCTTGTTCGCGCTGGGTATGTTTGTTCCCGGCCTCGGTATTCTCAAATGGGTTTTCCTGATTCTCGCGGCCGCAACTACCGCTCTGATGTGGATCAAACCGATGACCGATAACAATAAGCGGCTGTGCTATACAATCGTGTTCGGACTGCTTGCCCTTGTTACGGTTATTGGCTTTGTGACAGCCGGTTCAGGAAGCAGGCAGACTGATGTCACACAGACTGGTACAGACCCGACAAACACCGCACTATCCGGCCAGGTGGATCCAGGCAGCCTGGAAGGAATTCCTGCTCAGGATATTTCAGCGACACCTACCGTTACGAATACGCCCGAACCGAATGCCGATTATGAAGTGATCGAACGGCTGAGAACATTCTTCTCTTACTGGGCAAGCAACCGCCAGGACGACATGCTGACGCTCTGTTCGCCCACCTGGGCCAGCAAAGAGGAAAACCCCAAGACAGCGCTCTTCGGCCTGCTTCAGAACAGAACACCGAAGAACTACGCGGAAGAGAGCATTTCCGGAACGAGCAACGATCTGAGCCGGACCGTAACGGTGGTCACTACCATGGACCGAAACAACGGCAAGGATCCTGTTAAATACCGGATGAGCATCATCATGGATAAGGAAAACGACGGTCTCTGGTATGTGAATCCGAAGAGCCTGCAGACGTATGAAAACGCGGAGACGCCGGATCCTTCCATTACTGATACCCCGGCGCCTACGGATACTCCGGCGGTATACTCCAATACCCCGCTGTATTACAATCCTTCCGGCGGAGAGTATTATCACCTGGATCAGAACTGCAAGCGGATCGCCGAAAAATTCCTTCCGTTACAAGGCCACTTCACATATGGCGAGCTGAACGACGAAAAGTATAAAAAACTCAAGCCGTGCGCTATTTGCGGGGCGCCTTCAAGAGACCAGTAATGTACGAAGCGATTGCGGATCTCCGGCTGAGGCTCAGTAAGGTTGAGGCGGAACGCGTTCTGATTGGACTTTCCGGAGGGGCAGACAGCGTAGCGTTGCTGCTGATGATGCTTCCGGAAATTCGAAGCAGGAAGATCCGGGCTGAAGCGGTTCACGTGAACCATGGGCTGCGGGGCGCGGAATCAGAAGAAGATGAGCATTTCTGCCGGGCACTGTGTGAAAGGGAAGGCGTTCCGTTAACAGTTTACCGAGCGGATCTGAGCGGCAGTACCGATGAAGCTTCCGCAAGGGAAGCCAGATATGAAGCCTTCCGGAACAGATACTCCGAATACGGTGCTGACGCGCTTGTGCTTGCGCATCACGCAGATGACCAGGCAGAAACCTTTCTGATGAGGCTGATACGCGGCGCCGGACCGGAAGGGCTTTCGTGCATGAGAGATGACGAAATCATCGGAGACCTTCGGATTCTGCGGCCGATGCTTTCCATTCGGCGGGAAGAGATCCGGGACGCGCTCCGGGCTGACGGAATCCCGTGGCGGGAAGATGAATCCAACCGAGACACAGCTTTCCTGCGGAACCGGGTTCGGCATGAACTGATTCCGGCCATGAACCGAATTTCCGATTCGGTTGTTGAGAAGATCTGCGCTGCTGCGGCGCTTACCGGTGAAGACAACCGTGCGCTGAACGAACAGGCCCGCGTTATTCTCGATCGGATTTCCTCAGGGCGAAGACTTGACGCTGAAGCACTGGCGGGATCGCCTCCGGCCCTGCGCAAGAGGGTACTGAGGCTCTGGTGGCAGGATCAGGGCCCCGCACTGAAGGAACATGCGCTGAATATGGCGCAGACCGAAGCGTTCAACGGACTGCTAAACTTGCCGAAAGGAAAGATCAATCTTCCGGGCGATATGCACGCGGTGCGTAACGGCAAATTCCTCTTCCTGACAGGGAATGAAAAGCAACCGCCTGAACCGGTCAGCGTAAGGGGTGCCGAAACCGTATTCGGAACGTTCAGCCTGACGGAAACAGCCTCCGAGGGAGAACCCGGAGACGGAAAGCGGACTCAGGAAGTTCCGGAAGGATTTACTGCAGGGTGTGTGATCAGGACCAGGCAGCCGGGGGATATCATTCATCCATTCGGCAGCAACGGAACCAGGAAGCTGCAGGATTACCTGACAGACCGGAGGATTGCTGAACCGTTCCGCGATCAGATCCCCCTGCTGTGCCGGAACCGGGAAGTCCTTCTTGTATGCGGCGTCGGAGCAGGCAATATCCCAAGGTGGAGCAACGATGTTCCGTTCGTGCGGCTGACCTGGCACGGCGATACACCATGGAGTGAATAGAAAAGAAAGGAAACAGATATGGAACAGAACGCGAGAATATATCAGGATCTTGACCGGATCCTTGTCACAAAGGAAGAAATCAGCCGGAAGGTTAAGGAACTGGGGGAAAAGATCACCGAAGACTATGCAGGAAAGGCACCTGTGATGGTCTGCATCCTGAAAGGGGCTGTGATGTTTTTCTCTGATCTGGTCCGCGAGATTGATCTTCCGCTGACATGTGATTTTATGGCGATTTCCAGCTACGGCAGCGCGACAAAAACAAGCGGTGTGGTTCGCGTGCTGAAGGACCTGGACAAGGATATCGTCGGGAAGGACGTTATTATTGTTGAAGATATCGTTGATACAGGCGTTACACTGAACTACCTGAAGAGCATGCTGGCCCACAGAGGAGCGGCTTCCATCCGGGTTGCCGCGCTTCTGGATAAAACAGCACGCCGCACAGTCAAAGACCTGAAGGTAGATTATGTGTGCTTTGACATTCCGGACGCCTTTGTGGTAGGCTACGGGCTGGATTATGACCAGGCCTACCGGAACCTGCCGGATATCGGTGTTCTTGCTCCCCGGATTTACGAGGAGAAATGACCTGTCAAGCTAATATAAGGAGGAAACCCTTTTGAATAAAAAACCATCCAGAGGCGTTGTCGGTTATGTCGTGCTGCTGACTACGATTTTGCTGATCGCGATTTTACTGAACGGCGGGCTGAATCAGACTGTGAGCCGCAGAATCGAGTACCCGCAACTGCTGGAAATGATCAAACAGGGCAAAGTTGCCCGGGTCGCTGTCCGGAACAATTCATTGGTCGGCCTGACTAACACAACCACTGTGCTTCGGGATGATTTTCCGGAACGCAAT
Source organism: Christensenellales bacterium (assembly GCA_045112195.1). Lineage (GTDB taxonomy): Bacteria > Bacillota > Clostridia > Christensenellales > Aristaeellaceae > Aristaeella. The sequence goes on along the minus strand of JBGUHQ010000026.1, from coordinate 15,000 downwards.
TATGACTTTGAGACGACCATCGGTGAAGATTTCCTCGAAACGGTTCGCCAGATCGAAGCAAATAAGAAAGGCGTTGCCCTGGATCAAATCACGGTAGACAAGCTTTCATTTGAACTGGAATACCGGGCGCCTGTTGTGGTGCCCTGGTGGTATGATTTCCTGCCTTACCTGATCATGCTGGTCATTATGGCTGTCATCTGGTTCGTAATGATCCGTTCTCAGGCCGGCGGCGGCGGGAAAGTTATGAATTTCGGCAAGAGCCGTGCCCGGATGCAGGATCCGACCAAAAACAAGATTACTTTTGCCGATGTGGCAGGCGCGGATGAGGAAAAGGAAGAGCTCCAGGAAATGGTGGACTTCCTGAAGAATCCCCGCAACTATACGGAACTCGGTGCGCGTATTCCCAAGGGTGTTTTGCTTGTCGGACCTCCCGGCACGGGTAAAACGCTGCTTGCAAAAGCTGTTGCAGGTGAAGCGGGCGTTCCGTTTTTCTCCATCAGCGGCAGCGATTTTGTTGAAATGTTTGTCGGCGTCGGCGCAAGCCGCGTTCGCGATCTGTTTGATCAGGCAAAGAAAGTGGCTCCTGCCATCGTGTTCATTGATGAAATCGACGCTGTAGGACGTCACCGCGGCGCCGGTCTGGGCGGCGGACACGACGAGCGTGAGCAGACGCTGAACCAGCTCCTTGTCGAGATGGATGGATTTGCCGTCAATGAGGGAATCATTGTCATGGCGGCGACAAACCGCCGTGACATTCTGGATCCCGCTCTGATGCGTCCCGGCCGGTTCGACAGGCAGGTTACCGTCAATTATCCCGATCAGAACGGACGCGTCGCCATCCTGAAAGTACACAGCAAGGGAAAAACACTGGACGAGAACGTTGACCTTGACAACATTGCCAAGCGGATGCCCTATGCAACAGGCGCTGATCTTGAAAATGTGATGAACGAGGCGGCGATCCTGGCGGCAAGAGCGAGAAAGAAAAAAATTGACCAGCAGCTTCTGATCGACGCGATCGCTCGGGTTCAGATGGGACCGGAAAAGAAGAGCCACAAGGTCAACGAAAAGGACCGCAGAATGGTAGCCGTCCACGAAGGAGGGCACGCCATTATCGGCCATATGCTGGAAGGCTGCGATGAAGTCCACCTGATCACCATTGTTCCCAGAGGCCAGGCAGCCGGGCACACGCTTGCGCTTCCCGCCGAGGAACACGATAACATGAGCCGCAGCCAGCTGCTGGATCAGATCACCATGATGCTTGGCGGACATGCCGCAGAAGAAGTTGGCCTTGGAGAAATCTACACGGGTTCTTCCAGCGATCTGAAACGCGCTACGGAAATCTGCCGGAAAATGGTGACGCAGTTCGGTATGAGCGACAATATCGGCACGATTTATCTGGGCAGCGACCAGGAAGTGTTTGTCGGTATGGAATTCGGCCAGAGCCGTGAATACAGCGAAGAAATCGCTGCGAAGATCGACCGTGAAGTTGCTTCCATCCTCGCGAAATGCTATGAGAAAGCCAAGCGGATCCTGAATGACAATAAAGACAAACTGGAAATGCTTACCCAAGCGCTTCTGGATCAGGAAACGCTTAACCGCGCGGAGTTTGTCGCGCTGATGGAAACGGGTACGCTTCCGCAGGGTCTTGGCGTGGATAAGCCGAGAACCACAGCCGAAATCCTGGAGCAGGAGAAACCGGCAGAGGAAAACAATGAAGAAACCGCTGTTCCGGAAGAGCAGCAGGTGCCTGAAGCCGTCGAAGCGGAAGAAGATACCGTCAATACAGAAGCATAAAAAATTGATGAAAAACAGGAAAGGAGGAAGCGACATGAACCGTGGACCAAACTACGGGAGCAGGCCGAATAGCAACGGTCAGATTCCGCAGCGCGTGGAAAACGCGGCCCAGAACATGATGAACCAGGCTTCCTCCGGTCCCCGCAGGGGGTATATACCGCCGGACACCGGGCGTATGCAGCAAATGAATGGCTGGCAGCAGACTGGCGGCCAGGGATATTACGCACAGAATCAGCAGCAGTTTTATACCGGCCAGTCTCCTGTCACAGGAAGCCAGCGGGGATTCATTATGCCGCCGGCGCAGAACAACCGGCCGAAGGAACCGAAAAAAAGCCATAAGGGACTGATTGCTTTCCTGGTGATTCTGCTTCTGGTTGTATTGGGTACAGGCGGATATTTTGCCGGCACCCAGTATATGCGGAACAAAGAGATCAGTGAGAAGGTGGAACCCTATGACGGTTTATTCTGCCCCGGGGTATATGTTGATGGGATCCATCTGGGAGGCATGACGCCTGAACAGGCGCTGAACTCCGTACAGTCGCAGATCCAGCAGCGCCACGATGCGTGGAAAGTCCAGCTGCTCTATAACGGTACGTCGATCGCGGAGATTGACGCGGACATGCTGGAGTTCAGTGTGGATCCGAGAGGCATTCTTCAGGAGGCCTGGCTCCAGGGACACACCGGCGACCAGGAACAGCGTTACGAAGCCATGCTTCAGCTGGAACAGCAGCCCTACAGCGCCTATACTGCGCAGCCCAGCGGAAACACTGAGATCATTGATACCAAGCTGGCTCAGATCAAAGCGGCGATCGATACGCCGGCAGTCAACGCCGAACTGATTGCCTTTGATCCGTCGCTTCCTTATCCGTTTGATATTTCCGACGAAGCGTACGGACGCAGCCTTGACACGGAACCGATCAAACAGAAACTCTATCAGATGGTTTCCACCATGGAAAGCGGTTCGGTGGAGCTGATTCCAGACCGGGTTGAGCCAACGGTGCGAAAAGCAGACCTGATGAAGAGTTACATGCTGCGTTCCTATGCCTCCACGCCGATTGACAAGCATTCGACAGATGACCGGAACAACAATATCCGCCGCGCATTTGAGTTTATCAACGGATATCAGCTTGAACCCGGAAAGACCTTCAGCTTTAACGGTGTAGTAGGTGAACGGACGCCTGAAAACGGCTTTTTCCCGGCAATTGAATATGTATACGGCGAGCATGTGGAAGGATACGGCGGAGGCGTATGCCAGGCGAGCACCACGCTTTATCAGGCCGCTGTATGTGCCGGGCTTCAGATTCTGAAAAGGGAACCGCACTCTGACAAAGTCAGCTATACAGATCTTGGGAAGGACGCGACGGTTTACTGGTTCGGGAAACGAAGAATCGATCTGACGTTCAGGAATAATACGGACAGCACAATCTACATTGTTGCGGCAGTCAAACAGGATTCAAGCAATAAAAAACGGCTGAACGCTACAGTAGCGATTTACGGCCAGGATATGGGCGATGTCAGATATGAGATTGAGTCCGAAATCACGGAAACAATCCCGGCGCCCTTCAATCCCGTATACAAAAAGGATACCAACGGCACATATGTTACCTACAAGGATCAGCAGGAAAGTGTGTCCAAGGCAAAGGAAGGCTATGTGGTCAAGAGTTATCTGGTAGAATATACCGGCGGCGTTCAGACAAACCGGAAACTTTTGTATACGGACAGATACGACGAAAAAGCCGAGATTATCTATGTCGGCGTAAAAGACAGAAACTGACAGGGCAAAAAGAGCGGCCTCCGGAATAATCCGGAGGCCGTTTTGAGTATACAGTGAACGATCAGGCTTTGCCGTCGCAGCCGAGCACGTCCTTAATCTTATGCGCGACCATATCCTTGACGGCCTGACGGGCAGGCTTGAGGTACTGCCGGGGGTCGAAATGATCCGGATGCTCCGCGAAGTATTTGCGGATCACGGCAGTCATGGCGAGACGAATGTCGGAGTCGATGTTGATCTTGCAGACAGCGCTACGGGCAGCCTGACGGAGCTGCTCCTCGGGGATGCCGATGGCGCCGGGCATGTTGCCGCCGTACTTATTGATTTCGGCGACGAATTCCTGCGGCACGGAAGAAGAACCGTGGAGCACGATCGGGAAGCCGGGCAGCTGCTTGGAGCATTCTTCAAGCACATCAAACCGGAGCTGGGGTTTGGTGCCGGGCTTGAACTTGTAGGCGCCGTGGCTGGTGCCGATGGCGATTGCCAAGGAGTCACAGCCGGTGCGGGTCGCGAAGTCAACAACTTCTTCAGGATGGGTGTACATGGCTTTGTCCGCGTCAACAGAAACCTCATCTTCGACGCCGGCCAGTGTGCCGAGTTCGGCCTCAACCACAACACCGTGGTCATGGGCGTACTCAACAACCTGACGGGTCAGGGCGATGTTTTCTTCGTAGGGCTTGGAGGACGCGTCGATCATAACGGAGGTGAAACCGCCGTCAATGCAGCTCTTGCAGAGTTCAAAGCTGTCGCCGTGATCCAGGTGCAGGGCGATCGGGATATCAGGATTCTCGAGCACGGCAGCCTCAACCAGCTTAACCAGATAGGTGTGGTTGGCGTAGGCGCGGGCGCCCTTGGAAACCTGCAGGATGACGGGAGCCTTCAGCTCGCCGGCAGCCTCAGTAATACCCTGGATGATCTCCATGTTGTTGACGTTGAAAGCGCCGACAGCGTATCCGCCATCATAGGCCTTCTTAAACATTTCAGTGGTTGTAACGAGTGGCATGGAAAGGAAACCTCCTTCATCTTTGATAACCAGATTATAACACACGCGCGTAAGGATGAAAAGGGAAAACAGTAAAAAGTACATAGCAGACTGAGCAGGAAAAGGGTACTGAAAGAATACGAAGGAAAGGCGAAAACAAGTTGCGAAAGGAAAATGAATGGGGTAGAATATTTTGTATCCGTATATATGGAGGAGAAGACATGTATCGTATTGTAAAAAAACGCGTATTGAATGAAACGGTGACCCTTATGGAAGTTGAGGCGCCGCTGGTTGCCCGGAAGGCGATGCCGGGACAGTTCATCATCTTCCGGATTGACGAGGAAGGTGAACGTGTACCCCTGACGATTGCCGGTTATGACCGGGAAAAGGGAACGGTAACGATTATTTTCCAGAAGGTTGGGTATACGACGGAAAAGCTGGATACCCTAAACGAAGGGGACAGTCTGCTGGATTTTGTGGGACCGCTGGGCGAACCGACCAAAACGGAGGGGATCAGCCGCTGCGCCGTGATCGGCGGCGGACTGGGCGTCGCAATTGCCTATCCACAGGCGAAGGCGCTGCATGACGCGGGAGCAGAAGTCGACCTGATCGTCGGATTCCGCAATGAGCATCTGATCATCCTTAAAGATGAACTCCAGGCCGCCTGTACCAACCTGATCGTTATGACAGACGACGGAAGCAACGGCCACAAGGGCTTTGTTACTCAGGCGCTGCAAAAACAGCTTGAAGCCGGCAGAGCCTATGATACCGTAATCGCCATCGGACCGCTGCCGATGATGAAAGCAGTATGCGATATGACCAGGGAACCGAAAATCAGAACCATCGTAAGCATGAACCCGATCATGATTGACGGTACGGGCATGTGCGGCGGCTGCCGCCTGACCGTCGGAGGAGAAACAAAGTTCGCATGTGTGGACGGACCGGACTTTGACGGACACCTGGTCGATTTTGACGAAGCGATGGCCCGCGGGCGCATGTTCAGGCCTGAGGAAGCCAAAGCCAGGGAAAAACATCTTTGCAGGCTGACAGGGGAGGCGCGTTAACGATGGCAAATATGAGTCTTCAGAAAAATCCGATGCCCGAGCAGGATCCGCAGGTCCGCGCAGGCAATTTCAAAGAGGTTGCCCTGGGTTATACGCCTGAAATCGCCCTGGATGAGGCACAGCGCTGCCTGCACTGCAAGAATGCTCCCTGCGTATCCGGATGCCCCGTGAACGTCCCGATTCCGGATTTCATCGACCGGATCAAGGAAGGGGATTTTGCCGGCGCGTATCAGGTGATCCGTTCCCAGAACGCGCTGCCGGCCATCTGCGGACGTGTGTGCCCTCAGGAATCCCAGTGTGAAAGCAAATGTGTGCGCGGAATCAAGGGAGAACCGGTCGGCATCGGCCGTCTCGAACGGTTCGTCGCTGACACTGCCATGGCTCAGGGCGCTGCGAAAGCAGAAAAGGCGCCCGCCTGCGGGAAACGCGCCGCCGTAATAGGCAGCGGCCCTGCAGGGCTGACCTGCGCCGGACAGCTTGCCAAAGCCGGATGGGAAGTAACCGTTTATGAGGCGCTGCATACGGCAGGCGGCGTGCTGATGTACGGCATTCCCGAATTCCGTCTTCCCAAGGCGCTGGTGGAACGGGAAATCAGCAGCCTGAAAGAACTGGGCGTGAAAATCATCACCAACGCCGTAGCAGGCAAAGCCTTTACGGTGGATGAACTGCTTGAGGAAGGAAACGACGCAGTCTTTATCGGCAGCGGCGCCGGACTTCCCAATTTTCAGAAGATTCCGGGCGAAAGCCTGTGCGGCGTATATTCCGCCAATGAGTTCCTGACCCGCCTGAACCTGATGAAGGCTTATACTTTCCCGGAACACGATACGCCGGTAAAGATAGGGAACCATGTCGCGGTTGTCGGCGGCGGAAACGTCGCGATGGACGCGGCCCGCTGCGCGAAACGCCTGGGTGCTGACGTAACGATCCTTTACCGCCGGAGCGAAGCCGAAATGCCGGCGAGAGCCGAGGAAGTGCACCATGCCAAGGAAGAAGGCATCCATTTCCATATGCTTACCGCTCCGATCTCCATTGAAGGAGACGAGAACGGATTCGTCAAGTCGATCCGTTGTATCGAGATGAAACTCGGAGAGCCGGATGACCGCGGACGGAGACGGCCGGTACCTGTGGAAGGCAGCGAATATGAACTGCCGATGGAAACCGTGATCATCGCAATCGGAAACAGCCCGAACCCGCTGATCAAGAAAACCACACCGGACCTTCCCACGGAAAAGTGGGGCGGCATTCAGACCGATGAGAACGGCAGAACCGGAAAGAAAAATGTTTATGCCGGCGGCGATGCGGTAACCGGCGCGGCAACCGTCATCCTGGCTATGGGCGCAGGAAAGAAAGCGGCGGCAGCCATCCTGGAGGACCATCCCTGAGAAACTGCCGTCAGAAAGGGACAGATACATGTTCGGGTTTGATCCAAAGTACGCCATGTTCGACATCACGCCGGTGGCAAACCAGTTTATCCTGGAGTATCTGCCGGCGGCCAAGGGAGACTACGTAAAAGTCTACCTTTACGGTCTCATGCGCTGCTATCATCCCGAAGAAGACATGAACCTGGACCGGATGTGCCGTGAGCTAGGCATGACGGAAGATAACGTCAGGAACGCGTTCGCATACTGGGAAAGAAAACGTCTGGTACGCCGGATCAGCGACAATCCTCCGCAATGGCAGTATATCAACATGATCCAGATCAACCTGACGGAACCCAGAGATGATCCCGATCCTGAATATACCGAGTTCTGCAACGCGCTGTACGAGGCGTTCGACAAAAAACGCCGCCTCCATGGCAGCGAGCTGAACACATGTTTCGAATGGCGTGAAGACCTGAAGCTCCCGACCGAAGTCATCATTATGCTGCTGAACCATATGATGGAAATCAAGGGAAAGAATTTCCGGATCAGTGACGCGGACAAGGTCGCGGTTCAGATGGCCGCGGAAGAGATCCGAACAGTTGAGACGGCAGAAGAATATTTCTCCAGGGATGAGAAAGCACTGGCAGGAATCAAAAAGATCCTGAAGATGCTCGGAAAAAAGTATCTCCCTTCTGAAGCACAGATTAATCTTTACCGGAAATGGACCCGGGACTGGGGTTTTTCCCATGAATCAGTGGAGGCAGCCGTGGAACTGACGGCCAAAGGCGATCCGAGCCTCGGATACCTGGACGGGATTCTGAGCAGCCTGCGGCAGGAGGGTTCCATGACGCCTGAACAGATCCGTACATCATCCCTGAAGACGGACGGATTCAAAGAAGTGCTGAAAGAACTTGGAAAAGGCGAAATCAGCAAACGGAATCTGCAGCTGTACGACGAGATGCTGTCCCTTTACCCGCAGGATGTTATCCTGGTTGCCGCAAGAGAGTGCGGACATTCCGGAAAGGACGCGGGTGAGACGCTGAAACTGTTACAGTCCTGGAAGGAAAAAGGATTGAAAAACAAAATGGATGTGGATCAGTACGTCCAGACTTTCCATGATCAGACAGACCTGATCCGCCAGTTGAAGAAACTCTGGGGAACCGACGAAGGACGAATCGGCAAAGCAGACCGGAGTCTGATTCAGAAATGGGAGAATGACCTGCATTTCGGGCCTGACATCATTATGGCCGCCGCGGCGTATGCTGCTGAAGCAAAACAACCAATGAACTACCTGGATAAAATCCTGGAAGAGTACCGGGCTAAAGGTATTAGCACACCGGAAGAGGTTCGGAAAGAACATGAACTGAAACCTGTCGGGAGCAGAAAAAAACCAGCCCGGATTCTGCCGGCCCAGGATTTCGCACAACGGCCGTACGATGACGTTCCGGATAAGATGATTGCCCAGCTGGATGATGAAGTCCGGGCATTTATGAAGGAGAACGGAGGCGAATCCGATGCGTGAAGATCTGCTGCAGGAATTGGAGCTGGAATACGATCAGATCCGCACCGCAAACGAGCGGGAGGAGATCCGCAGAAAAGAACAGATGCGGAAGGAACAACCCGAGATTTTCGCGCTTGTTCAGGAAAGGCAGGAAATGATTTTCGGCACGCTCCGGAATATTCTTAAGGAGCCCCGGGAAATGACGGATCTGTCAGCCCGGATGGAAGCAATCTCCGGCAGGATCCGTGACAAGCTCACGGAAAACGGATTTCCGGAAGACTATCTTTCTCCTGTCTACCGCTGCCCGGTTTGCAAAGACACAGGCCGAACGGGCGACCTGATCAAAGAACCCTGCGACTGCCTGAAAAAAGCATACCAGCAAAAGCTCAGGGAGAAGATCGGCCTTGGAAGCCTGAAACGGGAAACATTCGAAAACTTTGACCTGAACATATTCCCGGATGAGAAGATACCCGGCCACTCCTTCTCCCAGCGGGAAATCATGAAACTGTATCTGTCTACCTGCCAAAAATGGGCGAATGATTATCCGGACAGTATGTACCGGGACCTTGTCCTGACTGGGAGTACCGGACTGGGCAAGACATTCCTGCTGCATGCGATGGCGGAACGGCTGATTGAAAAAGATGTCAACGTACTGATCATCAGCGCGTACCGTATGCTGGACATTCTCCGCAGGAGCTATTTCGACAACGATCAGGGCTCTTCGGACCTGATCGAGGCTGAAGTACTCATGATAGACGACCTGGGCAGCGAACCGCTGATGCAGAACGTGACAGTCGAACAGCTTTTCAATTTGCTGAACGAACGACAGATCCGGGATCTGCCTACGGTGATCTCAACGAACCTGGATATGGCCAAATTCCGCGAACGCTATACGGAACGAATCGCTTCCCGGCTGATGGACAGCAGAAAATGCAAAGTTCTCAACCTGCTCGGGAAGGATATCCGCACCGAAGGAGCCCGGAAAGCATGAACATCCAGATTTACTGCGGAAAGAAAAACTTTGACGCGCAGAAAGCCGAACGCTATTTTAAGGAACGCCGGATCCCCTTCCAGAGCCTTGATCTGAAAAAGCACAAGCTCGGAGAACGGGAGATCCGCCTGATGATTTCCACGATCGGTCTTGACACACTGATTGACCGGGAAGATAAAAAGGTCAAAGAGCATCCTGCCTGTTACTATGACAGGGAAGAGCTGCTGATTCCGGCCATTCAGGAAAATCCGTGGCTGCTGAAGGTTCCGATTGTACGAAACGGCAGCCGGATGACGGTCGGTTACAAACCTGAGATCTGGGAAACATGGCAGTAAGGAGGGGTGCGGTTTGAAAATACACGGACTGCAGAAGATGACGCTGCTTGATTTTCCCGGCAGAGTCGCATGTACAGTTTTTTTCGGGGGCTGCGATATGCGCTGCCCTTTTTGCCATAATGCAGAACTTCTGGACGGATCCGCGCCGCCGGTGATGGACGAACAGGAGCTGCTGGCCTTCCTGGAAAAACGGAAGGGGCTTCTTGAAGGCGTTGCTTTTACCGGCGGCGAGCCGCTGCTTCAGAAAGATCTTCCGGTTCTGGCAGAAAAGATCCGTAAGCTTGGTTATCCGGTAAAACTGGATACGAACGGCACGCATCCGGATCTGCTTGCGCAGATGATCCGGGACGGCCTGGTACAGTATGTAGCCATGGATATTAAAAACAGCCCGGAACGGTATGCCGAAACCGCCGGCCTTACATCCATCGATCTGGATCGGGTTCGGAAAAGCGTGTCCCTGCTGTTGGAAGGCAGTACGGAATACGAATTCAGGACCACTGTTGTAGCTGAACTGCACGATGACAGCAGTTTTGAGCAAATCGGTCCATGGATCCGCGGAGCACAGCATTATTATCTGCAGCGGTTTACAGACCGGGAAACAGTACCCTTCCAGGGTCTTCATGCGCCGACAGAGGAACAGATGCGCCGCTGGGCGGAGATTGTTCGGCCATTCGTACCGTCGGTGGAACTCCGTGGAGTGGACTGAACAGAGAAAGGGAAAGGAACATGCTGATCGAAAACGGGACCGTTTTTACCGGGAACGGCTTTGTCAAAGGAACAACTGTCCGCCTTCAGAACGGAATTGTCGCGGAGGTAGGCGAAAAAACCGGTGAAGACAGCGGAGAAGCACGTATAGACCTGGATGGGGATTTCCTGCTCCCCGGTTTTGTGGATGTACATATTCACGCCTTCCGCGGAAACGATACGATGCGGGGCGAGGCAGACGTGCGTCGGATGAGCAGGGAACTTGCCAAAACAGGAACAGGCGCTTTCTGCCCGACGACGATGAGCGCCTCTGAAACGGAAACGGAAAAAGCGCTGAGCGGCATCCGCGCTGTGATGGACCGCCCGGAACGCAACGGAGCGCGGGTGCTTGGCGCTCATATGGAGGCACCGTATCTCAGCGAGCACAGGGCAGGCGCTCAAATGAAACAGTACTTTGCGGATCCGGACTGGGACGGGCTAAAGCGTATGGCAGGCAGTCTCTCCGTGATCCGGCTGATCACGATAGCCCCCGAACGAAACGGAAGCGAGGTTTTTATCCGCCGGGCCGTTGAAGCAGGGATTCGCGTATCCCTTGGACATACGGACGCGAATGCCGAACAGGTTCACGAAGCGGGCGACTGGGGCGCGGATCATATCACACACACATTCAACGCCCAGACGCCGATCCATCACAGGGAACCGGGCGTTCCGGGAGCAGCGCTGACGGACGACCGCTTCTACTGTGAAATGATCTGTGACGGAAAACATCTTCATGATGATATCATCAGGCTTCTGATCCGGTGCAAAAGTGCTTCCCGCGCTGTTGCCATTACGGACGCAATGGAGGCAGCCGGCATGCCGGACGGAGAATACAGCCTCGGTGGACAGAAGGTATACGTTCGGGAAGACGCCGCCAGGCTTGAGGACGGAACGCTTGCCGGATCCGTTCTTACCATGCCGCAGGCCTTGTATAATTTGATTCACCGTTACGGAGCGGATCCGGTTTCGGCTTGTAAAATGTGCATCTCCACGCCGGCTGAATCAATCGGCGAGAACGTTGCCGGCCATATGGTTCCCGGATGCCCCGGCGTGATGACCAGATGGACTCCGGACTGGCAGATGAAAAGCGTGATTACCGAAAACGGGGAAGTTGCCAATTGATTCTCTGAATGATATAATTTCAACCAATTAATGGGAGGTGAGACCGGTATGCACAGCATGACAGGATGCGGAAGCGGTAAGGTTCAGCGGGACGGATGGGAAGTGACCGTTGATCTGAAGACAGTGAATCACCGCTTCCTGGATATCGGGATGAGGCTTCCCCGTAACATCGCGTTTCTGGAACAGACAGTCCGCGACCGTCTCGGCCGCAGGATCAGCAGGGGCCATGCGGATGTATTCCTGACCGTCAAGCGGACAGACACCTCTTCAGTTGAGGTGGAATGTGATACGGAACTTGCCGCACGGTATCTGGACGCCGCGGTACAGATCACATATAAAACCGGCATTGACAACGATATGACTGTCAGCCGCCTGATGAAAATGGAAGGCGTGCTTACCTTGAACGAACGGGAAATGGATGAGGAACTGGTTTCCGCCATCTGCGCTGAAGCGACGGAAGCCGCGGCGGCTCAGTTGGTCCAGATGCGCGAACGCGAAGGCACTCATCTGAAAGAGGACCTGAAACTTCATCTGGACGCCGCGGACGCACTGAGGGGACAGATTCTGAACCGAGCTCCGATGGTTGTTGACGAATACAGAGAGAAGCTGGAAGCACGGCTGAAGAACCTGCTGACGGAATCGGTTGAACCTCAGCGCCTTGCCCAGGAAGTCGCCATCATGGCTGACCGGTGCGCCATAGATGAAGAACTGGCCCGCCTTGACAGCCATATCCGACAGATGCGTAAATACCTTGAGAGTGACGGAGAGATCGGCAAAAAGATGGATTTCCTGATTCAGGAAATGAACCGGGAAGCCAACACGATTGGATCGAAAGCTTCGGATGCCGCCATCGCCCAGCACGTGGTGGATCTGAAGAGCGAGATCGAAAAACTGCGTGAACAGATTCAGAACGTGGAGTAACGCTATGAAACTGGTAAACATCGGATACGGCAACATGCTCGCGTCGGACCGACTGGTCGCTGTGGTTTCCCCGGAGGCGGCGCCGATCCGCAGGATGATCCAGGACGCCCGGGATTCCGGCAGAGTAATTGACGCGACCTGCGGTCACAAAACGCGCGCTGTCATAGTTACAGATTCGGAACATGTCATTCTTTCACCGCTGCTGCCTGAAACGTTGGCTGCGCGAATTGACGAGCGTAAAGGTACGGAGGAGGACGCATGAAAGAAACAAGAAAAGGGATGCTGCTGGTTATATCCGGCCCTTCCGGCGCGGGTAAAGGCACACTGGTTGCAAAACTGCTGGAAAAAGACCCATCCTTCTGTTTCTCCGTCAGTGTGACCACCAGGGGACGTCGTGAGAATGAGATAGAAGATGTTCATTACCACTTTATTTCTGAAGAGGAATATGATAAACTGCTTGCCGAGGACGCGTTCATTGAGCACGCAAGCGTTCACGGCCACCGTTACGGAACACTGAAAAGCGAAGTGTACGACCGGATGGAACAGGGTCAGAACGTACTGCTTGATATCGATCCCCAGGGCGCCCGGGAAGTGATGAGAAAAGAAAAGGACTGCGTCAGCGTATTCATCCTTCCTCCAAGTTACCACGATCTGAAGGTCAGGCTTCATACCCGGAATACCGAGAATGAAGAGGAGATTCAGAGGCGCCTGAACAATGCCAGAGGTGAGATTGCCCAGATGGACAGGTACCGCTACCTGATCGTTAATGACAATCTTGAGCTGGCATTCGAACAGCTTACCGCGATCGTCCGGGCGGAAAAACAAAACGCTGTCCGCTATTTCCCGATCATTGAAGAATGAACACTGAATACCTGAGGAGGAAAAGAAATGTCTATTGTTGATCCGAGCGTACTGGAACTGCTGAACCATGCGGAAAGCCGCTATACGCTGGTGGTGGAAGCCAGCAAACGCGGCCGTGAGATCGTGAACGGCGCTTTGCCGATGATCGACGCGGAGGGAATGAAACCGCTAAAGACCGCTGTTGAAGAGATTAACCGCGGACTGCTGACCTACGACAACCCGGTGGAGCAGGAGGAGCAGAACTGATATGGATCTGACCGGCAGAAATATCGTGCTGGGAGTAACGGGAGGCATTGCGGCGTACAAAAGCGCGGAGCTTGTCTCCCGTTTGCGTCATCTTGGAGCAAACGTGCATGTTATCATGACACGTAACGCAACAGAGTTTGTTTCACCGCTGACATTTCAAACACTTTCGGCTAACCAGGTCGTGACCGACACCTTCCAGGCTCCCGAATACTGGAATGTGGAACATGTTGCGCTGGCAAAACTGGCGGAGGTTTTTGTCATTGCGCCCGCGACCGCAAATATCATTGCCAAAATGGCTTCAGGCATTGCCGATGATATGCTTTCCACCACTGTCCTGGCGACAAAGGCGCCTGTGCTTGTTGCACCTGCGATGAATACCGGTATGTGGACAGCCGCAGCTACCCGTGAGAACGTCAAAACACTGATAGAGCGCGGTGTCCATTTCATCGGGCCTGACAGCGGAATGCTTGCATGCGGAGACGAGGGAGCCGGACGGATGAGCGAACCGGAATCCATCGCGGAGGAAGTTTGCGCACTTCTGAATCCCAAACGGGACCTGAACGGGCTGAAAGTCCTGGTTACCGCCGGTGCAACAAAGGAAAGAATTGACCCAGTCCGTTTTATCACGAATGATTCGAGCGGAAAGATGGGTTTTGCGATTGCGGAGGCTGCAAGGGACAGAGGCGCTGAAGTGACGGCTGTATTCGGCAGCGTTTCAGCACCTGTTCCGGAAGGAATCCGGACAATTCAAATTGAGTCCGCCCGGGAACTGTACGACGTTATGCTGCGGGAAACCCCGGGACAGGATATCGTCATTCAGGCAGCCGCCGTATGCGATTACCGGGTTGAACAGCAGCAGAACAGCAAGATCAAAAAAGCTGAAGGGGAACCACTCGTACTGAAAATGACAGAGAACCCCGATATTGCCAGAGCTGTAGGTGAATTGAAAAAGAAGAACCAGACGCTGGTAGGGTTTGCGGCAGAGACCGATCATGTTGAGAAAAATGCGGTATCCAAGCTGAAGAAAAAGAATCTGGATATGATCGTGGCCAATGACGTGACTGTTCCGGGAGCGGGTTTCAACGTGGACACAAATATCGCGACTCTGATCACAAAAAAAGGATCAGAATCTCAGCCGCTGCAAACCAAACGGCAGCTTGCGGATGTGATCCTGGACCGGATCCTGGCCCTGAGGGCATAACGAAACGCGGCAGCAACAGTGAACCTGTAAAATGAAAGTAGACACTGGAAAGTGCCTACTTTCATTTTTGTTGTAGAATAAAGAAAAGGAAGGAAGTGAAGGAATG
>JBGUHQ010000025.1:0-35830 GCA_045112195.1 Christensenellales bacterium | reverse complement strand
CGGCGTAGGCGGCACGTCGGGCCAAAAAGGGCCGAAAAAAGGCCGCTTCGATTGAAGCAGCCTACTGTCACACGATTCCTGGTAAACTATCACACGTTCCCATCGTACGGTCACACGATTCATTCCCGGTATCGTGTGACCGTTTGGCTTCGTGTGCTGGTATGCACCCATTTGCCTAGATCTCCATGAAATCCAGCCCTTTTCGACAATCAAAACCACAGCCGAGAACTGACTCAAATCCCGCAGACCTTTTGATTTCAAAGGCTCCGGGCCGTTTTTGCATTGTATCAATTTCTCCATGTTTAGGAAAGACATGTATTCCGCGAAGTTGAAGGTCCGGGCGACCTGTTTGGACAGGTCCGCCTGGATCACGGGAATATCGTTGGCCGCCTCAAAGAAAAGGTTGTCGTCATCCCCGCCGGAAGAGGCATAGGTCACGTCCACGGAAGCGATGGATTCCAGGAGGCCGCCGCCGGTGATGACCGGCATGTCCCTGGGCCAGTCCGTGCCGGAAAGCGGCTCCAGGATGGCGTCATCCACCTTTTCCAGTTCTTTCATCAGGAACGTATAGGAATCGTTCACCGCCATGCGGCGGGTTCGGACAGCAGGAGTTCGGATCATATAGTATTCCTCCTATCAGATAATGTTCCTTTTGTTCACGACGGCTTCGCAACAGGGGCTGAAAGCGTCGCGGGACCGGCGGATCCGTACGTTCTCCAGCAGGACGGATGAGCCGGAAGCGCCGGCGGAAGCCGTCAGCTTGCCGTCGGACTTGCGGATATACACGTTTCCGCCGGGAGATCCGGTGGCGGACAGCGGAATGGCGACGCTGCCGCGGACCAGGACTTCCATGACGTCCCCGGCCTTCCAGCAGCCAACCTCACCCTCTCCGGCGCCGTCGTTGAACTGGCCCTGGGGATAGGTATCCGGGGTCTTGTCCGCCACCCGGACGGCAAAGCCCAGGAAGGTCGTGAAGTCCTGCGGGTTCGCCGTGCTGAAGGGCTCGGCGCCGTCATCACCCAGAAAAACCGGGGCCCCGAAGGCGATATCCTTATCCGACGCGTTCCTGATGGAGATCACGATGTCGTCCACGGAGCGGGAAATGCTTCCCGGTTGTCCGTGGCCGAAGATTTGCAGTACTTTACCCATTCTGACTCACTCTCTTTCATACCGATTTCCTGTAGTTCGAATTGCGGCTCGCCATGATTTTCTTTCCCAGCTCGGCGGAAGCCGGTGCGGTCCGGCGGCGGGCGGAAGCCAGCGCCGCGTAGGCGTCCGCGCCGGTCGTTCCGCGGCCGCGGGTGCGCCGGAGATTGGCGGCAATGTCGCCGGCCATCTTCCGCCGCATATTCCGGGGCATCCGGGCCAGCACGGGGCGGACGGCCGCCAGTGCGGCGCGCAGCGCGTCCCCGGTCCGCAGGACCTCCGGAAGCTCCTGCTCCTCTTCATCCGCTTCGTTTTCCAGAATCACGGACGCCACGGGATCCAGGATCTCCTCCATGACGGCGGATACCTCGCCGGCCGCGGGATTCTCCGTCTGCTCAGCGGCTTCAACCGCTTCTTCAATGGCTTCCGCGATCTCTTCGGGAACCTCATCCGCGGCAGGCGCCGGCTCCAGCAGGGCGATGATGCGGTCCAGCCGCTCAATGATTCCGCCCAGGGCGTCTTCATCTACAGCAATGGTATTGCCGGCTTCCGTTTCTACAACAGCCGCCGGGGTTTCGACCGTTTCGGTTTCCTCCCCCGGTAATTCTGAATTGTTTTCGGGTTCAATCATCTCCTCAATGATTTCGGCGACGGTTTCAATGTCGCCGTCTTTGGCCATACGGGCCAGTACTTTGGACAGGGATTTCTTCATAGCAGTTACTCCTTTCAGTCTGGTTGTGTTTGCTTTATGGTCCTTTATACAAACGCGGGGCCCCGCGCGGCCGGCGTCCACGACCGCCACGTGGTTCCCGCGGATCTGCCGCTGGATATACCGCCCGTTTTCCTCGCGCAGCTCATAGGTATAGCCGCAGGAGATCTCCCGTTTTCCCTCCTCCAGGATGGCGGTGATCAGCGCCGGGTCGGTGATGATCAGGTCCGCCAGCAGCAGGTCGCTCTCTTCCCCGCTGCCCCGGCGGACATTGTGGGCATGTCCCTTCTGCAGAGCCCGGATATTGGAAACATCCACCCCGAGGGGCGGATGATCGTTGGTCACCGGCATCCCCTCAAAGGACGCCATGGTCGCTTCGGAAAAGACCTCCTCTTCAGGCCTGTATACCTTCACAAGCCCGCCGGCAGGCGATAATTCTGAATTATGAATTCTGAATTCTGAATTAGGCGTCAGCCCAAGCTCTTCGGGCAGATATTCCTGCATTCCCGTCCGGGCCACGGGGACGTTCAGGCAAAGGAGGTACCCTTCGGGCTCGCGCCTGGATATGTTTTCTGACAAACGAGTGCCATAATAATGCATATATACCTCCGATCATGGCGGGCACATGAAAACCCCGGCGGATTCCTCCGCCGGGGCATTCCTCAGGTTGTCACTTTTACGCAAGTCCAGCGCTTATTCCCACCTTCGGAACAGGTCCTTTTTCTTCAGCCCGTTCATTTTTGCGGCTTTCGACCATCCCATATGCGCCGCGAGGATATACAGGAACCGGGGGAACCAATGCGCGTCGGTATAAATATCCTCCGTCTTTGCGGATGAGTTGATCGCCGCCGCCAGCCGGTCCATCCCGTTCATGACGTTTTGGGCAGGACCCTTCGGAGCCATAATCCTTCCCATCATCTCGCCGGCGCCGACAGCGAGGCCTCCGCAATAATCATATCCGCACCGGTCACACCAGTCTTTGACCATGCTGAGCAGATTCCGGATCTGCCGGCTTTCATAAAAGCCCATGTTCGCGACCACGTAAACCTTCTTTCTGTTCCCCGGCCGCTCCGCCATCTTTTCCATGATCCGAAGCACCTGGGAAGGAATGCCGTCCACATACAGCGGCATTCCCAGAACGACGGTCCCGGCGGATAAAAGCGTTTCCGCCTGTTCGTCCTGACGCGCGGCGGAGAGATTGACGATCTCCGGTTCGCCTTCCAGTTTCCCGGCCAGTACGGTCAGGAATTTCCGGCTGTTTGACCCATCCCCCCGCAGGCTCCCGTTCAGAAGAACCGTTTTCTGCGGATCAAAGTGCCCGTCATGTCCCTCTTCCCGCGGGGATACGGCCGGCGGCGCGCTCTGCTCAAAGACCAGATCCTTCATCTTCCCCCGGAAGTTCCTGCATACGGCTTCCACATATGTTCCGGCCTTTTCCTTTTCATCCGCGGTGAAGGACTCCGCCCGGAAGATGAACGAGATCGTCTTGTCCTCCGGATACCGCCTTTTATGGTGCATCTCTCCCTCATAGATTTCAAAATAAGGAAGCATCCAGCTAATGCCCCTGTCAAAGACGTTCTTGACAAAGCTGCTGAAACCGCCGTACGTGTACCGGCTGATTACCACAATCTCATCCGCTTTGTGAATCAGCTCGCCCATGCGGTGATACCCGTCCTTGATAACGCACTGCCCCGGATTCCTGAACCAGCAGCCGAAGCAGCCCGCACAGGGTTTGATCGTACCGTTATCGGAGATAATCTCCCAACTTTTGTATTTGTCCGCAACCCGGCTCCATTCGTTTTCATTCAGATCATGGATCAGTAAGTTCATCGTTCCCCGTCCTCCGATTGTTTCTTCCTGCATCATACATTTTACACCGGAAAGATGAAAAGATCAGGCGGTATTTGTTAATTGCTGATTAAAATCCCCGGCGGATTCCTCCGCCGGGGCATTCCTGCAGGAAAACGATCCTATACGATTACTTCAGGAAATCGTCCAGGGAGCCCTCCGCCGTAGCA
This sequence comes from Christensenellales bacterium, assembly GCA_045112195.1. GTDB lineage: Bacteria > Bacillota > Clostridia > Christensenellales > Aristaeellaceae > Aristaeella. The sequence goes on along the minus strand of JBGUHQ010000025.1, from coordinate 31,957 downwards.
AAGGCCTGCTGCATGACATTCATGCCCATAATCATATTCGTCATGCTGCTGACGGATACCAGGTACCATTTATCCCCGTAACGGGCCGCCGTCGGGCAGCAGAACAGGATCTCGCCGTCCAGATCCGCGACCGCCGGCACGTCAACCGTTTCGTCCGCGCCGTACATGGCGTTCATTTTGATATAGTTCTCCTGGTTCTTTTCATGGGAGAACTTGCCTTCCGTCACCTCGTCCGGCGTCAGGAACCGGATATTGGTCAGACCGGTCAGTTTCTCGAGCCTGCCGTTGTTGAATTTCTCCTTAAACGCGTCGAAATCACCGTCCTCCCGGAGAACGATCGCTCCGGTTGAACTTTTCAGCGGATGATCTTCCCGGAGGATATACAGTTCTATGGACTGGTAAATCGAGTCGATCTGCGCCGCACGCAGGGAATAGAGGTTTGCCGTTCGGATAAAATTCGAATCCCCGAGCAGCCGCGGCTTAAGGGTCGCCATATAGGCCTGGAGCCGCCGGATCTTGGCATCCACGGAGAAATGCTCCGCCTGCGTCTCCCAGGCGAACGCCCGGAGCATCTGGTTGAAGTCCAGGTTCTTCAGCCCCTCCAGGTAATAAGTGACCGCCTCTTCCGGCGTATCGAACCCGTTTCCCTCCAGCCGGGCGGAAGGGATCACGTCCTGCCGCAGCTTCGCGCCGCAGTTTCCGCAGAAGGCCGCTTCCGTATCCGCCGGATACTTCTCCCCGCAGTCCGGGCAGACGATCGTTTCCGGCTTCTTCGTTCCGCATTTGATGCAGAAATTGGTCGTGTTCTCCGCGCCGCAGCCCGGACAGATCCAGCTGTCCCCTTCCGCGCAGGCTGAAGTGCATCCAATACAGAAAAGAAGAGCAATCACGCAGGCAAGCGCCGTCAGTTTCTTCATATTCAGTCCACCCCCTCAATTTGATAGGTCAAGTATACTTACCCGTCCGGCAAAAGTCAAAACCGCGTTTTCGAATACACCCCCAGTTCTTCTCCCCGGCTCTTTAATTCTTCCAGCGCTTCTTCCCGGGTGAGCAGGCCGCATTTATAGGCCTCGATCACGTCTCCTGACAGTTTCTGCACCAGCTCCGCCCTCTCGGCGGGGCTGGTTGTCATAACGGGCTCAAAAACAAACTCCAGGTCCGCCGGAACGTATCCCCAGCAGGACATGGCCATGACCGGCAGGAGCTTTTCCAGCGCCGGGCGGAGCAGGCGCTCCTGGAGGGAAGCGATCATATCGTAATAGTTCCGCAGGTCCGATTCCCCGGTGGCGTTCATGCCCTGGGGAGAGCGGCCAAACAGCTTGGTCGCCGGGATCTCCGCCGCGCCGGCCATGTCCATCATGAACTGCTCGTAGATCTCGCTGAGGCCGGCGAAGGAATAGGCGTGGTTCTCATAGGAATCGTCCCGGGAAAGCAACTGGATGCCGAAGGAGGTCCTGAACCGGTTCTCCAGGCCCATGGCGTATTCCACGGCCCGCCGCTGTTCCTCCGTGCCTGCGCCCAGCACGTCCCCGAAATCTGACATCTTCAGGGTCGTGACATTCGCCTGGAAAATCAGCTGGGCGATATTGGCGGAGGCGGCGCTGCGCTTGAGGAGCTCCTCCTGGATATGTTCCATTTCGCTGGCGCCCCAGTAGTTTTCCCGGACGGTTTCCGTCCGCGGCAGTTCCCGGCCGACAAAGCGGAGCACCCGGGAATGGTGCAGCGTCACGCGGCGGCCCTCCGCCGTATCCAGGTTCACGGTATAGCTTTCCGGCAGGCCGAAATCCGGATCGTCCAGGTCGGTGACCAGCTCCGGGGACGGCTCGACGCCCTGTGCCCGGTCCAGCACCAGCAGGCCCTGGAAGCAGCCCGGCAGCAGCAGGTCCGTATCCAGCGGCCGGTCCAGGATGTCCTCCTCGCCCCGGACCACCATGAGCGCCAGCGAACCGCCGTAAAGCCTGGCCCAGCGCACCGCGTTGGTCAGTTCCTGTTTCACGCTGTGACGGGCCTCCAGGCGGCGCAGGGCGTGAAGCTGTTCCCCGCTGACGGCGGCGGACAGTCTGTACCAGGCGCGGGTCATGTCCTCCGACGGCATGTCGATGATGCGCATGGTCAGCCAGTTCTCCCGGTACATGGCCGTCAGAAGATCCGGGTCGGAAGTCAGGCCGGAGCGGAGGAACGTGCCGGAGGACAGCAGCGGGGAATCGCTGCCGAGGAACGCCGCGGCGTTGGAGTAGCCGTCAAAAGCGATTGGAGGGCTTTTAGCAAGGGATCCCTCGACTCCGCTTCGCTCCGCTCGGGATGACATTCCTGGAGAATGGTTCCTCACCGGCTTTGGATTATGCTTCATGATCGTTATCCAATCATTATTAATTATGAATTGTTGAGGAATCATCCGTGCTTCAGCACGGCTAATGATTCCCATGCTACAGCCGTCAAAAGGCCTTTGGTCTTTTGGTAACGGCGATCGCAGAATTACCTGCGGAATCTGTTCGCCCTGGTGTGGCACAGGTAGCGCAGCGCGTCCATGGCGTGGTCGTGGTCCTTGACGGGGCGTTCCTCTCCCCGGCGGCGGGCCTTGTCGTCCCAGACATAGCTGTGGATCTCCCGCAGGAGCGCCGGGCAGCGGTCCCGGTCCGCCCGGACCTGGCGGTTTTCAATCAGCACCGCCGTGGTGGCGACGCCCTCCCGGACGTCGTTCTTCGCGTCCAGCACGCGGAAGCCGCGGTTGCGCAGTTCCGCCTTGAAGCTGGCAGCGCTGGGATCCACGATGATCTGCGCGTTCCGGTCCCCGCCGAGAAAGGCGTCCAGGTCGTCGGCGTATTCCGCGTCGGTTTTCTGGCGGCGGCGGACGGCAGAATCCCAGTAATACTCCTTCATGATCCAGAAGGTTTTCCCGTCGTCCCGGACGTCCAGGAAGACGCAGGGATTCACCGTGCCGTAGTCCACCGCGCAGAAGCGGCGCATATCCCGGAAGGGAAGCGCCTCCTCATCCCGTTCCTCCGCCCGGAAGGTGTTGGCCCGGTCGTCCCACATGGGATAGACGGCGCCTTCCGCGCTGACCCATTCCCCGAGGATATACTGGCGGTAAAAAACGCCCGAAAAGCTTCGGGCGTAGCTCTGCCGGATCTCCGGAGACAGGGTCAGGTTGTCGTCCATGGTGAAGTGCAGCCGGTACAGGCCGGCTTCCTCCGCCCGGTCGATAAAATCCGTTTTGAGGTAATGGTATGCCCCGTTGGGGTTGCAGTTGAGAAAGATCCGGCTGCCCTGCACGGAGCAGCGGCCGATCATCTGGTCGATGAAGGAGCGGGGAAACAGCGCCGCCTCGTCGGCATAGGCGCCGGCGGCGGTCATGCCCTGGAGCTTGTCCTGGGCGTTGTCCTTGTCCGCGCCGAACAGGTAATAGCTGTTGCCGCCGACCAGCACCCGCGCCTCGCCCCGCTTCCATTCCGCCGGGACGCCGAGGGTCTCCAGCATCGCCAGCATCGGGCCCAACACGTTGCGCGCCAGGGCGCCGGAGGTGACGCCGGCCAGGATAAAGTCCTGCCCCCGGAAACTGCTCAGGCTCCAGAGCAGGAAGGAAAGAATCATCGCCACGGTTTTGCCGCTGCGGATGGCGCCGTCCGCCAGGACGATCCGGCGGTTCTCCACTCCCGAGCCGGGCCGCCACCAGTTCAGCAGCTGGCGCTGTTTGCGGGAGAAGGGCTGAAACTGAAAGCTCATGCTTCCCCGTCCTCCCCCTCCGGCTCCGCGTACAGCACGCGCAGGTCTTTTTCCGCGGGCGCCATGGCGGCGGTCAGCGTCCGGATCGCGGCTTCCGCGCTTTCCCGGGGATCCCTGCCCGCGTCCGGCAGGAAGCGGTTGTACTGCTGGGAGATGATCGTCGCGCTCTTTTTCAGCTGTTCGAAACTGGCCCGGCGGATCGCGATCAGGCCGTCCTGGCGGATCATGGGAAGGATGACCTTCAAAGGCCTTTTATAGATTTTCCGGCACCAGGCCTCCAGTTTCCGCTCCGTCGTGCCCACATAGCCCAGGATCTCGTCCACGGCGCACTGCAGCGCGCCCAGTTCCTCAAACTCATTCCGGTCAATCTCGCGGCGCAGGCCTTTCAGTTTCACGGGTTCGTCCGGCATATGATCCCTCCTCACACAAAAAACGGCCCCGGCGTTGCCGCCGGAGCGCGTGATCCTGTTTTTCTGTTTTAATGCTATCGCGGGAAGCCGCTCCGCGTCAAGTCCTGCAGGGCTCCTGCCGGACTCCTCCCGTTTACGGGCCGAAGAGGTCCTCATCGTCATCCTCTTCGCTTTCAGAGGATCCGGGCGTGGAACCGTCCATATAGGTCACGTCGATCAGTTCTTCGTCCATCTGCTTCTCCGCGGCGCTTCCCTTTTCCACATAGACAATCATTTCATCCGGGTAATCCTTGAAGAGCAGGCCGGTGAACACCTTCACGCTCTTGGGAATCACGACGTATTCCAGGGAGGAGCAGTTATAGAATACCTTCGCGTACATCTTCTGGACGCTGGAGGGCAGCGTCACGCTCTTCAGGCTGGAGCAGCCGTAGAAGGCCTGGGGGCCGACGATCCGGACCTTGTTCGGGATATCGATCTCCTCCAGCGCGCTGCAGCAGTAGAAGGCCGCCGTACCGATGGATTCAGCGTCCGCGGGAAGCTTCACCGAGGTCAGGCTGGTACAGGAGTGGAAAATCTCTCTCGGAATCGCCGTCAGGTGGTCCGGAAGCACCGCGGTCTTCAGGTTGTCGCAGCTCTGGAACGCGCTTACGCCGACGCTTTCCACCGAATCGGGAACGATAATTTCCTCCAGCCAGTCGCAGCCGGAAAACGCGCTGGCGCCGATGGAGACCAGTCCGTCCGGCAGTTCGATTTTCTTCAGGCTCTTGCAGTCCGTGAATACATTATCCCCGATCTCCAGCAGACCGTCTGGCAGAATGACCTCCTGCAGCTGGTTGTCCCGGTTGAATGTGCTCCGGTTCAGCGTCATAACGCCTTCTGGCACGATGAACCGCTGCAGGTTCAGGCAGCTCTCAAACGCCCACAGACCGATATATGTAACGGAATCCGGCGCCTCAACCTCCTCCAGGGCATAGCAGTTGCTGAAGGCGTACTCCCCGATCCAGGTGACCGTGTCCGGCAGGATAACATGCTGGATGCTCTTGTTGTTCTCAAACGCGCTGACGCCGATGCGCTCCGTTCCTTCCGGAACGGTGTACTCCGCCTTGGACTTCAGGCAGGGATAGCACAGCAGCTCGTTCTGCACCTTGTTGAACAGGACGCCCTCCCGCAGCTCCAGAGTCGGATGGGTATCCGAGATTGCCAGGCTGGTCAGGGTTTTGCAGCCGGTGAACGGGTTGCCGGTCAGGTCGGTCAGCGTATCCGGGATCCGTACGGTATTCAGCGCCACGCAGTCGGCGAAGGCGCGATTTTGCAGCGTGGTCAGGGAATCGGGCAGAACCACTTCCGCCAGGGCGGTGCATCTGTTGAAGGCGCTTGTCTCGATGACCTCCAGCCCTTCCGGCAGGGAAACGCCGGTCAGTTCCTTGCACTCCAGGAACGCGTCGCTCCCGATGATCTTGATATCGTCCGGAATGTCGTAGCTGCCGTCTGCCCCGGCCTGGCGGAACCAGGCGATCAGCTTATGGTCTTCCTTCCGGACCAGGATGCCGTCCCGGATTTCATAAAGCTTGTTCGGTCCGGAGAAGGATACGTCCGTCAGGTTGTCGCACAGGGCGAAGGGATTGTCGCCGATGTTCTCCAGCCCCTCCGGCAGCACGATGGAGCGCAGGCCCTTGCAGTTGGAGAACGCCTTGGTTCCCAGGTTCTTCAGATCTTTGGACAGTTTGATTTCCCGTATGCCGTCGCAGCTGGAGAAGGCCTTTTCCTCAATGGTAACAACGGTGTCCGGGATCACAAGGGTCTCTATTTTCTGTTTGAGCTCGAAGGCGCCGTTGCCGATGGCGATGACCTTGTAGCCGTCCAGATACTCCGGGATCACCACGTTCTCCTCGCTGCCGCGGAACTCGGTGATCTTCGCGGTGCCGTCCGTCTCCTGGATCTCAAACACATAATTCCACAGCTCCCTGGTTTCGGCGCGCGAAAAACCGCACTGCAGGCAGAACAGCACCATTACCTGCAGCCAGATCAGACATCTGAAGCTTTTCCGTAGTTTCATCGGTTGAGATCCATCCTTTGAATCAAGAAATAGCGCGTCAGTAAATGAGGGTCAGGTCATCCGGATTGAAGAACAGGAACGTCCGGTAGAAGGACTCGCCCTCCACTTTGCTGCGGAACACGATGCCCAGCAGGGGGTTTCGTTCTTTGTCGTATTTGTTGAAATACTTCGGAGGATTGCTGAAGCACATCAGCACGCGGGTGCCGTCCGGCAGCGCGCCGCGGTGCCCCTTGAGATCCATCGGCTCATACCGGCTCGCGTTCCGGTATACGGCGACGCAGTATCCGTATTTCATGGCCTGCTCCAGGGGCAGCCGCCAGTAAGGCACGGTGGCGAAATGGATGACGTCGATCCAGGCCTCCTCCTGGGTATCCAGGCGGATCACTTTCAGGCAGCCCATATATTTGTGGTACAGGCCCTCGCGGATCACCTGGTCCGTGACCAGCACGGGGGTCTTGTGCCGGATCCGGCCGACCTCGGTGAACTCATCCCCGTCCCGCTGATACATCGGCAGCATCCAGGGCATATTCGTAAACGTATTGAAGCGGCTGATTTCCCTGTTGTCTGTCTGGAGGGAGACATAACCGACCACACCCCGGTAGTCCGGTTCCACCCCGGTCACGTCCGGGTAGCCGTGTCCAAACATATCGGACGCCTGGCGCGGCTTGAGCGGGTTGCCTTCCGAATCGGTCAGACCGAAGGTTTCCACCGCGTTCTCCGCCAGCAGCATCGTCACGTCCGTGGGGTCGTTCAGCTGCTCCGCCTGCGCGGACAGGCAGACGGACAAAAGCACAAGCAGCGCCAGCAGCAGCGTGCCCGTCCTGAAACGCGCCGTCCGTTTCCCTGTTTTCACGGTCCTTCCTCCTCGTTCGCCGGCGGAATACGCCGTCAGCTGCCCTCCGGCAGCCCGTTGCGATCTATTAACAATCACATGATCCCTTAATGTGCTAATCAGTATATCACTTTTCCGTGCCTTTGTCACCCATGAAATTACGGGCCGGGCAAGGCGTTTTCGCCCGGGCGCGCCGAAAACGATTGACAAAGGCGAAAGCAAGCGATATAAAAGGATTGCCGCCGGATTTTGCGGCGGCGGAACGCAAGGAAAGAAGGAAACAAAAATGGTAAAAGTAAACGTAATCTCCGGCTTCCTGGGCGCGGGCAAAACCACCCTCATCCGGAAACTGCTGACCGGCCGTCTCCGGAATGAAAAGGTCGTGCTGCTGGAGAATGAATACGGCGAGATCGGCATCGACGGCGGCTTCATGAAGGACGTCGGCATCACCGTGACCGAGCTGAACGCCGGATGCATCTGCTGCACGCTGGCCGGGGACTTCCAGGCCGCGGTGGACCAGCTGATCGACACCTATCATCCGGACCGGATCCTGGTGGAGCCCACCGGCGTGGGCAAGCTCAGCGAGATCCTCGCCGCGGTGGAAAAGGCGAAGGAGCGCCATCCGGAAATCGAAACCGGCGGCAGCGCCACCGTGGTGGACGCGGGGAAATGCCGGATGTACATGAAGAACTTCGGCGAATTCTTCCTGGACCAAGTGAAGAGCGCCTCCACCGTCATCTTCAGCCGCACCCAGCTGCTGGACGCCGACCGGGTGGAGAAGAGCCGCCAGCTGATCGCCGAGGTCCATCCGGACGCCCGGATCATCACCACGCCGTGGGACGAGATGGAGCCCGACTTCATGCTGGACGTGATCGAGAACGGCAAACCGATCTGGTTCGCCCCGCTGGAAGATGACGACGATGATGACGATGAGCATGAACATGAGCATCATCACCATCACGACGATGACGACGATGACGATGACGACGAGCATGATGAGCACGAACACGAGCATCACCATCATGAGCATCATCATGACCATGACCACGGCCATGAGCACCATCATCACCATCACCACCACGGCGCCGACGAGCATGACGCCGACGAGGTGTTCGGCACCATCGGCATGGAAACCGCGCAGCGGTATGAGATCGACGAGATCCGCGGAATCCTGGCGAAGCTTTCCGACGAAGAGGAATACGGCCGCGTGCTGCGCTCCAAGGGCATCCTGCAGAACGCCGCGGGCGAGTGGTTCCAGTTTGACTATGTACCCGGCGAAACCGACATCCGCGAAGGCACCGCCGACTATACCGGCCGCCTGTGCGTGATCGGCGCCGACCTGAACGAAAAAGCGCTGACGGAGTTGTTTCATCTATGATCCGAAGATTTGTACCGGTCTACCTGATCACCGGCTTCATTGAATCCGGCAAAACCACCCTCGGCCTCACGGTGCTTGGCAACGAACGCTTCACCAACGGCGGAAAGGTACTGGTTCTCTGCTGCGAGGAAGGCGAAACCGAGTGGGACGGGAAGAACCTGGAAAAGTACAAGGGCGTGCTGGTCACCCTGGACAGCGCGGAAGAGCTGACCACGGCGAAGCTGGCCCAGCTGGACAAGGAAATCGAGCCCACCTGCGTCATCATGGAATACAACACCATGTGGGGCATGGAAAAGCTGGACGAGATCACCCTTCCCCGGCTGTGGGACTGGGCGCAGGTGGTCACCACCGCCGACGCCACCACCTTTGAGAACTACATGACCAACATGCGCAAGCTCCTGACCGACCCGATGAAAGCGGCGGACATGATCTATGTCAACCGCTGCGGGGAGAATTTCAGCAAGAGCTCCTGGCGCAAGCAGCTGCGCGCGATGAACAGCGCCGCGACGATCCTGTTCGAGAACCTGGACGGCACAGTGGACGACGGCATCCGCGACGAGGACCTGCCCTACGACATGAAGGCGGACGTCATCAAAATCTCCGACGAGCAGTTCGGCCTGTTCTATGTGGACAGCATGGATCATCCGGAGCGCTATGACGGAAAGGTCGTCTGCCTGACCGGCCAGGCCTGGCGGCGGAAGGAGTTCCCGAAGGGCTTCTACTACTTCGCCCGGGAGGCCATGACCTGCTGTGCCAACGACATCGCGCCCTGCGGATGGGTCTGCAAAGGGGAGCGCACGCCGGACAACAAGACGTATTTCTCCCTGACCGCCCGCTGCAAAATGGTGCAGGGCCCCGACGGCCAGACCGCGCTGATGCTCAATGAGCTGAAGTGCGAACGGGCCAAGGCCCCGCGGGAGACCCTGGTGAATTTCGTCAACCTGTAAAGATGCACAGATAAACGGGGCGGCCCGAAAAGGCCGCCCCGTTTCCCATGCCCGGAAAACCCGGGTCAGTTGACCCGGAAGGTCGTTGTGTTCACATACATGCCGTCCCAGTACAGATGAATGCTGTAATCACCCGCAGGAATCTGCCCGGTTTTTTTGTTCAGCAGTTCAAAGAAGGTATCGCCGATCATGTAATACCAGATCGTCTGGTACCCGTTGTTGACCCGGTCGAATGTCACGCTCTCCGCGATCTCCGTCCACAGGAAACCGTTCGGAGCCTCAAAAGCGATCGTTACATAGAAATCGCGGGGTTTGGCCAGCCGCGGCATCTTCATGGTGTATTTCAGGCCGTACGTATAGCTTCCGTCCTGCAGCCCGTTCATGATCTCACCCGCCTGGAGGGCTTTGAGCTTCTTGGTGTTCTTGTTCCGGGCCCCGCCTGCAGCCAGCTTGACCGGCTCCGCGGTGATCTTGACGGAGGTGTTCTTCAGTTTGCCGTCCTCGAAAGTCACCGGATCCGGCATGGTATATTCCTTGCTGTCCAGCATATGAAATTCGCTGTCCGTCACATAAACCCGGTAGGATTTGCCGGGAATAAACTCCGGCGTCGTCAGCGAAGGCACGGACGTCTCACCCAGCCGGACGCGCTGCTGCTCGACATCGCCGCCCAGGGCCTCGCCGATCACGAAATAGCTGGACAGCGCGTCGCCTTCCACGGTCCAGGTAATCGTCGTAATGCCGGCGGAGTAGGAAACGCTGTCGGCCAGCGTTACGGACGTGCCGGCAGAAGCGGTCCGCGGGGCGCAGACAAAAACTGTTGCCAGCAGCGCCAGCAGCATAAACAGGGAGATCGTCTTTTTCATCCGGATGGTCCTCCTCATAATATAATCCCAAACAATTTATCTGTACTATTTTCTCACAGGCTTCATCCCTTTGTCAACGCTGATTCCCGCCCGGATTGTCTTTACTGTGTTTACCTTGTCTTTGGGTTGCGCGGCGGAACGGAAAAAGCGTATAATGTTTTTTGGTCCGGTCTGCCGGGACCGTGAAAGGAGACAGAAATATGAAGCGTGTTATTTCCGTAATCTGCGTTATCGTTCTGGCCCTGTGCCTGGCCGCGTCCGCGGATGCCGACGATACGGTTTACCTGCTGCCGGATAACCTGAAGGCCGTTTCCGCCACAGCGGATCAGATCAGCCTGCCTGACGGCCTGCCGGAGCACGCGCACGTCGTTTCCTTCTCCAATGAAAACGGCCTGATCAGCGTTACGCTGGACCGGGAGGTTCCCTCGCTGAAGATCAAGGAGCTCAACTTCGTTAAAGGCGAGGAATCCACCATCTTCTCCAAGGCGAACACCGCCACCGCCGAAGCCCACCAGGCCGGCGACCAGTACAGCGTTTTCTCCGCGGTGGTAACCTGGAAAATGAACGGACCGAAATATATCGAGGAATTCAACACATGGTCCGGCGACCTGGTTTTCGAAAGTGCCGGCCTGTACGAAAAAGCCGTTGCCGGGACAGTCCCCTCCTGGGACTCCGCCGAAAGGACCGTTTCCTTCAGCGAAGACGGGGTTCTGCTCTCCGAAACCTGGAACCTCGCCAACAGCGAGCAGCTTCTCGCCCGGACCGCGTATTACGGCGCGGACGGACAGCTGACGGGCTGCCGGGTCTCCTGGCAGGCCGCCGATTACAGCGGAAACCTGCTGGAAGTGGAAACAGCCCCCGACGGCACGGTGACTTCCATCCGCTGCAAGACGAAAAAATCCTCTTTCAACGCCGAAAGCCTGCCGCTCACCGCGGGATCGCAGCAGTTCGCGAATCTCCGGGACAACAGCTACTCTCCCGCCGTCTTTGAGGCCGCCTTCCGCGCCGCCTATCCCAACCTGGCCGCGTCCGTCTACGGCGCCGCGCCGGCGCCCGCTCTGCCGGCCACGGCGACCGATCTGCCCGCCACCGCGACAGACCTGAAGAAAGAGCCCGAAGCGGAACCCGTTCCCGAAAGCGAGCCGACGGAAAACACCCGCGTCTGGCTGATCTCCTACGGCGACTATTTCGATTCCACGATTTATGCCTTCGCCTCCGACGACCCGCTCTTCATCATCCAGGACGGAATGGCCGTTCCGAACCCGGACGCGAAGGACATCAACGGAACGCCCGTATCCTACAAAGAGATGAGCACCACCGGGACGCCCGTGTTTGACGCGCCTGCCGTCCAATAACCGGTCCCCGTTTTCAACCCATGCGCAAAGGAGACGATTCCTTGATCTGGCATCTTGTTTCTGACACAGCCTGCGATCTTCATACGCTGGAAGGCGGAGAAGGCAGTCTGGATTTCACCACGATTCCCTTTTCCATCCGGATCGGCGGAAAAGAATATATTGACAACGAGGACATGCCCGTTTCCGAGATGCTCGAGATGAACGAGACCCACTCGGAAATGGCGCAGACCGCCTGCCCTTCTCCGGAAGACTGGCGGGAGAAGTTCTCCGCGCCCGGGCCCGTGATCGCCTTCACGATTTCCAGCGCCCTGTCCGGCAGCTACAACAGCGCCTGCACCGGGCGGAACATGGTGCTGGAAGAGGAGCCGGACAAGCAGATCGCCGTGATTGACTCCAAGGCCACCGGCCCGGAGCAGGCGATGCTGATCTGGCGCGCCCGGGACCTGATCCTGGAAGGCAGATCCTTTGAGGAAATCGAAAAGGACCTGAACGAAACCGCCGAAAAGATCCACACCAGCTTCGCCCTGGCCTCCTACCATAACCTGATCAAGGCCGGGCGGGTCAGCCGCCTGATCGGCTTCATCGCCGGGCACCTGGGCTTCTGGGGCGTCGGCATCGGGGATGAGAAGGGCGAGATCGCCATCCGCGGCAAAGCCCGCGGCAGCAAGAGCATGATCCGCTTTCTGGTGGAGGAGATCCAGAAGGTCGGCATCGCCGGCAAACAGATCCTGATCAGCCACTGCCAGAACGAGAAGGATGCCCTTTCGCTGAAAGCGGCGCTGGAAGCCGCCTTCTCCGGGGTCGAAGTGCTCGTTCAGGCCACCCGCGGGCTCGACAGCTTTTACGCTGAGCGCAGCGGCCTGATCGTCGGATACTGAGATTCTTCAGCCTTCGGCTTCAGAATGACACAGAAAAATAGACCGCGTTCCGGAAACCGGAACGCGGTTTTGATGTGTTTCAGGATCAGTTGTCGTATTCCACCCAGGCAAACGCTTCCACGGCGGGAATGATGCTCTTGGCGGCGAAGTATTCCGCCACCTTGGTGTAGACGTTGGATTTGACAACGAGGGAACTGTTCGGGCACAGTTCGGTGTTGTAAAGGGTGTTCGTAACCAGCGCAAGCGGGAGGCCGTTCTCATCCGACAGCAGGAAAGCGATTTCCACATCGGGCAGGTTCTGCTCGGTATCGTTGGTTACCGTCGCCTGGAGGAGTTTGCTGTCGTACTTTCCTTCCACATAAGCCGGATCCGTCACGGTCACGGCAGCGTCAGGACCGGACCAGGACTTTGCTTCTGCCTTGATGACCTTTTCATAGGTGTATTCACCGTCCGCTTCCAGTTCCACCTGCATGGTGGCAATGGAAATTTCGCCGGGCTCCAGATACTTGGAACCGCAGGTGGACAGATATTCCCGGGTGCCAACCAGATTGCCGGAAGCATCCTTGACAACCAGGGAACCGCCGGTCAGCCACAGGGGCGATCCCGTATTGTTCTGGACCTTGGCAATATAGGTGCCGTCATAGCCGCTGTAGGATTCGGTGACGACAAAATTCTCGGCCAGGATATCCACGCCCGTGCCGCCGGCCGGCGCCTCGGTCGCGTCGGGGGCGCCGCCGTCTTCGGTTCCGGTCCCGGTTTCAGTTCCGGTTCCCCCCAGGGCCCCCTTCAGCTCGTTCAGTTTCATAACGAATGCCAGGGCGGTAGTCGCTGCATCAAGATACGTCACGCCTTCCGGCAGTTCAACTTCGTTTGCTTTGGATACGTCCAATACGTCCATCATCAGTTGCACTTCATACTTGCCCTTTTCCCGCTGCATGGGAATCGGGAGCTCGGCAATCGTCAGGGTGCCCGCTTCCGCGTCGTAAATCGCCTCAGCAGGGTCGCCGTTAACCGTGAGGGTCACGCCGGCGTCCGTCGCTTCCCAGGTGCCTTCCGCGGTAGTTGCTTCGTCAGAGGCTTGTACAGTCATGGAAAACGTTCCGTCGGCATTCATCTCAAACGTTCCGACGGTCACGTCCTCCAGAACCATGTACCAGGTACCGGAAAAGTCCTCGCCCAGGGCGGGAACAACCGCCAGCAGCATGCACAGCGCCAGCAGCAGGGCAGTCAGTTTCTTCATCTTCATTTCTCCTTTCAATTCACCATAGTAAACCGGTAAAATCAGTATATCACATTTGTCCGGATAATTCACGCAAACAGCCGGCCTTTTCTGTTTTTTTCTTTCCCGCCGTATTTTTGCTTGCCTGTCCTTCCCTGCTTTGATATAATATTGGGAGTGTTCCCAATTACTTGTTATGAACGGAGAGATTCCCTATGCGTAAAAAAGCTTTACTGGCTGTGCTGATGGCCGCGGTTCTGCTGCTGAGCGGCTGCACCCTGATCGTAAAGGACCAGGCGGTGGACGACGCCACCGAAATCATCCGGATGGGCGATCAGGTGATCACCAAGGCGAAGGTGAAGGAAGAAATCCAGAACCAGCTGGAAAGCATGGCCTATATGTATTCCATGTACGGCTATTCCTACGACACGACCGATCCGGCCAACATCGCCAGCGCCCAGGACTCCGCCATCGAGGACCTGAAGCAGGACCTGGCGCTGACCGCCAAGGCGAAGGAGCTGGGCCTGGACCAGCTGACGGAAGAAGAGACCGAAGCTGTGAAGGCTGACGCCCAGAAATCCTATGACGACGCGCTGGACTACGTGAAGACCTACATGCTCACGGATACCGAAGGCATGGACGACGACGCCATCGCCGCGGCCGCCGCGGACAAGCTGACCGAGATGGGCGTCACGTACGATTCCTATCTGGAAGCCCAGACCAAGACCAAGATCGACGAAAAGCTGCGCGAATACGCCGTGAAGGATGTCGCCGTAACGGATGAAGAGATCCAGGCCGATTTCGACAGCAAGGTCGAGGCGGACAAAACCACCTACGGTGAGAACGCCGCTTCCTGGGCCACCGCCGCGAACAACGGCACCACCCTGTACTACACCCCCGCCGGCGTCCGCCGCGTGAAGCAGATCCTGACCAAGTTCAAGGACGAAGACCAGACCGCCATCACCGAAGCGCAGGCGAAGGTCACCGAAGCGAACACCGCCCGCACCGCCGCCCAGGCCAAGATTGACGCTGCCAACGAGACGCTGGCCCTGGAAGGCGATACCGACGAGATCAAAGAAGCCAAAGCCGCCGCCCAGGCCGACCTGGACGCCGCGCAGCAGGAGCTGAACGACGCCGACCAGGCCCTGACGGACGCCACCAAGGCTGTGGAAGACGCCACGAACAAGGCCTTCGAGAACCTGGACGAAGAGGTCGACGCGATCCTGGCCGAGCTGGACGCGGAAGGCGCCGATTGGCAGAAGATCATGGATGAAAAAAACCAGGATCCCGGCATGGCCAGCAACCCGAAGGGCTACGCCGTGGCCGCGGGCATGACCAATTTCGACTCCGCCTTTGTGGACGCCGCCATGGCGCTGGAGAAGCCCGGCGACCATTCCGGCAAGGTCCGCGGAAGCGCCTACGGTTACTACATCATCCGCTATGAGAGCGACGAAACCGAAGGCCCCATCGCCCTGGATGAAGTAAAGGAATCCATCTCCTCCTCCCTGCTGACCACCAAGCAGAACGAAGCCTACAACGCCGCCGTGGCGCAGTGGGTTGAAGAAGCCGGCATCAAGGTTGACCTGAATGCCCTGAAAGACTGACCGAAGCATGACGGGGATGCCGCAAGGCATCCCCTTTTGCTTTTCAAAGGAGTACCGCATGTATTACCCTTCCGGTTATTACCGCAGAAAAGCCCTCGCCGCGCTGAAAGGCCACTGGCAGGCAGCGCTGCTGGTGGCGCTGATCGTGAGTCTGCCGACGATGCTGATGCAGGCCATCTCCGCCTTCACCGGCAATGACCCGCTGGCCCGGCTGGAGGCCTATATCGTCACTGCCTCCCGCGACGGCGTCATGTCCCAGGAAGCGCTGATGGGAGAGATCAACACGATTGTCTCCTCCACCTCCTTCTGGGTGTTCCGCGGGCTGGAGGCCGCTGCGCTGCTGATCACGCCGTGCCTGTCCCTGGGCATGTACAAGTGGCTGATGGACCTGCTGCACGGGCAGGAGCAGCCGCTCAACTCCGTCTTTTCCCGGATGAAATACTTCTTCAAAGCCCTCGGGCTGGAGCTGCTGGTGATCCTGAAGGTGCTGCTGTGGATGCTCCCCGGCCTCGTCGCGGCAGGCTTCCTCGTCTACCCGGTCCTGCAGGCCGGCAACGCGCAGGCGCAGATGGCCGCCCTGCGGCAAAGCCAGGTTTATTCCTTCCCGGTCATGCTCCTGATGATCATCCCCGGCGCCATCGCCGCCCTGCGCTACGCCCTGTCGGAATACATCATGGCGGAAAACCCGGAGAGCAAGATCCTTTTCTGCGTCCGCCGCAGCAAGGAGCTGATGCGGGACCGGAAGAAAGACCTCTTCTTCCTGATGGTCAGCTTCCTCCTGTGGTACCTGCTGGAGCTGCTGATCGCCTCCATGCTGTCCGGCGTCCTTTCGCTGGTCTTCCAGATGCTGGCCGGGCTGGCGCTGACCGTCTACCTGTCCTGTTCCGTCTGCGCTTTCTACCAGCGGATCACGGAAGCGGAAGCAAAGCACGAAAGCCCGGACGCCGAACCCGCGGCGGAAGAACTGAACTAATGCACTTATTCCGTACTTTGCTTGAGATATAAGCGGAATAAAGCTATAATGACCCCGTTGCCCGCGGAACCGTCCATGTGTTCCCGGAAGGAGATTTCTCCACTCCGCTTCGCTTCGGTCGAAATGACATCACATGGGCCGCGGATCATACCTGACGATTGGTAATCAGACAAAGAGGGATTCAAGATGCTGAGTTTTGACACGACGAACAACCTGCTGATGCAGTCCAAATACCGCTACAACCTGCAGGACGTGGCGGAACCCAACCTGTACCGTGAGATCTACGACTATGAGCATGTGCCGAAGGTTGCCTTCAACCTCCGCCATGTGCCCATGCAGATGCCCAAGGAAATCTGGATGACCGACACGACCTTCCGTGACGGCCAACAGTCCGTCAGCCCCTTCACGCCGGAGCAGATCCTGCACCTGTTCAAGCTGATGAGCCGCCTGGGCGGCCCCCGGGGCATGGTGCGCCAGAGCGAGTTCTTCCTCTACACGGAGAACGACCAGAAGGCGCTGCACCTGTGCCAGGACGCGGGCCTTCCCTTCCCGGAAATCACCACCTGGATCCGGGCCAACGAAAAGGATTTTGAGCTGGTCAAGCAGGCCGGCGTCGCTGAGACCGGCGTGCTGGTTTCCTGCAGCGACTATCATATTTTCAACAAGATGCACCTGACCCGGAAACAGGCCATGGACAAGTACCTGGGCATCGTCAAGTCCGCCCTGGACGCCGGCATCCGCCCGCGCTGCCACTTTGAGGATATCACCCGGGCCGATTTCTACGGCTTCGTGGTCCCCTTCGCCGGCGCGCTGATGGAACTGAGCCGCGAGAGCGGGATCCCGATCAAGATCCGTGCCTGCGACACCATGGGTTACGGCGTCAGCTATCCCGGCACGGCGCTGCCCCGCAGCGTACAGGGCATCATCTACGGCCTGGTGCACTACGCCGAGGTGCCCTCCGAACTGCTGGAGTGGCACGGCCACAACGACTTCTACAAGGTGGTTTCCAACGCCGCCACCGCCTGGCTCCACGGCTGCTCCAGCATCAACTGTAGCCTGCTGGGCATCGGCGAGCGCACGGGCAACTGCCCGCTGGAAGCCATGGCGATTGAATACCAGAGCCTGCGCGGCGAGGACGGCGGCATGGACCTGACCGCCATCACCGAAATCGCGGACTACATGGAGCGCGAAATCGGCCTGGAGATCAGCCCGCGGCAGCCCTTCGTCGGCCGCCACTTCAACGTAACCCGCGCCGGTATCCATGCCGACGGCATGCTCAAGGACGAGGAGATCTACAACATCTTCGACACCGCGAAGATCCTGAACCGGCCCGCTTCCGTGGCCGTTGACAGCCGCGGCGGCACCGCGTCTATCGCCCACTGGCTGAACAACTATTTCCGCCTGACCGGCGGCAACGCCATCGACAAGTCCGATCCGCTGATCGTCGATATGCGCCAGCGCGTGGACGAGCTGTATGCCAAGGGCCGCAACACGGTCATGGGCGACGAAGAGCTGGAGATCATGGTCCGCCGCTGCGACCAGGACCGCTACGAACGCCTGCTGTTCCACAAGAGCCATTAATATCAAATCGGAATCCGGTTCCCGGATTCCGATTTACCATTCTGAATTATGAATTCGGAAAACACGGAGTGTTTTATGAAGAAGATTGTTCTGACCGGCGGCGGGACGCTGGGCCATGTGACGCCTCACCTGGCGCTGATCCCCCGGCTGAAGGAAGCCGGGTATGAGATCCACTACATCGGCACGGAAAACGGCATGGAAGCCCCGAAGATGCGTGCCGTGGAAGGCGTAACCTACCACGCGGTAAAGAGCGGCAAGCTCCGCCGGTACCACAGCTGGCAGAACTTCACCGATCCCTTCCGGGTCATCGCCGGCGCCTTCCAGTCCGCCCGCCTGATGGGCAAAATCCGGCCGGACGTGGTGTTCTCCAAGGGCGGCTTCGTGGCGGTGCCGGTGGTTTTCGGCGCCTGGCTGCACCGGATCCCGGTGCTCTGCCATGAGAGCGACCTGACCCCCGGCCTGGCCAACAAGCTGTGCAAGCCCTTCGCCAGCCGCTTCGCTACCACCTTCCCGGAATGCGCCGAGGCGCTGGGCAAAAAAGCGGAGATGACCGGCACGCCCCTACGGCCGGAACTGTTTACCGGCAGCCGGGAAAAGGGCCTGGCCCTGCTCGGCTTTGACGGAAGCAAGCCCGTGCTCCTGATGATGGGCGGCTCCTCCGGCGCCCAGAGCGTGAACGCCTGCCTGCGGGAAACGCTGCCCCGCCTGACGGATCAATTCGACGTCGCCCATATCTGCGGAAAGGGCAACCTGGATCCCGCCCTGGACGGCACCCCCGGCTACCGGCAGATCGAGTTCCTGGACGCGGAACTGCCCGACGTGCTGGCCTGCACGGACCTGGTGCTTTCCCGTGCCGGCGCCAACGCCCTGTGTGAATTCCAGGCTCTGGGCCGGCCCATGCTGCTGATTCCCTATCCGAAAGGCGCCAGCCGCGGGGACCAGATCCTGAACGCGAAGAGCCTGGAAAAGCGCGGCCTGTGCCGCGTTCTCATGCAGGAAGATATGAACCCGGACACCCTGGCCGAAGCCATTCACACCACCTGGCAGGAACGGGACGCGCTCACTGAAGCGCTAAAGAATGCTCCCCCAGCCAATGGAACCAGCCGAGTCCTTGAACTGATTGAGGAAGTGCAGCAAAAATAAAAAACGCATACTAAAACGGCACCGCGGTTGCGGTGCCGTTTGGTTTGGTCTCTGTTATTCCTTTTCGGAAGTCAGGAACTCCGTCGCCATGTAGCCGGTGAGGCCCTTGACCTCCACCTGGCACCAGATCTTGCCCTTCTTCAGGACCGTGACCTTGGTGCCGCCGCGGAAGGAGGCGATGATGTCCCCGCTGCTGCTGGCCTCGTCCCTCAGGTTGACCCGGACGCCCTTGATGATGTAGGCCGTCGTGCCGGAGGTGACCTTCTTGGTCGTGGTTGACTTGGTGTCATAGCTGGCCCGTTCCTCCGCGGTTTTGTACTTCGCGTACGCCAGCTTGTCGGTCTGCATGTAGCCTGTCTTGTCGCCCACTTTGACCTTGGTCCATTCCGATCCTTTCTTCAGGATCGTGACCCGCGTTCCGCGGGGATAGGCGTCCAGCACTTTGGACGAGGTGGACGGTTTTTCCCGCAGCCGCAGCATATAGGATGCGACCTTGGTCGTCTCGCCCAGGGCGGATACGCAGGGGAGCAGCACCGTCAGGCACAGGATCAGGCAGAGCAGCCTGATCCACAGTTTGGAAGTCATTTTTCCTTCACTCCTTCCCGGGGGTAGCGGAAAAACCCCGCCTGTAAGCGGCCGTGTCAAACTATCTCATTGTTTGTTACACGTACCGGAAGACTCTTCAGATATTTGTAATATATCCGCCAAAGCCTTATCTGTCAACGGGAAGTATGAAACGCGTATTTCGTATTTCTTAAAATTGTGTTACAGCCGCTCAATTCTTGCGATTTTCCGGCTTTTCCCGTCTTACAGGCTGCGGATCCGGTCCATGATCTTTCCGGAAATGAAGCCTTTGAAGGGGGTCAGCGGTTCCGCCGAGGGGGCCGCCCCGTCCTTCAGGAACATCATCGTGCAGGGCTTTTCTTCCGTCCAGGGATTCCACTTCGGCAGCGGCAGACCGCACAGGTCCTTTCCGTTCGGATCGCCCGTACGGATGAAGTTGCAGAAATAATCGCACATCTGCCGCGCCAGGTCATAATGGCGTCCGGTGAAGGGCCGCCAGCACTTGGCCAGCGTCTCAAACCAGAACCAGAGATCCGAGGAGTGGAAGGTGCCCGGACGGTCCCAGCCCGGCATATCCGGGCTGAAGCAGTAGCAGTAGCCCTTCCTGCCGCTCTTCGCCGCGTCCCCGAGCACGCCCTTGACCGTGCACTCGATGCCGCTGACCGGCGCGAAGCCCTGGCCGGTAAGCTCCTTCTTCGTTTCCGGGAAGGAAAGGAAGGTCTCCGCGTCGTCCCCGAAGAGGCGTTCCGCCGCTTCCTTCAGCTGATCCGCGTTTCCCGCCTCCACGGTGTTGAGGAACTCGTCGCCCGTGTTGCCGGCCATCATCACCGTATTCACGCACTCGCCCTTCCGGTACAGGGCGATGGGATCGCCGGTGCAGAACAGATCGTCCTGCACGGTGAAGAACGGAACATGGGTTTCCATGTATTTCTCATAGGAGCGCTGCAGGGTCACCGCGTTGATATTGCGGGCCTCCTCCAGGGTTTTCACGCCCAGGAAGGCGAAGAAGTCCTCGCCCTTCTTTTCCGCCTCTTTCAGCAGCTCCGGACGGCCGACCTCCCGGCGCAGATAGGGATCGAAGATCATGGCGCTCATGACCACCGTGTTCCGGAACAGGCCTTCGTTGGCCTTGCAGGCCAGCTGGGACATCACGCTGCCGCCGCCGGCGGACTGGCCGGCGATGGTCACCTTGTCCGGGTCCCCGCCGAAGGCGGCGATGTTCCGCTGCACCCACTTCAGACCCGCCTGCTGGTCCAGATTGCCGAAGTTGGCCGGCGCTTCCGGCTGCTCCCTGCTGATCTGGGGATGGGTCAGGAAGCCCAGCGCGCCGACGCGGTAGTTCACCGTGACCACGACGATTCCCCGGCGGGCAATGCGCTCGCCGTCAAACTCCATCTCCGCGGGATAGCCGCACTGGAGGCCGCCGCCGAAGAACCACACGAGCACCGGCAGCTTCTCGCTTGCCTTTTTCGCGTTCGTCCAGACGTTCAGATACAGGCAGTCCTCGCCCATGGGGATCTCCGGATCCACATGCCACTCCCGGCAGTAAATATCGTCTCCCAGGCCCGGGATCCACTGCATGGAAATCGGCGCGAAGCGGCAGCAGTCCCGCACGCCGGCCCAGTTTTCACAGGGCTGCGGCGCGCGCCAGCGGTTCTTTCCCGTCGGCGGCGCAGCGAAAGGAATGCCCTTGAACGCCGTAATGCGCGGGTCGGCCGCTTCAATGCCCCGGACCCATCCGTTTTCGGTTTTGACCTGACGTAACATCGTTTTCTCTCTCCTTTAATCTTTCAGCGGTCCGGGAAGCACCGTCTTTTCCGTGCGGCCCGGCAGGTCCGGCGCGGCGGCGACCGGTTTCACATCCTTCGGGTCCAGGATCATCTTCAGCCGCTCCAGCTCGTTGCGGAAGCCGAAGGGCCGGTCCTCCGCGGCACGGAAGGAGAACCGCCCGGTTTCTTCGTCCACGTCGATGTCGAACCAGGCGTTCTGCCCCTCTTTATCAAAGCCGCAGAACTCCTGCCAGGCCGGCAGGTTCAGGCATACCTCCGGTTCCGGATACATCACCCGGAGATATCCGCCCTGCATACGGACATACAGGTTGCCCTCCGCCGCGTTGTCCCGGGTCGGGAAGACGATGGCCGCCTCCCCGCAGTCGTAGAAGATGTTGTTGATGATCCGCGCGTCCCGGGAGGTGCCGCCCCGCTCCATGCCGTGCATGCGGAAGGGCACGGGCTTGAGGTAATAGCCGCTGTGGCGGCATTTGCCGATCAGGTTGTGCACCACCCGCAGGCAGTCCGTCCCCTCCCCGTAGACGCCGTAGCCGTTCACCGCTTCGTTCTCCCGCAGCTTGTACCAGCCGGAGGAGCCGGGCTCAACCGGCACCTTGGCGGGATCAAAGCGGCCTTCCACGTTCCAGATGACGTTGTTGTCGATCAGGTTGATCCCTTCCCGGGTGCACTCGATGAAGATCGCTTCCCGCTGCTCGATGCCGTTCAAAAACAGGTTCCCGGTAATCCGGTTGTTCTCGTTGCCGCAGTCCAGCCACAGATGATCCGCCCGCAGGGTGTTCCGGAAAACGTTGTTCCGGATCAGGGCGTCAATACTGTTGTGCAGCTTGATCGCCCCGGCCTCCCAGCTCAGCTCCATCTTCTCCCAGCCGGTGCCCTCGATCACGTTGCCCTCGATGAGCATCCGCTCCGCGAACATGCCCGCGATGCCGCAGACGCCCGCGTCCCGGATCCGGCAGTTCCGGACCACGCTGTATCCGATGATCTCGTCCGGGCGGTGCGTGTGGTGCCAGCACTCGTTGCCGACGTCCACCGCCACGCCGTTGGACCAGTTGATCTCACAGTCCTCGATGATCCAGTGGTGCCCGCGGTAAGCGGACACCGCGCCCCGCTGGGGCACCGGGGCGCCGGTGGCGGCGTGGGCGAAGGTGATGCCCTTCACCCTGATATAGTTCAGGAACGGGATATCCGGCGCGAAGCACTGCTCCCGCACCGTCACCTCGATGAGGTGATCCTTCGGGTCCGCGTCCCCGGCCAGGCGGAAATGCACCTTCTGGCCGTTCGCCTCCACCCAGTAGCTGTTCTCCTTCGTGCCCAGCAGGTAATACAGGGGCACCTGAGTCAGGGGTTTCCCGTCGCAGAACACGCAGCCCCGCCGGTTCAGGTAGGTGGTCATATCCGTCTTGTCATACTCGATGAACAGCCGGTCGTGGAGGATGTTCACCGCGCAGAACGGGTTGTAACCGCGGAACAGGTCCGGATCCAGGTCATATTCCCAGATACGGGCGTCCTCCGCGCTGTCCATGCCCGGGAAGCGGAGCAGGTTCCATCCCTCGCTGGGTTTGAATTCCGTCACCTGTTCCGAGGCGCTGACGGTGACCGGCCCGTCGCCGAAGGCTTCATAGGAGATCATATGTTCCGGATCCGTTCCGCCCCGCGCGGGTTTTACGCATTCCCGGTACAGTCCCGCGTGGATCAGCACCCGGGTGCCGGGTTCGGCTTCCGCCGCGGCCCGGCCGACGGTCCGGAAGGGGCACGCTGCGCTGCCGTCGTTTTCATCCGAGGCAGAGGGGTTGTTCGCGTCCACATGGATCTCGCGGGTCCAGGCGGTTTCCTTTTCCCAGAAGTCAAACGGACGTCCGTCCGGAAGCAGGGCTGACAGGTCCTGTTTCATATATGCTCTCCTTATGCGATTCATAATTATGAATTATGAATCCTGAATTATACCCATAAAGGGCACAGGTGAATTGAATGAGGGCGCCCCGCGCGGAGCGCCCCCGATGGGGTTAACCTTTGATATTACTTCGCGGCAGCCGCGGCAGCAGCCTTGGCGTCCACTTCAACCTGCCATACGCCGCAGTCATACTCGTACAGCTCTTTGTAGCCGAAACCGTCCATCTTTTCGATCATCTCGTCCCACAGGGCGTCGAACTCAGCGTCGTCCTTGGCGAAGATCATTTTCCAGGTGTAGGTGCACAGCTGC
Source organism: Christensenellales bacterium (assembly GCA_045112195.1). GTDB lineage: Bacteria > Bacillota > Clostridia > Christensenellales > Aristaeellaceae > Aristaeella. The sequence continues at coordinate 8,441 of JBGUHQ010000025.1, read as the reverse complement.
TTGTTCACGTCTTCACGCTTGCTCTGGATATCCAGGCTGTCTTCCGGCGGAGCGAAACCGACGGAGGGGCTGGGCGTGAGCATGCCGTTCTTGAGCATGTAGTCGACGGGGTTCTCCGCGCCGAACTTCTCCTGCCACTCGGCCTTGGTCTTGTCGTTCTCGCGTTCCCACTCTTTGTAGGACTTCCAGAACTTCATGGGGAAGCGCTCTCCGTTGTCCGGGTTCACGCAGATGGAAGCGCCGATCCACTGGTTGATGGCGTTGTTGCCGTCGCTGAATCCGCCGCCGCCGTATTCCGCGGGAACCTCGAGGTTCAGGGCCAGGGCGTCGTCATGCAGCTTGGTGAAGGTGCCGTCTTCGTTCTTGGTGTAGTTCAGGCCTTCGATACCGACATGCTGGAAGGTCATTCCTTCGGGGCTGGCGTACCAGTCGAGGAACTTCAGGATCAGCTGATACTTCTCTTCGGAAACCTTGGAGCCGACGGCCCACACGCGGTCTGCGCCGAAGTAACGGTCAGCGTCAGCATAGTACTGCTGGTCCTTAACAGGGATGTAGATGAAGGTCGCGCCGTTGGCGGCGTAGTCGCTGCTGTTGGTGAAACCAACCTGCCAGCTGTACCACATCATATCCACCTGACGGGCGGACAGCTTCGCGGCCACAGCGTTCCAGTCCTGCTCGCCGGACTCGGGGTCAACCAGTCCGCGCTGATAGGCGTTGTTCAGGAACTTGGCGATCTTGTAGTAAGCGTTGTCCTTATTGTAGATCTCGGAGAAGGTTCCGTCGGGCTTCAGGATCGCGGAGCCCTTGATCTTCTCGCCGTACCAAGTGGTCAGCTGAACCACGTTGGCGATACCGATCATGTTGTCGTTGCCGTCCCAGTCAGCCCACAGGGAGAAGGGATAAGCATCTCCGTCGCCTTCCTTGGGATGGATCTTGTGGATCGCTTCCAGGGCGTCGAGCAGGCCGTCCAGGTCCTTGATCTCGGGAGAGCCGATCTCTTTGTACAGGTCCCAGCGGAGCATCGGGCTGGAATAGATCACGTCATCGGTCAGGGTCACGGGAGACGTATCGGTCATTTCGGCGGGGATGCCGTAGTACTTTCCGTCTTCACCGGTCAGTTCTTTGTTGTAAACGTCGATCTGGTTCTTGAACCGCATGAGGTTCTCGCAGCCGGCGATCTCGTCGATGGGGCGGATCAGGCCTTCGGCCACCAGGGTCTTGACCTTGCTCTTGTCGACGATGACGATGTCGCCCAGGCCTTCCACTTCGTCCATGGAACGGGTCGTGTAGACTTCGTTGCCGACGACCTGCGGGGCGATGATGTTCAGTTCAATGTTGAACCGATCCTTCACGACCTTGGCAAACCAGCCGGTCTGCGTGCCGTGATAGTTGGCGGCCTCATCGTAGAAGGTGAGGACGATGGGTTCTTCGGCCTTCTTGGCAGCTTCTTCAGCCGCGGCCTTCGCGTCGGCGGCGGCCTTTTCGGCGTCAGCCTTCAGCGATTCGACCTGAGCCTTCAGGTCGTCCACCTGCTTCTGCAGATCACCCTTCTGTCCGTTGAACACGAAGCAGAGAACGATCGCTGCGACCGCGATGATCGCCAGAATGATGGGGAGTAGATTTTTCTTCATTTCCTTTCCTCCTTTTTATATATGATGTAAGGCTGTCGCGCCTTCATCGCTTAAATAATTCATAATTCAGAATTCAGAATTATGATTGGGCAGTTAAAGGCGTTAGCCTTTAACTGCACCTATCATAATGCCCTTGGTAAAGAACCGCTGGAAGAAGGGGTAAATCATCATGACGGGGAGGACGACCACCACCGTGACCGTCATGCGGATCGAGGTCGCCGTCGCGGACTGCGCCAGGATCGCCGCCATGGCGGACGCGCTGGTATTGGTATTCACCAGCGCCTTCAGGCTGCTGGCCTTATTGATATACTGGTACAGCTGGAACTGCAGGGTGAACAGCTTTTCGTTGGTCATCAGCAGCAGGGTGTCCTGGAAGGAGTTCCACTGGTTGACGGCCGCGAAGATCGCGATGGTCGCGAGGATCGGCTTGATGACCGGCAGCATGATCGAGAAGAAGATGCGCAGCGTGCCGGCGCCGTCTATCTCGCCGGCGTCCTGCAGCTCCTTGGGCACGCTTTCGCAGTAGGTTTTGCACAAAATGATGTAGAAGGGCTGGACAATCATCGGGAAGATGTAGCCCCAGAAGTTGTTGGTCAGGCCCAGCAGCCGCATGGTCAGGTACCACGGAATCACGCCGGCGTTAAAATACATCGTCGCGACCACAAACCGGTACCAGAATTTCCGTTTCCACAGGGTCTCCCGCGTAAACATGTAGCCCAGGAAGGCCGCGATGATCACCGTCAGGACAGTACCGATCACGGTTCTCATAACGGAGATGTAGGCGGCGTTCGTCAGGCCGGGAATATTGGCCAGGTTCTTGTAGTTTGTGAAGTGGATCTCCATCGGGTAGAAGATAACCCGGCCTTTTTCGGAAAGGTTGTTCGCGCTGATGGAGTTGATAATGATGTAGTAGAAGGGGTAGACACAGACAAACGCGAAAATCGCGTACACGACATAGGTCACGAAGCTGATGATATAGTCGCCGACGGAACGGTGCATTTTTTTGTGATGCCTGTCATGAACATTTTTCAGGTTGTCCATGGTCATCTGAACCTTTTCGGTCATGCCGTGTCTCCCCCTTTCCGGTCTTTTCTTCAGGCTGCGCGGATCAGATGAAGCTCTCTCCGCGGATCAGCTTGGAGGCGCCGTTGGCGCCGGTCAGCAGCAGAATGCTGACGATGCTCTTGAGAATACTGATCGCCGTGGCCAGCGGATAGTTGCCGCGGCCGGCGTAGGCGATGTTGTAGACGTACAGGTCCAGCACTTCGATCCATTCCTGGTTGAAGGCGTTCTGGAACACGTAGTACTGCTCCATGCCGTTGGACAGGAAGCTGGCGATGTTCAGCATCACGATGACGAAATAGGTCGGCAGGATGCTGGGGATCGTGATATGCCAGATGACCTTCATCCGGGTCGCGCCGTCCACCTTGGCAGCTTCGATCATCTGCTCGTCGATGGCGCTGATCGCGGCCAGGTACATAATCGCCGCCCAGCCGGCATTCTTCCAGGTCAGCCACAGCCACATCCGGAACCAGACATGCTCGGAGGACTTCAGGAAGGAGATCGACTCCGTGATCACGCCCAGGTCCTTGAGCACGGCGTTCACCGCGCCGTTGGAGCCGAACACGTTGAAGGCGATGGAGAACACCAGCACCCAAGAGATGAAGTTTGGCAGCGTGGTGGCCGTCTGGACGAATTTGCGGTACGGACGGCACTTGATTTCGTTGAGAAACACCGCGAAGATCATCGGGAACCAGCTGAAGAGCAGCGAGATGCCGCTCATCGCCAGCGTGTTCCGCATGACGCGGATCACGTCCGCGCTCTTTACCGGGTTGGAGAAGAGGCTCGCGAACCACTTGAAGCCGACAAAGGTCTCACTGTTGATCGGCTTCGGCGGGACGAAATCATGGAAAGCGTATACCCAACCGTACAGCGGGAAATACGAAAACACGGCGACCAGCAGAAGGAACGGCAGGATATAGGTGAATTCGATGTAGGAACGCTTGGCTTTCGGGCTCAGCCGCCGCGCGGCTCTCAGTTCCCGGTCCATCGTTTTCACCTCCCGTTTTCAATGGTTGCGTTTGCATTTTTTTCACACGATATCATCGTTATCATATCATTCGTCCGGCAGTGCCACAATGCGTTTTTTTGTCTATCATGGGACAAAAGTAGCAATCATACGGTATAAAATTATTGGCAATTTGTTTGTTTTGGTTTACAATAAGTCAGAATACACCGCATATCGATACACCGGCAGGACAAAAACCACCGGTTTTCTCCGGAGGAACGGTTTATGAAAAACGCATTCTATGAGCAGCGCGAGGAGAGGCTGTTTATCGGCGGCATGACCGAGTACCCTGTCCGGCTGCATGTGCACGCCCTGGCGGAGCTGGTTGTCATCACGAGCGGATATGCCCTGATCACCATTGATGAAACCCAGTACCGGCTCACGCCGGGAGACGCCGTCGTAGCCTTCCCCCTGGTTCCCCACAGTTTTGACGAGCTGAGCGAGGACTCAAAGGGCGTCATCGCGATCTTCCCGCCGGATATCATCCCGGAATACGCGGGCACCTTCCACGGCCTGCTGCCGGACTGCCCCATGATGCCCGCCAACAAGCGAAGCCTGGATCTGAGGTTCGCCGTGGAACGGCTGAGCGTGCTGAACATGGACGACAACCTGCCCATGTGCGTCGCCTATCTGCACGTGCTGCTGGCCTGCGTCCTCCACAGCCTCACCTACCGTCCGGTCTATGACTACAGCGGGCAGGGGCTCGGCCACCGGATCATCACCTATATTTCCGAGCACGCCTTTGAGGAAATCACGCTGGAGAGCGCCTCCCGCGCCCTGGGCATCAGCGTGTCCCACCTTTCCCATTTTTTCTCGGAGCGCCTGCACACCAATTTCCGGCGGTTCATCAACGCGATCCGGATCGAGCGGGCCCGCCTGATGATGCGGGATCCGAATCTGTCCCTGACCGAAATCTGCGACGCCTGCGGCTACACCAACATGCGCACCTTCCGCCGCGCCTTCCAGCTGGAAACCGGCGTCCTTCCCTCGGACCACCTGGCCGCGCTGCGGAACCGGATCACGGGAGAGACGGAAGAATAATTCATAATTCATATTTAGATATGGTGTTTCCTGTCCGTGTTCCTGATAATGAATCTGTACACAAAAAAGTCAGTTCGTCTTTGAAAAATCTGATATGATGATCCGGAAGCAGTGTTTTGCCTGCAGGTTAATATCATTCTGAATTCTTAATTCTGAATTCTGAATTAATAAGGAGGTTCCCCATGTCCCGCATTGAAACGCTCTGCGTCCAGGGCGGTTATTCGCCGAAGAACGGCGAGCCGCGCCAGATCCCGATCATCCAGTCCACCACCTTCAAGTATGACACCAGCGAGGACATGGGCAAGCTGTTTGACCTGGAAGCCTCCGGTTATTTCTATACCCGGCTGCAGAACCCCACCAACGACACCGTCGCGGCCCGGATCTGCGCGCTGGAGGGCGGCACCGCCGCGATGCTGACTTCTTCCGGCCAGGCGGCCAACTTCTATTCCGTCTTCAACATCGCCAACGCCGGGGACCATGTGGTCGCCTGCTCCGCCATCTACGGCGGCACCTATAACCTCTTCGCCGTAACGATGAAGAAAATGGGCATCGACTTCACCTTCGTCAGCCCGGACTGCACCGCCGCGGAGCTGGACGCCGCCTTCCGCCCGAACACGAAAGCCCTCTTCGGCGAGACCATCGCGAATCCCGCCCTGTGCGTGCTGGATATCGAAATGTTCGCGAAGGCCGCGCATAAACACGGCGTTCCGCTGATCGTAGACAACACCTTCGCCACGCCGGTCAACTGCCGGCCCATTGAATGGGGCGCGGACATCGTAACCCATTCCACCACCAAATACATGGACGGCCACGGCAGCGGCGTGGGCGGCGCCATCGTGGACAGCGGCCGGTTCGACTGGAACAAATACGCGGACAAGTTCCCCGGCCTGACCACCCCGGACGACAGCTACCACGGCGTTACCTACACCGAGCGCTTCGGCCTGGAGGGCGCCTTCATCACCAAGGCCACCGCCCAGCTGATGCGGGACTTCGGCTCCATCCAGAGCCCGCAGAACGCGTTCCTGCTCGGCCTGGGGCTTGAAAGCCTGCATGTGCGCATGCAGCGCCACTGCGAGAACGGCCAGGCCGTGGCCGAGTTCCTCTCCGGGCATGAGAAAGTCGCCTGGGTCAAGTACTGCGGCCTGCCGGGAGACAAATACTACGAGCGCGCGCAGAAGTACCTGCCCAACGGCTCCTGCGGCGTGGTATCCTTCGGCGTGAAGGGCGGGCGCAAGGCCGCCGAAACCTTCATGAAGCACCTGAAGGTCGCCGCCATCGAGACCCACGTGGCCGACGCGCGGAGCTGCTGCCTGCATCCCGCCAGCGCCACCCACCGCCAGATGAGCGACGAGGAGCTCATCGCCGCGGACGTCTCCCCGGACCTGGTCCGGCTGAGCGTCGGCCTGGAAAGCAAAGAAGACCTGATCGAGGACCTGGCCCAGGCCCTGGCGCAGGTCTGATCACACGCATCATAAAAGCGCATCGGAGAACCGATGCGCTTTTTGTTATTCCTGAACCACGATTTCGCTGCCGTATTTTTTGATGAGGCGCTCCGCGTCCTCCTCCGCGATCATGAGGGTCAGCTCGGTGCCGGTGTCCGTGTGGTTTTCCGTGATCACCCGGCCCAGCGGGCGGATCTCCGCCAGCATGCCGTAGCGGCTGAAAGGGATGCGGAAGGTCACCGGCCGGTGAGACGCCTGCAGCGTTTCGGCGATCTTCGCCTTCAGCTCATCCAGGCCCTCCCCGGTCTTCGCGGAGATCAGGATCGCGCCGGGGAACACCGGGTCCGGATCCCCCTCGTCGCATTTGTTGATGGCCTCGATGCGCTTCTGCTCCGTGGCGCCCAGCTCGGCCAGCACTTCCTCCACGGTATCGTGCTGGCTGAACATTTCTTTGCTGGACCCGTCGGACACGATGACCAGCACGTCCGCCAGCGCCGCCTCCTCCAGGGTGGAGCGGAAGGCGCTGACCAGCGTGTGCGGCAGCTTGCGGATGAAGCCGACCGTATCGGTCAGCAGGTATTCGGTGTTCTCCGGCGTCACCATGCGGCGGGACACCGCGTCCAGCGTCGCGAAGAGCTGGTCCTGTACATAGACGTCCGAGCCGGTCAGGGCGTTGAGCAAGGTGGACTTGCCGGCGTTGGTGTAGCCCACCAGCGCCACCACGGGCACCTCGTTGCGCTCCCGGCTTTTGCGGCGCAGGCTCCGCTGCTTCTCCAGCTCTTCCAGCCGTCGCCTCAGTTCCGTCATCCGCTCCCGGATGCGGCGCCGGTTCATTTCCAGTTTGCTTTCGCCGGGGCCCCGGGTTCCGATGCCGCCGGCCAGCCGGCTAAGCACCAGGCCCTGGCCGATCAGCCGGGCGGAGCGGTACTGCAGCTGCGCCAGCTCCACCTGCAGCTTGCCTTCCGCGCTGGAGGCGCGGCCGGCGAAGATATCCAGGATCAGGGCCGTCCGGTCGATGACCTTTACCCGGAGCACTTCCTCCAGGTTCCGGACCTGCACGCCGGTCAGTTCCTCGTCAAAAATGCACAGATCCGCCTCCAGGGCCTGGCAGTCACGGGCCAGCTCTTCCGCGCGGCCCTTGCCGATATACATGGCGGTGTCCGGCTTGTCCCGTTTCTGCAGGAAAGAGCCGACGACCTCCGCGCCGGCGGTCTCCGCCAGCCGGGCCAGCTCTTCCAGGCTTTCCATGCTCTCGATGCCCATGAGCACGGCCTTCTCCCGGCCGTCCTCCATTTTTTCGGTTTCTTCCCGGCCGACCAGGCGGTCGCTCTCCTCAATCTGCGCCAGCCATTCCACGTCCGGCACCTTGTACCAGCGGACCGGCGGCACGTCGACGATCTCCCCGTTCTCCCCGAGGAAATCGGTCTGGACCCAGGTGGGCTCCCCGTCCTTCACGCCCACGGCCGTCATCGCGTCGTAGCGGAAGATCTTCAGGGCGCTCAGATCCACGTCGCTGAGCCGGCCGTCGCCGTCCGGATGCGTATGGACGCAGCGGACGCAGCTGAGGCGGTTCGCGTTCCGGCGCAGGCGGAAGTCCGTCAGCTCCACGTCGCAGTCCGTTCCGACGGCCACGTTGACGATCTCCCCGTCCCGGGTGATATAAATGGCGATCTCCCGGTTCAGGGCGCACGAACACTCCGCGAGCTCCTTCATCAGCTCCCGGGGCAGGAATTCGCCTTCCTCCAGCTCATAGCTGTAGAGGCTGTCGAGGCGCGCAAGCATCGCGTCCCGCACGCCTTCGACGTTACCCTGTACGTTATGCTTTAGCATAGATGTTCTTCCTTATATATCCGGTCCTTTCAGCTCGGCATGGCCAGCGCCGCGGCGCCGGGACCGACCAGCGCCAGCTCCAGGCCGTTGCGGGGCAGCAGGCAGGTGTCCCCGGCCTTCATCCGCACGGCGCCGCCGGCGAAGCGCAGCTCCGTCTCGCCCTCCGTCACCGTCAGGATCCCGAACTCGTGGATCGGGGGCAGGATCTCCATCGTGTCCGTCCGGATCAGGTCCAGCGTGAAGTACTGTTCAGACAGCACCCGCTTCACCCCGAAGGACTTCCCTACCCGCATCGGCATTGGCGTGCACCGCAGGTCCGCCACGTCCAGCGCCTTGTCCAGGTGGAGCTCCCGGCGCTTTCCCTCCGCGTCCGTCCGGTCCCAGTCGTAGAACCGGTACGTCAGGTCCGAGGACTGCTGGATCTCGTAC
>JBGUHQ010000024.1:0-22975 GCA_045112195.1 Christensenellales bacterium | reverse complement strand
GCTGTTGCTGTCGAACATCATCAGCACCAGGAAGTCGTCTTCGCTCAGGCCGAAGTCCGCCCGCGTCAGCGTTTCGTCGTACGGCGTTTCCATTCCGTAGGGGATCACGGTCACCGGCTTGTCCGTCTCTTTTCGTACCGCGTCCGCGATGAACTTCGACGGTGCCCACACCTCATCCACATACCTGAAGATCATCGTCCAGCTCTGCGGCAGCTTCTCCAGCTCCCACAGGATCACGATGATGTTGTAGTGCTTGTTGAACTGCTTCTGGGAGAACGTACCGCACGCGTCCCGCCATTCCTGGGGGTTGATGTGCACCACATTGATCGCGTATTTGTTTTCCTGAACCAGCTCGCCGTCATACCGCGTGTCGTTCTGCGGCAGGTCCGGTATAAAGTCCAGGTTCAGCAGCGTATGGGGGATCTTCCCTTCCTCCAGGGCTTTCACATACAGCTTCGCGCCCTGGCTCAGCCCGATCTCGCTGCGCAGCAGGCCGTACAGGTTGACCCCGTCCGGGTACAGCCCCGGCTGGTACTTTGAGGGCTTCCGGGTCTTCCGGATCACCAGCTTGCCGATCGGCCGGGTAATCAGGTGCCGCATCCACGCCGGAATCACCTTTTTATACCAGACGTCCTCCGCCCGCATCTGTCCCTTGAGCCACAGCCGCAGCTTCCCTTCTGTCCGCCTGCCCTGCTGCATTCCCGTCGCCATCCGTCATCCTCCGATAATCCTCGACTGATTCCTTGACCCAGTATCCCTCTTCAGTGCCTCTGCGTTGTCATCCCGACCGAAGCGGATAATGATGAATTATGAACTATGAATTATGAATTATGAATTAAAAAGTGAAGTTACAGTCGCTCTCCTCCAGCAGCGGCGCCGTGGTGTCCTTCCGGCTGAGCAGTTCTTCCCTCACTTCTCCCCACTCAACCCCGATTGCCGGGTCGTCAAACCGGATCCCCCGGTCGCATTCCTTGCTGTACAGGTTGTCCACCTTATAGCAGAACTCCACGTCGTCCGTCAGCGTCTTGAACCCGTGGCCGAAGCCCCGCGGGATCATCAGCATCCGCTTGTTTTCCGCGCTCAGCTCCACGGCAATCCACTGCTTATACGTCGGGCTGCCCTTCCGCAGGTCCACCGCCACGTCCATCACGGCGCCTTTGGTCACCCGCACCAGCTTCGCCTGGGACATGGGATTGTTCTGGAAATGGATTCCCCGCAGGATCCCCTTCTGCGCGCTGAAGCTTTGGTTGTCCTGCACAAAATCGTACTTCAGGCCCATCTCCTCAAAGTTCCGGGTGCTCCATACCTCCATAAAGTACCCTCTCTGGTCGCCGAACACCTGCGGCTCAATGATGTATACACCGGGAAGTTTCGTTTCAATCTTCTTCATATAACCGTTCTCCTGATTCTGAATGATAAATTCTGAATGGTCGTTTGGCCGCGCCCGAACGGCGTGAACTCCGCAAATTACCAGTTTGATTATACCCCAATCCCCCTTGCTTTTCAACGAAAAAACCGACAGCCCGGAGGCTGTCGGTTGGTATACCGGATAGGGGATTATTTCCGCTTCAGGCCATAGGATTCCAGCAGCAGATCGAATTCCTGAGATTTGGTGAATCCCTTGAACACGGTGGCACGGGTCTTGCCGGCATTCAGCAGGGCGACCCAGGAGTTGATGCCCGCTGTATCGCCGGGATGGCCGAACAGGGTCATGTACAGGCGGTTGACGAAGTCAAGGTTGCTGATCTTCTTGTCGGTCAGTTCCTTGGAGAAGAAGAAGCCGTATGCAACCTGTTCAGGGGTGCTCTTCTTCGTCAGGATCAGTTTGCACCAGCCTTCCAGGCCGAGCGTGTCAAACGGACGGCCGAGGCAGTCAACGTAGCAGCGGCTGACAAATCCCGTGACGCCGGGGTTCTTGTCGCGGTAGTTGCTCAGCGCGATGGCGCCGGGGTTCATCAGGTAGGTGGCGCACAGGTTGGTGAATTCAATGGAGTTGGTGAAGCCCCAGATGATGCGGTCTTTGGTCATACCGATCGCCAGCGCGGCTTCCCAACTGACGGCGCCTCCGTCAGGCGCGCGGTCCAGCATCGCGCGGTACAGCACCTCAACGATCTGCGCGTTGTTCAGGTTGCGGTTCTTGAATTCGGTGGAATCCATGAAGTTCTTCACCAGGGCGGCAGCGCCGGTTCCGCCGACAATCGCGGCGCACCAGCTCAGCAGGCCGGGTTCGTCGGAACCGCGGTTCAGGATCAGGTTGTAGCAGCGTTCCACAAAGTCGCGGATCTGCAGGCTGCAGAACTTCACGCCGCTGTGGGTCTTGCAGTACTCGTGCGCGGCGGAGTTGATCGGAGCCATGACATAGCCGGTGGTGCCCAGCGCGTTGGTGCCCAGATATACGGGCGGCGTAGCCTGGCAGCCTTCCCAGCGGATCCAGCTGCTGCCATTGCGGCCGTCGAAGGCGTTGTTGCCGACAACCGTCAGGTTCGCGGGCAGGCGGATCACGTTCGCGCCGGAGCACTTGTAGAAGGCTTCACGGCCGATCTCGGTGATGTTCGCCGGGATGTTGATGTCCTGAATCGCGGAGCAGCCGCTGAAGGTGTAATGGTTGATCAGGGTAAACGCGGCGTTCGTGGACAGGCGCAGCTTCGTGGCGGCGGAGCAGTTCTCGAACGCGTGGTTGCCAATCCAGGTCACGGAGTCGGGAAGAATGATCTCGCGCAGCGCGGTACAGCCGTTGAAGGCGCCCTGGCCGATCCTGTCAAGGCCGTCCGGGAAGTCCACATAGGCCAGCGTGGTGCAGTTTGCGAACGCGTTGTCGCCGATATCCGTCAGATTCAGGCTGTAGGGCACGCCGGTCAGCGCAGTGCAGCCGTTGAAGGCGTCGTGCTCGATCGTCGTCAGCATTTCAGACCAGGAGCAGCTCTGCAGTTTCACGCAGCCTTCGAAGGTCTCGGCCGGGATGGTCGTGCTGGCGTTGTGGTTGCTGAAGCTCAGCAGATTGGTGCAGCCGCGGAAGCAGCCGTTGTCCAGGTCGATGCCGGCCGGGATGGTCACGTTCAGGATGGCGGTGTTCTTGGCAAACGCGGCTTCGGACAGGAAGTTGATCGGGTTGCCGTCCTTGTCCACTGTCGGCAGGGTAATGGATGTGGCGCTGCCGGTGTACTGGATGATCCGTCCGCCCACAACGACATAGTCTTCCGGAGCGGCCATGTTCGGATCCTTGGCTTCCGGTTCCGCTTCCACAACTTCGGGTTCCTCGGCGGGTTCTTCCGCGGCGGGAGCGGGCTCTTCAGCAGGCTCTTCCACAGCGGGAGCGGGCTCTTCGGCGGGCTCTTCCGCAGCGGGAGCGGGTTCTTCAGCGGGCTCTTCCACAACGGGAGCGGGCTCTTCGGCGGGTTCTTCCGCAACGGGAGCGGGCTCTTCAGCGGGCTCTTCAACGGCCGCAGCCACGAAAGCAACGGCCTTCAGCTCGTTTTCCTTCAGGTCGGCGTCTCCGGCGTCCTTCAGGTCCTCAGCCTTGACCCAGGCGCTCAGCACGGCCTTCGCTTCATTCACGATGGCGGCATAGCGGATCGCGGCGGCGTTCCCTTCGGTTCCGGCCAGGATGACCAGCGCGCCTTCACTCAGGGTGCCGATCTCTTCCTTCAGCTCTTTGTCGGCATACAGCACGGTGCCGGCAGCCAGCTTGCGGGTGGCGGATTCAACCTTTTCTTCGACGGGAGCGGGCTCTTCGACGGGAGCGGGCTCTTCAACGGGAGCGGGCTCTTCAACGGGAGCGGGCTCTTCGACAGGAGCGGGCTCTTCGACAGGAGCGGGTTCCTCAACAGGAGCGGGTTCCTCAACAGGAGCAGGTTCCTCAACAGGAGCGGGTTCCTCAACAGGAGCGGGCTCCTCAACAGGAGCGGGTTCCTCAACAGGAGCGGGCTCCTCAACGGGAGCGGGTTCCTCAACGGGAGCGGGCTCTTCGACAGGAGCGGGCTCCTCAACGGGAGCGGGCTCTTCTACGGGAGCAGGTTCTTCAACGGGCACTTCAACAGGAGCAATTTCCCCTTCAACGTCCCCCGCCAGAGCGGGCAGACCGATGCTGCTCACAAGCAGGCACAGGGCCAGAAACAGCGCCAGTTTCTTCATTTCTTTCTTCCCCTTTTCTTAACAAATTGCACGGGCAGAATCATTCTGCCTATACGAAGATAAATGTATTATACCCTTCGAATGAATCCATTTCAAGTTGTAATCCATAAAGAAAATACAAGGCTTGCAGGGCATTTGAGCCTATCTTGTGCAAGCCTTCATCATAATACTTTTTTTATCCACAACATCTTGTGCATTGTGACCAGATGTTACAATTTTGTTAATAATTTTACCACTTTTCTCCGCAGGCCGGGCAGACGCCCTGCGCGTCCAGTTTGTGCCCGCAGCGGCAGACCCGTCCGATCTGCCTGGCCGGGTTTCCGGCCACCAGCGCGTGGGGCGGCACGTCTTTGGTCACAACGCTCCCGGCGCCGACCGTTGCGTATTCCCCGATCGTATGGCCGCAGACAATAGTGGAATTGGCGCACAGGGACGCGCCCTTCCCGACCGTCGTCTTTCCGACCTCCCAGTCCTGGCTGAACGCCCGGGGATACAGGTCGTTCGTGAACACCACCGACGGCCCGACGAACACGTCGTCCCCGATCTCCACCCCATGGTAAACCGATACGTTGTTCTGGATCTTGACGCCGCTGCCGATCTTCGCGCCTTCGTCGATATAGCAGTTCTTCCCGATGTTGCAGTTTTCGCCGATCTCGCATCCGGTCCGGACGTGGGCGTGATGCCAGATCCGGGTACCCTCGCCGATCTTCGCGCCTTCCTCGACGATCGCGGTTTCATGCGCGTAATAACTCATGCTGTTTGTCCTTCCTTTTTAAATGCTTTTGCCCCAGCAGCGGAAACGGAAGCGCAGCATGTCGTATATTCCCCAGATAATATCATGCGGATGCCCGAACGCGCCTTTCCGCAGGTTTTCCACATTGCACCTGACCTGGATGTTCTTCACCGCCAGGCCCTTTTTCTTTGCCCGGAACACCATCTCCGGCCAGACGAAGATCGGGCTCCTGGCCAGCGGGATCACCTTCCGGAACGCCTCCCGCCGGTAGATCTGCACGTAGTTCAGCACAGGGGTCCCTTTCGTCAGCCGGGGGAACAGGATCTTCAGCAGCAGCCGGTTCACGTCCGACGTCACACCGCGCCATTTGGTCGTCTTGTATTGGGTTCTCTCCAGCACCAGTACGTCCGTTTCCGGTTCCATCGTGTCCAGGAGCTTCATCATGTCTTCTGTCGCCAGCGGAAGATCGCACGCGTTAAAGGTCACGATCCCGCCCTTTGCGGCGCACAGGCCCCTCAGCACCGCCGTCCCGAAGTTCAGGTTCGCGTAATCCGGCAGCACAATCGTCCCCGGGTGATCCTCCGCGAAGCTTCTCATCTTCTCCAGCGTGTTGTCCTTCGAGGCGTCGTCTACCAGGATCAGCTCAAACTGCTCATACCGGGCCTTCAGGGCCTGATAGGTTTCCTCCATCGCCCTGTCGATATTCTGTTCCTCGTTGTACCCTGCCAGTACTACGCTCACGCTGATTTCGTCCATTGTTCTTTCCTCTGCCTGTCTTATTGATTGTCCGTCTCTTCCGGAATCTTCCAGAAACAGATCCGTCCGTAACGGCTGATCTCCGGTTCCTCCTCCAGAATCGCGGAAATATCCTCTTTCAGCACAGCGGTATAGTCATCGCCGTACTTCTGGTTCATCAATGCCGTATCCAGCCAGATTCCGTCATATCCCGCTTCCCGCAGATCCTGGATCATCTCATATGGTTCCTTGTCCGCGGCGGCCTCCTGCCAGTTGGCTTCCGCCCGTCCCTGCATCGCGCCGTAGCTCCAGTGCAGGTTCTCGCTTTCAATATAGCCCGCGTGCAGGATATAGCTGCCCGGAATCCGCGGGCTCGGCCAGTTGTCATACGGCAGCGTGAACACGCTGTCCCCGGGCTCCAGCTGTGCCTCAGCCGCGCGCACCTCGTCCCGTATTTCTTCGTAACTGTCCGCATTCTGATTGCCGGCTGGGATCGTCTGGTCAAAGAAACCGACGCACACCATCACTGCCGCCAGGATCGTCAGCGTCAGCGTCCGGCGCTTTTTCACAACCTCTTCCAGCAGCATCGCGCACATCATCAGGCTCAGGAACATGATCACCAGGCTGATCCGGTTATAGCACCGCATCGGCATGTTGATGAACACGCTGATGAAGCTGCCCAGCCCGCCCAGCGTCCCGATCAGGAACGCGCTCATGTTCAGGCTGGTCACCGTCAGGTACTTTTTCCGCCCGGCCAGCAGCATAATGATGCTCATCACGAATCCGACGGCCGCGATGACGCCCAGTGCCGCCGTGTCGTTCTCGTTGTTCAGCGGGTAATTGTTCAGATAAACCTGCGTCAGGCCCCATAATTTCGGAACCCGGTGCAACGTCCGCGGCAGCAGCATCCGGGTCATCTTCAGGGCATACACCTCCGGGTCGGCCATGCTGCGCATGGCCAGTTCGCTGGAGGCGTTTACCCCGTTCAGGCGCCAGTAGACAATGCTCGGAATCATACTGGTCAGCACGCCGATCCCCACCGCGCCGATCAGCACCGTGGGATAGAAGATCCGGCTGAATTTCCGTTCTTTTTCCCGGAAGCAGCGGATCACCGTCGCCGCCGCCAGCATCGCGCAGGTAAAGAACGCGTAATACAGCCCTGTAAAGGCGCAGGCGAAGCACATCCCCGCCATCCGCCAGAAGGTCTTGTTCCGCCGCAGCGGCGCGTCCTCCTCAAATACCTTCCCGTCGATCACCCGGATCGCGGCCAGGCAGGCAATCGGGAGCATAAAGTAGGGCGTCAGCCACAGGTGGCCGAACCGCATCCCGATAAACGGGCTGAAGGCGTACAGCACGCCTGCGGCCACGGACAGCGGCCGGGAGATCTTCAGCTTCCGGCATACCCATACGCCGGTCAGGGCGATCAGGTAATGGTTCAGGAAATAGAACAGCGCCGCCGCCGTGTACGGGTTTTTGACGAAGATCCCGATCATTTTGACGATCAGGAAGCTCAGCTTGTCGCTGTACAGGTAGTCGAACATGTCCGCGCCGGCCGCGCCGCCTTCCAGCGGTGTGATCAGCGTCGTTCCGTTCTGGATGATGGACTTGATCTGCGCGTACATGCCGACGTCATCTCCGCCGGTGTACATCATCGGATAGCTGAGGTTGACGTTCCGGTAGTTGATGAACAGCCCCAGGGTGATCAGCGCCGCTGTGCAGAGATAGATCAGCCATTCGCCCTTCTTCTCTTCCCGGTTCTCCGCCGGCCGGCCTTTCCGGGAAAGAAACGCGCTCACCGCGTACAGGGCCGCGTACGCTGCGCCCAGGACGCATATTACCCACAGCAGCACGCACAGCAGGGACAGTGCCCCCGTGTACTCCTGCATATTCAGCACCCGTCTGATGTCAACCGCCGTCAGCGCGCAGCATACCGCGGCCGCCGCCCCGGCAAAACACCATCCCGGCTTCATCCATCTGCTGATCTTCATTCGTTTCCCCTGTTTTAATGATGAATTAATCAGATTTCTTTCTTGATGACCTCGTTCTTCCTGGAGCTCTCAAACGCCGCTTCCACGATCTTCATCTGCCTCAGGATCTGCCCTGTGGTTACCAGCGGCTTCTCCTTCCCCAGCAGCGCTTCATGCAGCTGCTGCCAGAACGCCATCGTCATGTCCTCTTCTTCCGGCAGCTCCAGCTTCTCCAGGAACTCCGGCTTCAGCGGCGCCATGGTCCGGCTCGGCCCCAGCGACGTTTTGCCCAGCACGCTGTCAAAGCCCTGCACCTCGCCGCGGATCCGCGCGGCGCCGCCCGCGGTTCCGGTAAAGTCGTCCAGCTTCAGCGTGCCCCGGTCGCCGAATACAAACCACCTCGGCAGCTTCTGCAGGGCGAAGGTCCCCACGTTCACCCGGGCCGCCACGCCGTTGGACAGGTTCATCGTCACCTCAAACAGGTCGTCCACCGCCGGCGTCAGCACGCTCAGGATCCGCGCGTAAACGCTCGTCACCTTCTCCTCCGGATACAGCGTCAGGATCTGGTCGATCAGGTGCACGCCCCAGTCATACAGCATACCGCCGCCGCTTTCCGGGTCCGCCCGCCAGCCGAAGCATACGCCCCGCTCGCCCAGCACCCGGCTCTCGATCGTCGTCACCCGGCCGATCTCGCCGCTGCGGATCACGTCACGTACCGCCCGGAAATCCGGGTCAAACCGCCGCTGCTGGTGCACCGTGAAGAACTTCCCGGTCTCCTCCGAAACCCGGATGACCTCCTCCAGTTCCTTCACGCTCATCACGGCCGGCTTTTCGCACAGCACGTTCTTTCCGCTCCGCATCGCCGCGATGGCGTACTGCGCGTGCCACTGGTTCGGCGTGCAGATCACAACCAGCTCCAGTTCTTCCTTCAGGAAGCCCTCCAGGCTGTCGTACGCGCGCAGCCCGGCCGCTTCGGCCTTCTGCCGCTTCTCCGCGTCCGTGTCGAACGCGCACACCACCCGCATGTCCTCAAACTGCTTCGCCTTTTCCAGGTGGAACAGTCCCATGTACCCGAATCCGATAATCCCGATCCTGATCATATTTTTACTCCTTGTAAAAGCTTTTTACGCCTTCAATGACCGCTTCAATCTCTTCCTCCGTCAGCTCCGGGAAGATCGGCAGGCATACCGTCTGCCTCGTAATCTTCTCCGCCGCGGGAAGATCCCCCGGCTGATACCCGAGATCTGTAAACGCCTTCTGCAGGTGCAGCGGTACCGGATAGAACGCCGCGCTGCCGATGCCCTGCGCCGCCAGGTGCTCGCCCATTCCGTCCTTGTTGTCGCAGCGGAACGCGTACTGGTGCCAGACCGTCTTCACGCCGTCCCGGATCACCGGAAGCTGAATCCCCGGAATGCCCTTGAACGCTTCGTTGTATTTCTCCGCGATTTCGGTCCTTCTCCGGTTGAAGCCTTCCAGCCGGTCCAGCTTGATGTCCAGCACCCGTGCCTGGATCGCGTCCAGCCGGCTGTTGTAGGCGATCAGGTAGTTGTAGTACTTGTACGGGTTATACAGTGCGTCTCCGCCCTTTCCGCCCGCCAGTTCGTCCTCAACCCCGGTCAGCAGCGCCCGGGCCTTCGCGCCGTTCTGCGCGCCGCCGTGCTCCCGGTAGGCCCGGCAGATCACGTTCAGCTCGTCGCTGTTGGTGGTGATCATGCCGCCGTCCCCGAAGCCGCCCAGGTTCTTCGTCGGGAAGAAGCTGAAGCATCCCAGGTCGCCGATGGATCCCGCCATCTTATCTCCGATGGCCGCGCCCACCGCCTGGCAGGCGTCCTCAATCACCTTCAGGCCGTGCCGGTCCGCGATCGCCTGGATCTTTGCCATCTCCGCCGGCTGGCCGAAAATATGCACCGGCAGGATCGCCTTCGTCTTCGGTGTAATCTTCTCCTCAATCTTTGAGGCGTCGATGTTGTAGGTGTCCTCTTCCACGTCGCAGAACACCGGCGTCGCGCCGACCATGGCGATCGTCTCCGCCGTGGCGAAGAAGGTGAACGGCGTCGTAATGACCTCGTCGCCCTCGCCGATGCCCAGGGCCTTCATCGCGATTACCAGGGCGTCCGTGCCGCTGTTCACCGCGATGGCGTGCTTCACGCCGGTATACGCCGCGAACTTCTTCTCAAAGTTTTCCACCGCGGCCCCGCCGATATACATTCCGGACGCCATCTGCTCGCAGACCGCCCGCTCAATCTCTTCCCGCAGCGTTTCATACTGCCGCGTCAGGTTCAGAATCGGTACCTTCATCTTGCCCCTCCATAATGATGAATTATGAATTGTGAATTATGAATTATGAATTTTTATTAAGGTTCATAATCACGATCCCCGCCAGGATCACCGCCATCCCGATCAGCTGCGTCGTCGTGATCTTTTCCTTCAGCAGCAGGAAACTCAGGATACATACCGCGATATAAATCAGTCCCGCGCTCAGCGGATAGAACACGCTCAGGTTCATACCCTTCATGACAACCATGGACGTCAGGAAACTCACCACATACAGGCAGGCCCCCAGCACCAGGGTCCAGCTCAGGTTCAGGTTGAATCCTCCTTTGCTCAGCAGCAGCGTGGAATCCTTCCCCAGTCCCAGCTTGATCAGCGTCAGCCCGGTCGCGCTCAGGCATACATAGATGATCAGTCCGATCATACCCTTCCCCATTCCTTTCATTCACTCACCCTCATCGTGTCATTCCGGGCGAAGCCGAAGAATCTCCTCTCCGCCGCATCGGATCACTCTTTATTCTGAATTATGAATTCTTCGCAAGCTCTTTCTGCGCCCATTCCAGCACCTTCATCACCCGCAGGCACTGGTCCGGTCCGCTCCGGCTCTGCTCGCCGGTCTCGCAGCAGTTTTCGAAGAACTCCAGGCTGTTCTGCAGGCTGTCCTCGAAGCGGATGCTGGGGATATAGATATCGCCGTTCCGCTGCTGGAATTCATAGTCGCCGTATTCCTCGCCCTGGTGGATCTCGATGCCGCTGTCGTAGACCTTGACCTTTTCCTCGATCATGTCGTCGAAGATGACCATCTTCTTCGTGCCGGCGATCACCGTCTGCCGCACCTTCACCGGGCTGACCCAGCTGCTCTTCAGGTGGCTGATGAACCCGTCGTATTTCATCGTCAGGTAGGTCAGCGTCTCCTGCTTTCCGAAGGGGGTCTCGCCGAAGGCGGACAGGGCGTAGGGTTCCTTGCCCCCGCTGATCCAGTCGATCACCGCCACGTCGTGCACCGCCAGGTCCATCAGCGCGTTCACGTCCTTGCGGATCGGCCCCAGGTTCAGCTTGCTCACGTCAAAGTAATAGATGTCCCCCAGGTCCCCGTTGTCAATCAGCTTCTTGATGAACCGGTAATAGGGGTTGTACAGCATGATATGGTCGCAGTGCAGGATCACGCCCATTTCCTTTGCCCGGGCGATCAGCTGCTTCGTCCGCTCCACCGTCGTGGCGATGGGCTTTTCCATGAACACATGTTTCCCCGCCGCCATCGCCTTCATGCCGATATCAAAGGTGTTGATCGTCTCCGTGGCGATCACGAAGGCTTTCACGTCCTTGTCATCCAGGTACCGGGTGTAGTCGTCGCTGATCTCCACACTGTCCGGCAGCGCCTTCCGCGCGCGCGCCGCCCGGTCCTGCCGGATCTCGCACAGCGCCTTCAGTTCAAACCGGGAGGACGCCATCAGTTTCCGGGAGATGTTCGCGCCCCAGTATCCGTATCCAACCTGTACCACTTTCATGCCGGTCACTCTTTCCTTTCTTCCCCGCCCAGGCGGCTGATCAGTTCCGCGAACCGTCCCGTGATCGCGTCCCAGCTGTAGTTTTCCTTCACATATTTCCGGCCGTTGCCCCGCATCGCCCGGTATTCCTCCGGATGGGTCTCCAGCCGGCGCACGCATCCGGCGAACTCGCCGTAGGTCTCAAAATACAGTCCCGCGCCGCTGCGCACCGCGTGCCCGCGCAGCACCGCGCAGTGCCCGCTCACCAGCACCGGCCTTCCCATCAGCATGCTTTCCAGCACCACCATGCTCAGGCTCTCAAACCGGCTGGCCAGCACCAGCGCGAAGGCGTCCCGCATCACCGCGAACTTCATTTCCTCGCTCACAAAACCCAGGGGGATGATGTCCGGATCCGCCGGCACCTTCATCACGGCCTTGCCCATCAGCACCAGCTTCAGGTTCCCGCCGTATTCCCGCTTGTACCGCCGGAAAAAGTCGAACATCTCGCCGCAGCCCTTGTTCTCGTCAATCCGCCCGGCGTAAACCAGGTACCGTTTTCCCCGGATCTCCTCCGGAATCTCCGGCAGTTCCCCCGCCGGCGCGTCGATGCCCGCGCCCACCAGGATCTCCGGCGTCTCCCTGATCTGCGGGAACCGTTTCCGGGCGAATTCCCGCTCCTCCGGCGTCAGCCAGGCCAGCGCCTTCGCCCCGCCGAACACCTTGTCATAGTGCCTCAGGTAAACCGGCGCCTCGTCGTGGGCCGTGGGGATCAGCGCCGCGTTCGGAAGGCCCATGGGCAGCCCTTCCGCGGAAAGATAATACAGGTATGTCATGAAAAACACAACCCGGTATTCCCCGTACTCCTTTTTCAGCGCCTTCAGCAGCGCCGGACAGTACGGCCCCTGCTCCCGGATCCACTCCGCTTCCTCCGCGTCCGTGTGCTTCGGGTCCGTGAACACTTTCAGCGAGATCCGGTCGAACGCCTCCTGGTTCCGTTCCTGTTCCACCGGGAACCGTTTTACCTTCACTCCGCGGATCGTTTCCTCTCCCTCCGCGTAGTGGTTCTTCCACGTCATGTAATCCAGCGCGCAGGTGGTGTACACGGTCACGTCGTACCGCTCCGCCAGCTTCTCGGCCGTCTGCATGCAGTACAGCTCCGATCCGCCGTTCACCTCATTGCCGTACCGCTGGCACACAAACGCGATCTTCTCCAAAGTGTTTTCCGTTCCTTTCCGTTACGTAAGCAGTCGAATCAGTTCCAGATACTTGCCGGTAATCACGTTCCAGTCAAAATGTTCCAGCACGTACTTCCGCCCGTTCTGTCCCATCCGCGCCGCTTCGTCCTTCCGCTCCGTCAGGTATTTCACGCCGCCTTCAAACTCGCCGTATCCCTCGAACCACAGTCCGCCGCCGGCCGTCCGCGCGAAGTCCTTCGTCACCGCGCACTTCCCGTTCACCAGCACCGGCCGCCCGGCCAGCCAGCTCTCCATGATCACCAGGGAGAAGCTCTCCATCTCGCTGGGATTGCAGAACAGCTCCGCCGCGCCGTAGGCGTCGTATTTGTCCTGCCGGTCCACAAAGCCCAGGTCCAGGATATCCCCGCCTTCCGGAATCGGGATCTCCCCGCCGCCGATCAGCACCAGCTTCATCTCTCCCGGGTTCCGCCTTTTGAATTCCGTAAAGTACCGGATCAGCAGGTCCACCCGCTTCCCCGCGTCCTTCCGCCCGGCGTACAGGATGAAGGGTTCCCTGATCCCGAACTTCGCCCGGAACCGCTCCGGGTCGCTGGTCTGGTCCGTGTCCATCCCGATGCCGAAGGTGGTGAACGTCTCACCCCTCAGGCCGAACAGCTTCTCCGCCAGCTGCCGCTCCGGCTCCGCGTTGAACACCATGCCCGCCGCCTGGCAGAACGGCTCCCGCAGGCATTTCATATAGGCGTAGCTCTCGTCATGCAGGCAGGGAATCAGCACGCTCTTCCCCGGCCGGATCCGGCACCCGTATACCGTCGTCCCGAACATGTAGGGGATGAAGAAGTACAGGCCGTATTCCCCGTCGTGCTCCCGCATGTAGTCGTACAGCGCCGGGCTGTTGATCATCTCCCGGCAGAAGGTTTCTTCCTCGTCCCCCGTCAGGATCCGGCCCTGGATCAGTTTCGCGTTCACCCGGTCGAAGGCCGCCGTGTCCCGCTTTCGTACCGGAAAGCGCCGCACCGGGATCCCGGCCTCTTCCGTCAGCCCCGCTGGATGGTAATCCTCGTTCCAGTCGCTGGCAAAGCTCTTCACGCACGTGGTCAGCACTTCAACCTCCGCGCCCGCGTCCTTCAGGTGGTGTACCACCCCCCGCAGCTCCGCCTCCGCGCCTCCCGGGATTTCCTCCCCGTACCACGGCGTCACAAATCCGATCTTCTTCATGCTTCCTCTTGTTTCAGCACCGCCATAATGCACTCCAGCATCCTGGCCTTTACGCTCTCATACGCGAACTTCTCCAGCTGCTTCTTTCTCCCCCTGGCGAACGCCGCCTGCAGCTCCCCATCCTTCATCACCCGGTCAATCGCCGCCGCGGCGATCTCCGGCGAGGCGTCTTCCAGCACCAGCCCCGCTTCTCCCAGCGTTTCCGGCACCGCGCACTTTTTCAGCGCGATGATCGGCTTCCCGAAGTGCATCGCCTCCGCCAGCGGCACGCAGAATCCCTCGTGCTCGCTCATACACAGGAACACGTCCGCCAGCCGGTAATACGCCAGGATCTTCTTAAACGGGATCTGCCCGGTAAAGATCACCCGCCCGGCCAGCCCCAGGTCCCAGGCGTAGTTCTTCAGCTGCGTGTCGTATTTCTCCATCCCGGTCGGATTCCCGACCAGGAACAGCCGGCTCTTCGGGTTATATTGCCGGTGGTATTGGGCAAAAGCCCGGATCACGTGCTCCTGCTTCTTGTTCGGCGCGATCCGCCCGACGAACAGCAGGTTTACCCAGCCGTCCCCCTGCCACTTCCGCAGCACCTCGGCGTCCGGCTCCTTGTCATAGTCCTCAAACGGAATCACGATCGGGCATACGTCGATCGGGCATTCATACCCCATCCGGCGCAGCTCCTGTCGGTTATAGTCGCTGTCGCATATGCACCGGTCAAAGGCTTTGCTCAGCGCCCGGATCTCCCGGTATCCCGCCTTCGTGCGGAGCTCCGCTCCCCGGTCGTATCCCCGGAAGAACTCCGGCGGCGTGATGTTGTGGTACCGCATCAGCTTCTTTCCGCCCAGCTCCGGCACCAGCCGGTTCAGCGGATCCCCCGTGGATCCGTGGTAGACCAGGATGTCCTCGTCCGTCAGGGGGGCCATCTTGTCCGGCTTCGCCACCAGCCCTTCCGGCAGCCGCGCGTCAATATTCGAGGCGTAGATTTCCGTTTCATATCCCTGTTCCAGGATCATCTTCCGGATCGCCGCCGCGTCGTTGCTCACCGCGTCCCCGAAGGACATCGTCGGCAACAACTGAACAATGCGCATACCTGACCTCCCCGCCCGTACTCAATCTCTGCAACCCTGAATGGTTGAGGAGTCATCCGCCCCTCATAGGATAGAAGCCCATTGCATCCATAATTATGAATTAATCTTCTTCTCCAGCTCCTGGATCCGCTTCTCCTGCTCCTCGATCACTTCGACCGCCTTCTCCAGCGCGGTCTTCATCGCCAGGTTCGTCTGCGTTACACGCTCGCCCATCGGCGCGGCAACGCACTGCATCGCCTTCGTCGCGAACTTCTTGTACACCTTCTGCACCGGGTTCCGGCCCGGGAACTGGGCCTGGTAGTTGGCCGGAATCTCGTAATGCCCCGTCAGGTCTTCCACCTGTTCCCTCAGCCGTTCAGCTTTCCGCCGCTCCGCGCCGGATACCTGCTCAAACGCCTGCTCTTCCGCGTAGGGCTCCCGCTTCGCGGCCTCCGCCCGGATCTCCTCCATGATCTTCTCGATATCCAGCATCCGGACTTCTTCGTTTTCGGGGGAACAGAGTGACGGTCCTTGCGTTCCGCTTTCGGAGTAGGCCTCTTCGCCGTCCTCGTTTCCTTCTTTTAATTCTGAATTCTGAATGATGAATTCTGAATTCGTCTCGGCATCTTTATCCCAGAATGCCAGGAACACTTTCTCCCCGCCTTCGGGCTCCAGCGTCACCTCACCCAGTTCCCCGGCCTTCACCGGCAGGTGAACCGCCGCCTCTCCCTCGGAGGCGTCCAGCGTGATTTCTTCTTCCCCTTCCGGACCTTTGAAGCGGATCACGCAGCTTCCGCTTCCGTCCTTCCGGTATCCGAACTTCCATTCCGGCCGGTCGGTCATCACTACCGCGGTCTTTTTATACAGCCAGTGCCCCGGCACGTTCAGGATTCCGGGCGTCCGCTCGCCCCAGCCGTCGGCGAACAGCATGCCGCCGCTCCGCTCAAAGGCCTTTTGCACCGCCGGGTTGTCCGGCGTCATCCGGAGCTCCTCCACCGCGCCGATCTTCTTTGCCGGCACGCCGCCCCAGATCTCGCCTTCCTTTACTTCGGTTCCGGGCGTAATCACCGCGCCGGCGGCGATTACCGCGTTGTCCCCGATTTGGCAGGGCCCCAGCACTGTGCATCCGCTGGCCAGCCACACGCCCTTACCGATCTTAATATCACAGCCCTCGGTGATCTCCGCGTCCCGGCGCAGATACCCGGTCAGCTTCGGATCATGAGTCCCGGCCAGGATGCTCACCCCGGATCCGGCGAACGTGGACTCCCCGATTGTAATCCGTCCGGAGTTCGTGTTGAAGAAGCAGGTGAACACCGCCGCGGTCTCGTCGATCTCCAGCCGATCCGGGTCGCCCCATACCGTGGGGGTAATGCTCAGGCCCCGGTTCAGCCGGCTCAGATTCTCCCGGTCCTCGCACAGCGGGTCCAGAACGGCCTCTTTCAGCCGGTTCTGCCTCGCCGGATCATCGCAGAGCCACTCCATGAGCCCGTCCTGTGTGACCTCTTTCAGCTGGATCCGTCTCACCGGGTCCTCGCAGATCTGCTCCATGAGCCAGTCCGCGTTGATCCCGTCTATCCGGTTGTGCAGCGCGGCTTCCTTCTCGTCGATCCGCTCCGCCTGCCGCGCGATCCGGTCCGCCAGGGTGTCAAACCGTTCCGGTGCGTGAATAAACGCGCCGATGATCTTCTTGATTCTTCCCATGCCCCGTTCCTTTCGTCCTCGTTACCGCACGTCCCATTCGTGTTTCAGCGCGATCTCCCCCGGCGCCTGGATCCTGTCCGCGATCCGGATCCGGCAGATATCCCGCCAGAAGTCATAGTTGAACCCATCCGGCTTGTGCAGCGCCAGGTCGATCATGTATTCTCCGTTCGCCGCCTGCAGGCCGTCGATCTTCAGGTCGATGCTGCCTTCCTTTTTCAGCGTCACCGGCTTTGAGGTGTCGATCAGGGTGTTCGTCCCGTAGATCAGCACCCCGTCGCTCCGGTACAGCGCCAGGCCGATCACCGCGTCGTCCAGTTCCTTCTCCGCCGTGTAGTCGATATGGACCGTGAAGGGCTCCCATGGGGTGAACTTCGTCTTCTCTTTCCCGTCTGCGCCCAGTACCTTCACTTTTGTCATCCGGGCCTCTCCGCTGCCCCACCGGAGCAGGTTGCCTTCCGTATCCTTTTCCTGCGTCGGTTTCTCCTCGGGCTCCTCCTCTTCCGGCTGGTCCTTCCGGCTCATCCATTCCATATAGTGGGGATGCACGTCCCGGGGTGCGCCTTCCATGCGGATCAGTCCCTCGTCAATCCAGATGCTCCGCTCGCAGATCTGCTCAATCTGGGCCATCGCGTGGCTCACGATCACGATCGTCGTGCCCTTTGCCTTGATCTCCTGCAGCTTCCGGAAGCATTTCGCCTGGAACGCCGCGTCGCCCACCGCCAGGATCTCATCGATCAGCAGGATGTCCGCGTCCACGTTGATCGCCACGGCGAATGCCAGGCGCATATACATGCCGCTGGAATAGGTCCGCACCGGGTCGTCGATGAACTCCTCCAGCTCGCTGAAGGCGATGATCTCCTCCAGCCGCTCGTTGATCTCCTTCCGGCTCAGGCCGAAAATCGACGCGTTGGTATAGATGTTCTCCCGGCCGCTCAGGTCCGGATGGAACCCGGCGCCCAGCTCGATCAGGCTGGAAACCCGGCCCTTGGTTTCAATGGTTCCCTCGTCCGGATACAGGATCTTCGTCAGCATCTTCAGGGTCGTGCTCTTCCCGCATCCGTTCTCCCCGATCAGGCCCACCGCCTCGCCCCGGCTCACCTGGAAAGAGATCCCGTTCAGCACCCAGTGCTTCTGGTATTTTCCTCTTCCCGCCGTCAGGAACCGGTCCCGCAGCGTGTTCCCCCTGTCCCGGTACACCCGGAACATCTTCTTCACATCCCGGACGTCAATAACGATTTCTTTCACGTTACATTACCTCCGAGAATCTGCGTTTCAGCTTCCCGAACACCAGGAAGCCTAAAGCCAGGACCACTAACCCTATCCCAAAAGAAAGACCAAGCGTCGCGAGCTTGGGTACACTCCCTGCGTACAGGATATCCCGGTACGCGGTCACAATATTCGTCATGGGATTCAGTTTGAAAAGCGGCAGCAGCCGCTCCGGCACAATGCTCAGATCGTACATGATCGGCGTCATGAACATCCACGCCATGGAGATAATCCCCAGGATATGCTCCAGGTCCCGGAAATACACGTTCACCGCGCTCATGATCATCGTGATCCCCAGCGCCAGGATATACTCCACCGCCATCACCAGCGGCAGGCACAGAAGCCCCAGGATATTGAACTGCACACCCGAGAACAGCGCCACCGCGAACACCACGATCTCGCAGTACAGCATGTTCACAAACGAACTCGTCACAAACGCGACAGGAATGACCTCCCGCGGGAAATAGATCTTGTTCACCAGGCTCTGCTGCTGCAGAAGGCAGCTGGATCCGGCCGTCAGGCAGGCTGAAAAGAAGTTCCAGGGAATCAGGGCCACAAACAGGTACAGGTAGAACTTCTCCACCGTGCTCCGCAGGATGATCGAAAACACCACCGTGTATACCAGCAGCTGGCACAGCGGCACGATAAACGTCCACAGAAAGCCCAGCACACTCGCCTGGTACCGTCCCCGCAGATCCTTGTGCACCAGCGACCGGACCATGCTCCGGTACGCCCAGATCTCCTTCACCGTCTTGATCATCAGCAGCTCCTGTAGTATTCCAGCGTATCTTTCAATATCTCATCCAGCGGGATCTCCGGCTCCCATCCCGTGTCCCTGGTCAGCTTCGAATGGTCGCAGCAGATCACCGGCGTATCGCTGGGCCTCATCCGCGCCGGGTCCTGCTTCACCGCCACCGGTGCTTTTGCCAGGACGATCAGCCTGTCCAGCACTTCCTGCGCGCTGTACGTCTTTCCGCTCCCGACGTTGTAAATCTCCCCGGCCTTTCCCTTCTCGGCAATCAGCCGGTACGCCCGGACAATATCCTTCACATGGGTGAAGTCCCGCTTCGAGCTCAGGTTCCCGACGCATACCGCGTCTGCTTCGCCCCGCTCCGCCTTCACGATCCCCTGGGCAAAGTCCGGAATCATGAACCCCGGTTTCTGTCCGGCCCCGCCGTGGTTGAAGCTCCGCGTCATGCAGATTTTCATCCCGTACGCCTTCGCGTAGGCCTGGCCTGTCTGCTCCTGGGCAATCTTGGAGATGGCGTAGGGCGTCATCGGCTGCAGCGGCGTTTCTTCGGACACCAGCTGTCCCTTTTCTTTCAGGTTCCCGTACTCGTCGCTGGAGCCGACCAGTACGATGGCGCAGTCCGGACAGTATTTCCGCGCCGCTTCCATCAGGTTCACCGCCGCCACCAGGTTGATCTCCATCGTCATCGCCGGCTTTTTCCAGCTCAGCCCGACGTTGGCCTGGCCCGCCAGGTGAAAGATCACCTCCGGCTGCAGTTCCTTCAGCAGCGCGTCAACCTTCTCCGCTTCCAGCAGGTTCACGGCCACGGTTTTCTCCCCGGGCGCCAGGTCCAGTCCCGTCACGTCATACCCGTGCGCTTCCAGCTCCGCCCGCAGATACTTCCCGACAAACCCCTCGCTGCCGGTAATCAATGCTTTCAAATCCCTATCTCCTTAAATCCAACCCTTATACTTCTACTTTCCCTCGACGTTTATGGTGTCATCCCGAGGTTCCGCACGCCCGGAAAACGAGCCAGTGCGCTCGTTTTCAGTAAGGAACGGGCGGCAGCCCTGAGGACAAAGTCAGTCGAGGGATCCCTTATTATAATTCTGAATTCTGAATTACAAACTCGCCTCTCGCTTGGCGAGTTTGTAATCATATTCCGCCATAATGGCGACCAGCTCTTCATAACTCGTCTTCTGCGGGTTCCATCCCAGCTTCGTCCTGGCCTTCGTCGGATCGCCCCACAGGTTCACCACGTCCGTCGGCCGGTACCACTTCTCGTTCACGCACACGACCATCTTTCCGGTCTTCTTGTCGTAGCCCTTCTCGTCGATCCCTTCGCCCTTCCACTCAAGCTCAATCCCGTCGTGGGCAAAGGCCAGCGTCGTGAACTCCCGCACCGTGTGCTGCACGCCGGTGGCGATCACGTAGTCATCCGGCTCGTCCTGCTGCAGGATCAGCCACATGCACTCCACGTAGTCCTTTGCGTATCCCCAGTCGCGCAGGCTGTCCAGGTTGCCCAGCTCCAGGTGGTCCTGCAGCCCGCAGGCGATCCGCCCGGCCGCCCGGGTGATCTTCCGGGTTACGAAGGTTTCGCCGCGCCGTTCGCTCTCATGATTGAACAGGATACCGTTGCAGGCAAAGATGCCGTAGGCATCCCGGTACTGCCGGATCATCCAGAATCCGTACTGCTTCGCCACCGCGTAGGGAGAATAGGGATGGAACGGCGTCTTCTCGTTCTGGGGCACCTCTTCCACCTTGCCGTACAGCTCGCTGGTGGACGCCTGGTACACCCGGCATACCTTGTCCAGCCCGGCGTTGTGCACCGCTTCCAGGATCCGCAGCACGCCCAGCGCGTCCACGTCCCCGGTGTATTCCGCCGCTTCAAAGGATACCTGCACATGGCTCTGCGCCGCCAGGTTGTAGATCTCATCCGGCTTCACCTGCAGCACGATCTTGGAGATGCTGGAGCTGTCGCTCAGATCCCCTTCATGGATGTGCAGCTTGTCCAGGATATGGTCAATCCGGCTCGTCGTCGGCACGGAACTCCGCCGCACCACCCCGTGCACCTCATATCCCTTCTCCAGCAGCAGTTCCGCCAGATAGCTTCCGTCCTGTCCCGTAATACCGGTAATCAATGCCTTTTTCATTTGCTTCTCTCTCCTCATAATTCTGAATTCTGAATTCTTTATTCTGAATTATAAAAGCTCTTCTCTGTTTACTGCCTTCAGCACTTCCAGCACCTTCTTAATGTCCCCTGCGCTGTCCTTCGCGCAGATCAGCAGCGCGTCCGGCGTATCCACCACAATGGTATCCTCCATCCCGACCATCGCCACCAGCTTCTCATGCCCCTGCACGATGCACCGCGTGGAATTCACCGACACCACGTCGCCCTTGATCACGTTCCCGGCGTCGTTCCCGGGATTGATCCGGCCCACCGCCAGCCAGCTCCCCACGTCGTCCCAGCCGAAGCTCGACGGCAGCACATAGACGTTCTTCGCCTTTTCCATGATGCCGTAGTCGATGGAGATCGATTCCATCAGGGCGAAAGCGCCTTCCACGGCTTCCTCTTCCCTCTCCGTTCCGACGGCTTCCTCGATCTTCTGCAGCAGCTCATAGTTCCCCGGCAGCTTCTCTTCCATTTCCTTCAGGATCGTGGAAGCCTTCCAGACGAACATCCCGCTGTTCCACAGGTATTCTCCCGTGGCCAGGTATTCCTTCGCGGTTTCCAGGTTCGGCTTTTCCACAAACCGCTTCACCTTGAACACGCTGTCAAAACCCGTATCCTCTTCCGTGTCATACTGGATATAGCCGTACCCGGTGTCCGGCGTCTTGGGCGAGATGCCCAGCGTCACCAGGCCGCCGGTCTCCTCCGCCGTCCGGATCGCGCTCTTCAGCACGCCCCGGAACAGGGCCCGCTGCTGCACCAGGTGGTCGGAGGGCAGCACGATCATCATCGCGTCCCCGTAGCGTTTCCGGACCGTCACCGCGCCCCAGCCGATGCACGGCGCCGTGTTCTTCGCCATGGGTTCGCACAGGATGTTCTCCTCCGGCAGGTCCGGCAGCTGCTCCTTAATCAGGTTTTTATACTCCTTGTTCGTGGCGATCAGGATATCTTCCATGTTCACCAGCGGCAGAATCCGTTCCACCGTGCTCTGGATCATGGTCCGGTCCGTCCCGGTCAGCGGCAGGAACTGCTTCGGCATCCGTTTCCGGCTCATGGGCCAGAACCGTTCTCCCCGGCCTCCCGCCATGATTAACGCGGTTGTTTTCATGGATACAATAGCTCCTTATTCTGTCATAGTATTCTTCGTCGTGTCATCCCGAGGTTTGGAGCGCCCGGAGAAAGAGCCGGTGGCTCTTTCTCAGCGGAAAACGGGCGGCAGCCCCGTGGTTCGAAGAACAGCAGAAGGATCTCCCTCCGTCATGTCATACTTTGACATTTTATTATATCCCACAACCCATCTTTTTACAAGGAAATAACCCTGAAAAAAGGAGCTGTGGATCATCTCCACAGCTTCCAATAAGAAATGCATCTCCTTACTCCTTCATCTCTCTCATAATCGCCCTGAACTCCGCGCTCTCCGCAAAGCCCTTCAGAACCTCATCCAGGCCGGCTCCGCCATCCAGCATCTCAATCCAGCCCGCCAGCTCTTCCGCACCGGGCTCCCGGTTCAGGTACAGCTTATACAGAATCTTAATCAGTTCCTCGTTTCCGGGCAGCTGATTCTGGAACTCCGGTGAGAACACGAACTCATACGCGACTCGCTTCGGCGTCTTCTTCCCGTCCATAACCAGCGCGGTGTAGTTCGCGATGCCCTCCTCGTCGCCCTCGCGGCCCAGCACGGTCTCATAGCAGTGCTTCACGAACGCCCGGATCTTCTCTTCGTTGATGTACTCAGAGGTATATGCGACGTATGTCGCCGATTCCTCCGCATCGGAGCCTTCCGGCGTGATCGATACCCGCTTCACAAACGCGGCCTTGACCTGCACGGAGCCCGGCTGGATGCCATACTCATTACAAAGATTGATGAATTCGGTGGATCCGCAGAAGCCGTTGATGACCACCGCGAAGGGATTGCCGTCGTCCAGGACCTTCACCCACGCGGCCAGTCCGGCCGGATCCGGATCCCGGCCCAGCATCGCCTGATACAGCACTTTCACAGAGGCTTCATGGCTCAGGTTCTTGCTCAGGTACTCCTGGCTGTTCACAAAGCCGTCGATAATCTCGGAAGCTTTCGCCTTGCCGGTGGCCAGCGCGTCCGCCCAGGCGTCAAGGCCCGCCGCGTCCGGCTCCCGGCCCAGGATGACTGAATAGCACCGGGTTACGAACGCCTTGATCTTGTTCGTGTCGCCGGTGGGGGCAACAGGCGTGACCGGGCCGATGTTGACCGATCCGGGCTCGATGCCGTATTCCGCGCAAAGGGCTTTAAACTCATCCGATCCGCAGAAGCCGTTGATGACCGATCCGAAGGGATA
>JBGUHQ010000023.1:0-11663 GCA_045112195.1 Christensenellales bacterium | reverse complement strand
GGCGGACTTCGGCCTGAGCGAAGACGACTTCCTGGTGCTGATGATGTTCGACAGCAACAGCTTTGCCAGCCGGAAGAACCCGGGAGCGGCCATCGACGCGTTCCGGGAGGCCTACGGGGAGAACCCGGAACACGTGAAGCTGGTGATCAAGATCAGCAATCCCAAGCCGGAGGATGTGGCCTTCGTGGAGGAGCACATCGGCGGGAAGGCCGGATATACCCTGATCACGGAGCGGATGGACAAGGAGAGGCTGAACAGCCTGATCCGCCTGTGCGACGTGTTCCTGAGCCTGCACCGGAGCGAAGGCTTCGGCCTGGTGCTGGCGGAGGCGATGAGCCTGGGGACGGCGGCGGTGGCGACGAACTGGAGCGCGAACACGGAGTTTATGCCGGAGGGCACGGCGTGCCTGGTGGACTGCGAAATGGTCCCGGTCGGAAACGCGTACCGGTATGAGCAGGAAGGCGCGGCCTGGGCGGAGCCGGATGTGCGTCAGGCGGCGGCTTACCTGCGGCGGCTGAAGGACGACCCGGCGTATCGGGAGCAGATCGTGAAGGCCGGGCAGAAGCAGATCAGGGAACGGCTGAACACGGAGCAGACCGCGGAAAAGATCCGGAAGCGGCTGGACGAGATTATTGCGTGAGTAATTCAGAATTCATAATTCAGAATTCATAATTATGTCAGGAGAGGAGGGAAGCCGGTGTACGCGTACTGTTTGTTCTGCCTGACGCAGCGGTGCAAGGTGATCGCGCAGCTGATGGAGATCCGCGGGGCGGACAGGGCTTTTTCTCCCCAGATTATCCGGAAGCAACGGAAGAAGGGCGAGAACATTGAGAAGCGTTTTGACCTGCTGCCGGGATATGTGTTTATCTACAGCAAGGAACGGATGACGGATTACCGGGAGTTCTACGGAATGGACGGGGTGATCCGGCGGGTCGGACGGCGGGACGACGGATATGAGCTGGAAGGATCGGACCTGGACTTCGCGATGAAGCTGCTGGAGAAGGACGGGCTGGTCGGATCCATGAAGGCCTGCCACATCGGGGAAGAGGTCACGCTGGAGGATCCGCTGTTCAGCGGATGCCAGGGCACGGTAACCGAGATCGACTACCGGAAGGAGCGGGCAAAGGTGGAATTCGTGTTCGACAAGAACAGCTGTTCCACCTGGGTCTCGCTGGACGAAGTGAAACACCTGCGCAAAGCGGAAGAGGAGCCGTAAAAAAGATGCCGTCATTAAGCGCCTACAAGGGCGAACTGGATTACAGCTACGCGCCGGGGATCTTCCCCAGCATGGAGTGCCTGAAATACCGGCCGGACAGCGTCCGGCGGCTGCTGGTGCATTCCTCCGCCGCGGGGCGGGAAGGCGCGGACAAACTGCGCGCGCTGGCGGAAGAGCACGGGATCCGGATTGAGGAAGCGGACAAGGCGCTCTCGCGGATCAGCGGAAAGGAGAACTGCTATGCCGCGGCGGTGTTCGGGAAGTTTGAGGACGAGCCGGACCCGGGAAAGCCGCATATTGTGCTGCATAACCCCGGAGATTCCGGGAATATCGGGACGATACTGCGGACGGCGCTGGGGCTCGGAATAGAGGATGTGGCGCTGGTGAGGCCCTGCGCGGACGTGTTTGACCCGAAGACCGTTCGGGCCAGCATGGGGAGCATCTTCCGGCTGCGGGTGAAGGTATACGACCGGTTTGAGGAATACCGGGAGAAGTATCCGGAGCGGGCGCTGTATCCGTTTATGCTGGACGCGTCGATTCCGCTGCGGGAAGCGGTGAAGGGGAAACCGGAGGTCTGGACGCTGGTGTTCGGGAATGAGGGAAGAGGGCTGCCGAAGGAGTTTGCCGCGTACGGACAGGCGGTCAGGATTGAAAGCAACGAAAAAGTTGACTCTTTGAATTTAGGAATAGCAGCCGCGATCGGTATTTATGAGTTTATGAGATAAAGGCCTCCCTACCGCCGGTGATTCCCCTTCGGACACACTCGCGTTAATCGAACCCCGCAGCGGATGCTAAACTCAAACTTCGCGCAAGCGCTCGTTTATCGTTAAGCACCGGCGGGAACCGAATAGTCCTCAGTGGAAACCCCCGGCCGGTCGGCCTTTGTGGAGTCCGGTGAAAAGTGCCCTCGGGGAGAGATCCCTCGACAAGCTCGGGATGACAAATAAAAGAAGGAATCAGATAAAATGAACAAGGGAAAGCAGAATCCGCTGTTGTCCTCCGGGAATGTCCGGCGGGATTCTTTTGTGTGGAATCTGCTTTCGGCGGCGATGAATTCCTTCCAGACGATGCTGCTGCTGGTGTTCATTACCCGGTTCGGGACAGACGCGGACGCGGCGGCTTTTGTGATGGCCTACGCGGCGGGGAATCTGCTGTACAACATCGGGAAATACGGGGTGCGGCAGTTCCAGGTGACGGACAGCGCGGGGCAGTACAGCTTCCGGGATTACGCCGGGGCGCGGTGGATCTCGCTGGCCGGGATGGCCATTGCGGTGATTGTGTATGTGCTGAGCGGGGTACTGTTCCGGGGCTACAGCGCGGTGAAGGCCGCGGTGGTGGTCCTGATCTGCCTGTACAAGGGCATTGAGGCGGCAGAGGACGTGTTCCACGGCCGGATGCAGCAGCAGGGACGGCTGGACGTGGCCGGAAAGATCCTGTTCATCCGGATCTTCTCCTTCGCGGTTTGCTACGCGGCCCTGTTTGTGCTGACGAAGGACATCCTGCTGACCACGGCGGCGGCAACGGCGCTGGCGGCGGCGCTGGCGGTGGTATTGAACCGGTCCGTGTGGGGTGCCTTCCGGGAGGAAAAGCCGGCGGGCAAGGTGAGGCAGCTTTTGCGGGCCTGCGCGCCGCTGTGCCTGAGCATGCTGCTGAATATGTACCTTGGGAACGCGCCGAAGTATATTATCGACGGCCGGGTGACGGACGCGGTGCAGGCGCAGTTCAACATTGTGTATATGCCGGTGTTCGTGCTGGTGCTGCTGGGGATGTTCATCTACCAGCCGGAGCTGAAGAGCCTGGGCGAGATGCGGAAGGAAAGGCAGTTCAGCCTGCTGAAGCAAAAAGCGGTCCGGCTGACGGCCATCACCCTGGGGCTGACGGCGGCTGCCGCGGCGGCGGGATACCTGCTGGGGATCCCGGTGCTGGAGTTCATCTACAAGACGCCGCTGGCCGCGCTGCGGACGGAGCTGACGCTGTTTATCCTGTGCGGCGGGATGATCGCGCTGACGAACCTGTACGGCATGATCCTGATTGCCTTCCGGCGGCAGGGAACGCTGACGGGGGTGTATATCCTGTCGGCGGCGGTGCTGTTCCTCTTCGGGCGGGCGGTGCTTTCCGGAAGCGGCGTACCGGGACTGACGGTGTTCTTTACCGCAGTGCTGGCGGTGCATACGGCGCTGCTGGCGCTGGCGGCAGCGCGGGCGCTTAAGCAGGCGGCGCGGAAATATGAAAAGATCTGCATTAACGGATATTTTACGAGCGAGCCCATCAACGGGGTGCCTCGGTACTGCGCGGAGATCATCCGGCGGCTGGACGCGACGCTGCCGGAGGGCGTTGCGGAGATCGTGGTGCCGAAGGGCGCGGAGCATATTCCGGAACTGAAGCACATCCACGTGACGACCTGGGAGGAGCGGGGAAGCAAAAAGGAGATCGGCGGGCCCCTGTGGGGCACGGTGGTCTACGGCCCCTACGTCCGGAAGAAAAAGGCCCTGAACGTGAACCTTTCCAACCGGGCAGAATGGGTGAACGGATCCCTGACCTGCCTGCACGATACGATCTCCCTGCGGAACGACCGGTACGACCTGCCGCTGCCGGAGGATTACCTGAAGAAGGTGAAGAAGCAGTGGAAGATCAACCGGTGGTGGTTCCTGTTCAAGATCTTCGTAAAGCGGCACACGGCGGACACCGTGCTGACGCTGACGGAGGCTTCCAGGAAGGAACTGACGGAGAAGGCCGGGATTGAGGGGGAACGGATCCGGATCATCGGATGCGGCTGGGAGCATATCCAGGCGCAGGACGAAAAGGACGAGCAGCAGGATCCCCGGCTGACGGAAGGGAACTACTATTTCTTCATCGGGAACCTGTATCCCCATAAAAACCTGAAATGGATCATGGACGAGGCGGCGGCGAACCCGGACAGCGTGTTTGCCGTGGCTGGGAAGATGCCCTTTGACATCGCAGGAGACCTGGGGCTGAGCCTGAAGAACGTGATCTTCCTGGGCTATATTTCCGACGCCTATATGAAGTGGCTGATGGGCCACGCGAAGGCGCTGCTGTTCCCGTCCCGGGCGGAAGGCTTCGGGATCCCGCCGCTGGAAGCGCTGGCCCTGGGTACGCCGGCGATCGTTTCGGACATTCCGGTGCTGCGGGAGATCTACGGGAACACGGTGCGTTATATCGACCCGGACGACGGGACGGTGGACCTGGACGCGCTGCTGAAGGAACCCGTGGAAGACCCGGCGGGAGTGCTGGAGAAGTATTCCTGGGACAGGGCGGCGGAGCAGTGGTTTGAGCTGATCCGGGAGCACCTTTCGGAGGGAACGGTATGACGAACGAGAAGCTGGTTTCCCTCATCGAAGGGAAGAAGGTACTGTTCATCTCCACGAAAAACCGGGATTACCTGCGGAACGTGCAGGAGATCCGGCTGCTGGAGGAACACGCGGCGGCAGTGACGGTTATCGCCGAGCCGGACAAAAGCTACGCAAAGCGGCTGATGAAGGTGTGGCCGAAGATCCTGAAGGCGAAGGTGAAGGAGCACGACCTGGTCTTCGTCGGGTTCGCGCCCCAGCTGGTGCTGCCCTTCTTCCGGAAGCTGCGGGAAAAGCCGGTGATCGAGGACTTCTTCATCTCCCTGTATGACACGATGGTGCAGGACCGGAAGAAGTTCCGGGAAGGGTCTTTCGCGGCAAAGGTGCTGAAGCGGCTGGATGAGAAGACCCTGAGTCTGGGGAACACAGTGGTCTGCGACACGAAGGCCCACGGGGAATATTTCGTATCCGGGCTGGGCTGCGACCCGGAGAAGATTGAAGTGCTGTACCTGGAAGCAGACGGGGCGGTCTATTACCCGAGGAAGGTGAAGAAGGAAGCCGGCGCGCCCTTTACGGTGCTGTATTTCGGGAGCGTCCTGCCGCTGCAGGGCGTGGACGTGGTGCTGGACGCGGTAAGGTTGTTCAAAGAGGAAAAGGACTACGCCTTTGAGATCATCGGGCCGGTACCGGAGGAGCAGAAACCGGTTCAGGAGAACCTGATATGTATTCCGTGGCTGAGCCAGGAGGAGCTGGCGGAGCATATCGCCCGGGCGGACCTGTGCCTGGCGGGGCACTTCTCCGCGGAGATCGACAAGGCGAAGCGGACCATCCCCGGGAAGGCGTATATTTACCGGGCCATGGAAAAGCCCATAATCCTTGGGGATACCCCGGCGAACCATGAGCTGTTTGAAGAAGATGAACGGACCGCGTTTGTGGAGACCGGGAATCCGGAAAAACTGGCGGAGAAGATAAGGGAATTAAGAATTCAGAATTAAGAATTCAGAATTATTTTCTACCTGTTTGCAATATGTTCGGGAGACAGGGGACGGTTCTCTGTCTCCTTGTCTACTGCAAACTTTTATTGAAACACGAAAAAGTTTGCAGTAGGATTACAAATCTATTACGAGATGTTCGTACAATTATCGTTCAGGGAGACAGTGATCAGTTTTCTGTCTCCAAATTATTTTATACTTTTTTGCAAAATGTTCGTACCATTAATGTTCGTACATATCTTGTAAAAAACAGATTTGTCTGGTATTATAGAGACAACATAGGTTTAGGAAGGATGTGTTTACTGTGGCCGAACAGCCCAAATACCTGCAGGTGGCGGATATCCTGCGTAAGGAGATCGCGGAGGGGATTTTCCGCGACGGACAGACCCTGATGACGGAGGAAGAACTTCGCCAGCGCTTTAACGTATCCCGGCAGACGATCCGGCAGGCGATCGCCCTGCTGGAGGACGACGGCCTGGTGGACCGGCGGCGGGGCAGCGGCACCTATGTGCGCCACGGGCCGAGACGGCGGGCCCAGGGTACGCTGCACGTGGGCGTCGTGACCACGTACATCACGGACTATATTTTCCCGAACATCGTATCCGGGATTGAATCCGTGCTGAGCGAGAACGGCGTGGTGATGAACCTGAGCGCCACGTACAACGATACCACGGCAGAGCGGAACATCCTGGAACGGATGCTGGACGGGCAGGTGGACGGCCTGATCGTTGAAGGCGCGCGGACCGCGAAGGAAAACGAGAACGAGGACCTGTACCGCCGCCTGGCAGAGCGGAACATTCCGGTGCTGTTCATGAACAGCTACTATCCCGGCATGTCCAACGTGCCTCACGTGGTCATGGACGACTACGGCGGCGGGCGCATCGCGGCGCGGGAAGTGCTGAGCCGGGGATACCGGCGGCCCGGCGGAATGTTCAAGGTGGACGACCTGCAGGGCAAGGAGCGCCTGAAGGGCTTCCTGGACGAGATGCGGAGCGAAGGCGTTTCCATCCCGGACGAGCGGTTGCTGCTGTTCGGCACGGACGAGCGGATGAACTGGCAGAGCACGAGGGAAGGCAAGGCCTTCGTGGACCGGCTGAAGAAGCGGGAAGCGGACTGCGTGACCTGCTACAACGACGTGTTCGCCACCTCCCTGATGGGCATCCTGCAGCGCGAAGGCATGAAGCTGCCGGAAGAGATGGGCTTTATCGGGTTTGACAACGCGGTGTATGCGGAGCTGTCCACCCCGAAGCTGACGACCCTGGGCCATCCGAAGGAAGCCTTCGGCTCCCTGGTGGCGGAAAAGCTGCTGCGGATGATTAACGGCGAGCGGGAACGCAGCGTGAACATGGCCTGGACCCTGATTGAGCGGGACAGCCTGCCCCGGGTGGAACGGCCGTGAGCGTCCAGATCCTCTGTGTGGGGAAAATGAAGGAGAAAGCGTACCGGCAGATGGCGGACGAATACCTGAAGCGCCTGAGCCGGTACGGGAAATATGAGGAGACCGAGATTCCGGACCTGCCGGAACCGGCCGGAGGATCGTCCGAAGCGCTGGAGGAACAACTGAAGGCGAAAGAGGGCGAGGCCATCCTGGCGAAGATCAAACCGGGGGACCGGGTAATCGCGATGACGATCGGCGGGAAACGGCGGTCGTCGGAGGAACTGGCGAAGCATCTGGAGGAGATGAAGGTCGCGGGCGCCGGGCGGATGGTGTTTGTGATCGGCGGAAGCCTGGGGCTGGGGAAGAATGTGCTGGAGCGCGCCGACGAGGAGCTCTCCATGAGCCCGATGACGTTTCCGCACCAGCTGGCCCGGGTGATGCTGCTGGAGCAGCTGTACCGGGCGGAGAAGATCAACGCGGGAGAAAGGTACCATAAGTAATTCAGAATTCTGTGATCGCTGTTACCAAAATCCCTTCGGGATTTTGACAGCTGTAACATGGGAAACATATATCACGCTAAAGCGTGGATGTTTCCTCAACAATTCAGAATTCAGAATTAGGGATGGTGAGGACGGAATGAGTAATCGCAATAAGCTGGTCCGGCTGTTCGTTCTATTGTTGGCAGTCATTCTGCTGATGAGCGGATGCACGGCAAGCGCGTCAGGGAAGAACAAGAAGAATAAAGCGACGCCGACGCCGACATTGGTGCCGGAAGCGACAGTAACGCCCGGGCCGATGGACGCGGCGCAGGAGCTGGCGGATTATATCTTCGAGCACGGGGAACTGCCGGAGAATTATATCCGGAAGAAGGACGCCGAGGCACAGGGCTGGAAGACGACCTACCGGTATGTGGGCGATATCGGCCCGGGGATCACGATCGGCGGGGATTACTTCGGGAACTATGAGCAGAAGCTTCCTGTGGTAAAGGGCCGGAAGTATTACGAGGCGGACTGCTATTACGAAGGCGGACCGCGGAACGAGTACCGGATTATTTATTCCAATGACGGCCATGTATGGTACACGGAAGATCACTACAACACGTTTATTGAGCTTTTCCCTTCAAAGGAGGGTGAAGAATGAAGAAGAGTTTGAAGATTACGGCTTTGGCAGGGGCGCTGGCTCTGTGCCTGCTTCTGTCGGGCTGCTATCAGCCGCCGGATGAGGTGAACAACGGGAATCCGTCCGGCAATACGCCGGCGCTGTTCGACACGATGGCGCCGACGGCGACCGTGGAGGTGACGCCGGATACGGTGGTCATCGAGACGCAGAATATTTACGGCGGGAACGACGGCCAGCAGACGCTGACCCCGACGCCCACGCCGCCGGAGAGCGGCGGGAACGGCTGGGACAACTGGGGCATTGAGCAGACTGCTACGCCGACGCTGACCCCGGGCCCGGGCGAGATGATCGTGTTTGACTCACCGGCACCCGGCAGCCAGGATACCACGCAGCCCGGGCAGGCCACCATTGAGGTGGTGACGTCCATGCCGCCGACCCCGACGCCCACCCCGGCGCCGGTGACGCCCACGCCCACGCCCAAGAGCCTGCAGCGCGGGTTTACCGGCAGCGAGGCCGTGCGCGCGGTTCAGAAGCGCCTGAAGGAGCTGGGCTATTACAAGGGCTCGGCAGACGGCGACTTCGGCCCGGCAACGGAAGCGGCCGTGAAGGAATTCCAGAAAGCGAACGGCCTGACCGCGGACGGCAAGGTGGGCGAAAAGACCCTGGCCAAGATGAACGCGAAGAGCGCGATCAGCTACAAGGACGCGCATGCCACGGCGGCGCCGAAGAATACGGCGAAGCCCACGGCCAAGGTGACCAATACGCCCAGACCCACGGCGACCCCGAACCTGGAAAAAGACTACTACCTGACGATCGGATCCAAAGGCAAGAAGGTCGAGACGCTGCAGCGGCGGCTGATCGAGCTGGGCTGGATGGACGGATCGGTGACAGGCAACTATGACGAGCGGACCGCGGCGGCTGTGAGCGCCTTCCAGAAGAAGACCAGCGGCCTGTGGGAGGACGGCATCGCCGGCCCCGACACCCTGCGGGCGTTGTATTCCTCGAACGCGGCCCGGGGGTCCGTGGTCGTGTCCTCGAACACGGAAACGCTGGAGCTGGGCAGCGAAGGCGCCGAGGTGAAGAAGCTGCAGCAGAAGCTGAAGGATCTGGGCTACCTGAGCGGCAGCGTGGACGGCAAATTCGGCGTGGCCACGGAAGCGGCGGTCATCGCCTTCCAGAAGAACAACAACCTGACCGCGGACGGTAAGGCCGGCGTCGCGACGCTGAGCAAGCTGTACAGCGGAACGGCCAAGAAATCCACCGGCACGCAGGTGAAGATTGAGGAAACAAGCAACAACTCCGGACGGGACACCTCTGACATCTCCTCTACCGGCTATGTCACGCTGGAGAGCGGCAGCTCGGGCGACCAGGTCCGGACGCTGCAGAAGCGGCTGAAGGATCTGGGCTACTACAACGGAAGTATCGACGGAAGCTACGGCGACAGTACGATGGCCGCGGTGATGGCCTTCCAGCTGCGGAACAACCTGACGGTGGACGGCAAGGCCGGCCCCGCCACACAGCGCGTGCTTTACGGCAGCAAGGCGAACATCACCTACGCCGCCATGCGGCAGGGAGAGGAAGGCAAGGCGGTCAAGAACCTGCAGTATACGCTGTATGAACTGGGTTACTACGACGGCGCGATCGACGGCAAATACGGCCAGACGACCGCGGACGCGGTGCGGGCCTTCCAGATCCAGAACAAGATTACGCCGGTGGACGGCGTGGCGGGCAGCGTAACGCTGGGGAAGATGTATTCTCCCGACGCGGTGGCCGCCACGGCTGCCAGCGTGAACTATGAGACGGCACAGGAAGGCGCCAGCGGTGACCTGGTGGTCCAGATCCAGGACTGCCTGGTGCAGATGGGCTATCTGGATGAGATTACGGGCGTTTACGACGACACTACCGTCGCCGCGGTGAAGGCGTTCCAGAGCGCCAACGGGCTGACGCCTGACGGAAAGTGCGGGGAACTGACATTACAAGTTTTGTTTGGCTATTGAGCCAAACAAAACTTGTGAATTCATAATTCATAATTTACAATTCATAATTAATTTAGGATGACTGGACAGGGTGAAGAATAAGAGAGTAATCTGCCTGGTGCTGTGCGGGGTGATCTTCATCGCGCTGGGCGTGATCGGCGTATGGCGGAGCCACACGGTGCCGACGGTAACGCGGTGCCTGCTCATCGGCTGCGACCGGTTTGTGTCCATGCCCGGAACGGAGCCGGCGAGCGCCAACAACGTGGAGACGATGGCGGCGCTGCTGACGGATTTCCTGCCGGAGGACACGGCGGAGGATACGCTGATCATCCGGCAGGTGAACGGACCGGGTACGGTGGCGGGATTTGAGCAGCTGGTGGCGGATGCCTTCCGGCGGTCAAACGAGGCGGACACGTGCCTGGTGTACCTGAGCACCCACGGGCTCCTGCAGATGGACGAAAGCGGATCGAAGATGTCGCTGCTGCTTTCCGACGGGGCGGAGGAAGAAAAGCTTTCGCCGGAGACGCTGCGGGAGACGATGGACAAACTGCCGGGCAAAAAGATCCTGATCCTGGACGCGTGCCACTCCGGCGCGGTAATCGGCAAGGGCTGGGATGAAGGAAACCCCTTTGAGGGCAGCGACTGCCGGGTGCTGGTTTCCAGCGGGGCCATGGAGGAAAGCTGGTTCTGGAACACGGAAACGGACGGCTATACCGGCACGGGATATTTTACCGCAGCGATGGAAAACGCGCTGCGGGCCAGCGATCCGGAGCAGATTGCCCCGGACGGAAAAGGAAACGTAAGCCTGAAGGGTCTGACCGCGCGGCTGCGGGAGATTCACGGCGCGAGCACGGTATACTGCTGGCCGGAGGAGAATCAGGAAACGCTGTTTCGTCTGCCGGCGGACCGCAAAACCGGAAGCCACCTGCAAGGAATCGCCTTCGGCGAAGCGGAGCGGGACGGAGACGCGGTGGTGCTGCCGATCCGCTATAAGGCGGGCAAGGCGGTACGGGTGATGTACCAATTGATACCCGGACGGAACGGGACCTGGGACTTTGAACACGCGGTGAGGCTGCCGGACCGGGAAAAGACCGGGCTGATCCGAGGCCTGGTGAGCCCGGGGGAAAAGGAACGGAAGATCCGGCTGACCGTCAAGAGTTTAGGCGAGGACGGGAAAGCATTGATGCAGATTATCACCTTCAGCGGAGATGGACTGACGCCGGCGGCGGAAGCGGGACATGTGATTTCAATCGGAGACGAAAAGTGACAGAAAATACGGAGAAACAGGCAATGGAATACGGCGGGACATCCCTGATCCGCGCAACGGAGCGGGAAGCGGAGGAGCTGCTCGCGTTTTACGAGACCGTTGCGGACCACATGGAGGAAAAAGGCCTGCAGCATTGGCACTGGGGCCGCTATCCCAATGAGGAGATGATCCGGGAGGACATCGCCAAGGGCGACCTGTATTACATGCGGGAAGACGATATAATTGCGGCGGCGGTGGTGCTCATGGTCGGCCAGGAGCCGGAATATGACGGCCTGATCTGGTCCTGCGGCGTATGTCCAGGCATCTTTCACAGACTGGCGGTCCACCCGTCCATGCAGGGCGCGGGCCTGGGCGGCCTGGTCCTGGACGACGTGCTCCAGCTGCTGCGCCGCAGCGGCTGCGACTGC
>JBGUHQ010000022.1:0-19024 GCA_045112195.1 Christensenellales bacterium | reverse complement strand
ATCCGGAGCAGTTTTGTTTGTGATCTTATTCCACCGTGTAGGGCATCAGCGCGATGGCACGGGCGCGCTTGATGGCCTCGCTCAGCTGACGCTGATGCTTGGCGCAGTTGCCGCTCATCCGGCGGGGCAGGATCTTGCCGCGTTCATTGGTGAAGCGGCGCAGGCGATTGATATCCTTGTAATCGATGTATTCGATCTTATCTACGCAGAAGCTGCAAACCTTCCGGCGGGGACGGCGTCCTCCGCGGGGGCGCGGCCTTCTTTCGCCACGATCTTCAGACATTGGTCATTTCCTCCTTTTCGAGCGTTAGAACGGCAGCTCATCAGTTTCCACAGCAGTGAAACCGGCTGCCTGGGAATCTGCAGAGGGAGCTTCGGGAGCAGCGGGCGCGGCGTATCCGCCGGCGGCTTCCCCGTCATTCCGGGAAGAAAGGAATTCCACTTCATCAGCCGTCACTTCCAGGCTGGCGCGGGTTGTTCCGTCGTTGCCTGTATAGGTACGGACGCTGACCGGTCCGATCACGCAGACCTTGCGGCCCTTCGCCAGGTACTTGGCGCAGAGCTCGCCCCGTTCACGCCAGGCGGAGACGCGGAAGAAATCCGCTTCAGGCTGGCCGTTCTGGGCGTCGCGGCGCTGCCTGCGGTTGACGGCGACGGTGAAGTCGCAGACGTTCACACCGGCAGAAGTGGTGCGCAGCTCAGGATCACGGGTCAGGTTTCCGATGATGGTCAGTTTATTCATGTTGCTTTCCTCCTGTGATCAAAAGATCACTCTGCGTCAGCGGGGGCTTCTTCTGCGGCGGGAGCTTCTTCAGCGGGAGCGGCTTCTTCAGCGGCTTCAGCGGGAGCTTCAGCAACAGGAGCGGCCTCAGCGGCGGGAACGGCTTCCTCAGCGGCGGGAGCTTCTTCAACGGGAGCGGCCACAGGAGCCGGCCTTTCGGCGCGGGGCTTCACAGAGGCCTTCTTCTCGACCAGCTTGATCACGAGATAACGGAGAACGTTCTCGCTGATCTGCAGGTTACGCTCGAGCTCGCGGGGCAGATCGGCCGGTGCCTTGAAGTTCACCAGCACGTACCAGCCTTCGGTCTTGTAGTCGATCGCATAGGCCAGGCGGCGCTTGCCCCATGTTTCATCGACCTTCTCGATCTCACCACCGTTGTTCGTGATCAGCGCGGAAACCTTCTCGATCAGTTCCTTACGGGCGGCTTCCTCCAGATCGGCGTCGATGATGTAGATCATTTCATACCTGTTCATCATTCTTTCACCTCCTCACGGACTTTTGGCGCTGCTTCCTGCAGCGCAAGGATGTGCCGATTAGGGATTATATCAGAGTAACCGTTGATTTGCAAGGGGAACAAGAGGATTTGTCCAAATTTAAAATTTCAGTAAATCCCGATTCAATATGTGGTATAATCCCCTTGTAACGTCATAAATATGGTGTTTGTATACAGGATTTTTTCAGGAGGAACCTGCCAT
Organism: Christensenellales bacterium; assembly: GCA_045112195.1. GTDB lineage: Bacteria > Bacillota > Clostridia > Christensenellales > Aristaeellaceae > Aristaeella. The sequence continues at coordinate 17,548 of JBGUHQ010000022.1, read as the reverse complement.
GGAAACCACCGATCTGCGCCGGTCCGAAAGAATACCGGCGGGCAACACCGCCACGGTCTGGCTGAAGATCATCGCGCTGGTCTTCATGTTCTGCGACCACGCGGGCAAGATGCTCTTCCCCCAGATTCCGGAGATGCGGATGCTGGGCCGGATCGCCTTCCCGATCTACGTGTGGTGCATGATCGTCGGCTTCCACTATACCCGCAGCGTGCCGAAGTACCTGCTGCGGGTGCTCCTCGTCGGCGTGGTCTCCCAGCCGCTGTACAACCTGGCGCTGAACCACACCTGGCAGGAGCCCAACGTTTTCCTGACCCTGTTCCTGGGCCTGTGCGCGCTGTGGGGTCTCCGGGAGAAGAAGTTCCTGAGCCACATCTGGGCGCCGGCGGCCGCGCTGATCCTCGCCACGCTGCTGAACGCGGATTACGGCTGGAAGGGCGTGCTGCTGTTCATTGTGCTTTACGCCGTGCGGGACAGCCGCCCGGGCATCGCCGCGGTCATGGTCTCCTACTTCCTGTTCTACGGTTCCTTCTTCAGCGTGACCAAGAGCCTGTTCGGCTGGAACTTTGACGTGAACAGCCTGGATCCGTCCCTGTCCAAGCCGCTGAGCTCGCTGCTGCGGATGGAAACCTACGCGCTGCTGAGCCTGCCCTTCATCCTGATCCGCTTCAAAAAAGACCTGAAGCTGCCCCGGTGGGTCGGCTACGCGCTGTATCCCGCCCACCTGGCGCTGCTGTACGGGCTGGAACAGATTATAAAATAATTCATAATTATATAAACAAAAAACAGGGAAAGCTGAACGAATCGGCTTTCCCTGCTCCGGTTTACGGGATTATTCGAATGAGTCCTTAAAGTGGCGTTCGCAGGCGGTTTCCAGCGCCCAGACGATGATCTTCAGGGCTTTGATGCGGGCGTAATGCTTGTCGTTGGACTCGATGATGAACCAAGGAGCATTCTCCGTGCTGGTCTTCCGGAGCATCTCGTCCACGGCCTCCTCATACTGGGGCCATTTTTCCCGGTTGCGCCAGTCCTCGTCGGTGATCTTCCACTGCTTCTCCGGGGTATTCTGCCGTTCGGTGAAACGGGCCAGCTGGGTGTCCTGGTCGATGTGGATCCAGAATTTGAGGAGCACCGCGCCCCAGTCCGTCAGCTGGCGCTCGAACTCGTTGATCTCGTTATAGGCGCGCTTCCAGTCCTTCTCCGTGCAGAAGCCTTCCAGGCGTTCCACCATGACCCGGCCGTACCAGGTGCGGTCGAAGATGGCGATATGCCCGGTGCGGGGCAGCCGGGTCCAGAAGCGCCAGAGGTACTGGCGGTTCAATTCGTGCGGCAGCGGACTGGCGATGGGATGCACGTCAAAGCCCCGGGGATCCAGCGGATAGGCCACGCGGCGGATGTTGCCGCCCTTGCCGGCAGCGTCCCAGCCCTCGTAGCAGAGGATGACAGGGATCTTTTTCCGGTAGATGACGTTGTGCAGCTCGCTCAGGCGCTTCTGCAGCTTTTTCAGCTCGGACTTGTACTCCTCGTCAGAAATCGTCGGGGACAGGTCCACGTCCTTCAGCTTCGGCATCTTCAGGAGCGGGAACTCCTCCTCGAAGGGCTCGCCCACATAGCGCTCCTTTGCCAGCGCCTTGTCCACCTTGTCCGCCAGGAGCTTCATCGCGTCCCGGACGGCGGTCCGCCTGCGGCGGCCGTCCAGCACATGCCATTTGACGGGTTCGTCCGTCTTGTCCATAAAGGCGTCGTAGGCCTTGAGGAAGCTCTTGTACTCCCGGTGCTGCCACAGGTCGTCCGGATTGACGCGCCATTCGGTATCCGCGTTTTCGCTCAGCGCCTCCAGGCGTTCCTCCTGCTCCTTCTCATCGATATGCAGGAAGATCTTCAGCAGCAGGTAGCCGGCGTCCCGCAGCTGGCGCTCAAACTCCCTGACGGCACGGACGCGGCGCTTGTATTCCTCCGCGGAGATCTCCAGGCGCAGCTTTTTGCGCACCACGGCCTCCATCCAGCCGGAATCCAGGAAGATGAGTTTGCCGTTCTCCGGGATCGCGGCGGCGTAGGGATAGAGGAAGGGATAGCGGGACTCGCTCTCCGGGATCACCGCGGGGGAAACCACGTTGTAGAACCGGGGATCAATCTCGCTGATGAGTTCCTTGATCAGGCTGCCCTTGCCGGCAGCCGCCCAGCCCTCGATCAGGACCAGGATGGGCAGCTTCTTCTCCCGGATCTGCTGCTGCTGGCCGATCAGGCGGGCGCGAAGCTCCTTGATTTCTTTGTTCAGGACGTCCTTGTCTTCCGCTTTGCTCTTTTCAAAATCCTTTAACATCGTCCATTCTCCTTACAGGCGGTTCAGGGTATGCAGTTGTAGCTTGTAAGAGCATTATAGCGGATTTTTATCAATCGGGCAATATGCCGTTCCTTCTTTGGCTGTTCCATCCGCCTGGAGCGCATGAAAAACCGGCGCACAAACGGCGCCGGAAAAAACACTTCATGGGTCTCAGGACGGATGAATCCCCTTCATCCTTCAGGCATTAATCATGGCATGTACCGGGAGTTAACGAAACATCACATTTATTTTTGTTTTTGGGAGCGCACTGTCCCTGGTTCCTTCCGTAGAAGCAGTGGCTGGCGTCATATCCTCCCTCTGACGCAGTGACATTGTCCTTGTAATCAAATACAAGCAGATCCGCAACGGGTGTTTCATAGGTCTTTTTCATTTCTTCATTCTCCTTTTCTCTTCAGTAGGTTTATGGACATTCCGGTATGGAGTACACACCATGCTGAACCATATATCTGGTCCGTTCGCACAGTTCCAGGGGCTGTTTCCCCGGTCCGGCAAACTCCGCTTTCCTGACAAGGCACGTCGTACATACCGGTTCGTAGGGACATTCAATACATTCGGGAACCCTGCGCCAGCTGACGGCCTTTTGGTGAAGCTTATTCCAGCAGGAAAGGAATCCTTCCTTCAGCGGGTAGCCTGCCTTGAAAAGGTAGCTGTTGCACGGATACATCATTCCGTCCCATCCGATATCAAAGCTTGACATACCAGCTGTACAGGTCAATCCGCATTCACTGCATTCGCGGTGCGGCCCGCCGGGCGGCGGAAGCAGTTCCGGATCAATGGAGCGGTTTTCCACCCCGTCCAGTTCATTCCTGAACCTGAGAAGATCCACATACTCGTCGATCGTCAGGTCATGATCCTGCCCGGACCTGCCGGTTTCCTCGTTCGGATTGATCAGGAACGGATTGATGAAATACGGAACGTCAAATGATTTTGCCGCGCGGATGGTTTCCTCCATCCCGCCCCTCATATACTTGCTGGGAGTGATCGCCAGCAAAAGAGGGAGTCCCGCGTCCCTGACCCGGCGGATATTCGCTGCCACAGTGGAGAACACCCGGCGCCCTGTCACGTTTTCGTAGGTTTCCTCATCCCCGCCGTAAAGGGAAATCTGGATCAGGATCGGCGGATGCGCTTTGAAAAACGCTGTCCAATGCTCATCCAGCAAAGCGCCGTTGGTCAGCACCCTGATTTCACAGCCAAGGCTGTGCAGATAGAGGTAAAGCTCTTCAAAACCGGGGTAGCTCAGGCATTCGCCTCCGGTCAGATTAACACGGATCAAACCGGCTTCCCAGGCGTCGTGGATCAGCTGCTTCCATTCTTCCACCGTCAGAAGCGGGACGCCTTTCATCTGTTCGTTCGTCAGGTGGACATAACACATTTTGCAGTCAAAGTTGCATAACGGTGTCAGTTCCAGCTGGGCGAAGATCGGGATTCCTTTTTCCCTGGCTTTATAATCCAGGTATCCGTCATAAAACTTTCCGAAGGACTGGGGCCTTTTGTCCTTCTGTTCCTTCAGCCAAAGAATGTATTCGTGTCCAGTTGCCGGTTCAGCCATACGAACCCAAATCCCTCCTTCAGCAAGGCCAGTATAGCAATACTGCTTTCCCGTGTAAATAAGTTGTATGTTGTTATACGTAACAATCTGGAATATTCTTCCTGTTCCTGTCCTTTCCGGTCCGCGTCATTCTTCCTGAGTATCCTATGGGAAACCTGCGGATCAGGGTGATCCGCAGGCAAGCGTTACTGATTTAAGGCTCTCTGACCACATTGCATTCGTCTGCCCCATAGTACGCCATGCAGGCCGCCACGGCGGGGGTGATCCGCTCCCCGGCAATGGCCACCGGCACCGCCGGCGGGCAGCTGACGCAGGCGTCCGCCAGGATCCGGCCGACGGCTTTGTCCGCGGGCAGGGTTTCCTGCGGGGAAAGCATCGCCTCCCGCACGGACAGGACCTTCTCCGGCACGGGCAGCGGGGGCGGCGTTTCCTTCAGCGCCTCCCGCCGGGGAACGGCCCGCAGGGCTTTCAGCAGGCGCTGCCAGGCTTCCTCCGTGGTCTCCGCGGAAGGCATGAGCACCAGGTAACGCCGGTCCGCGAACTCGCAGGCAATCCCGTCTTTGCGCAGGAGGGCCTGCAGCTCCTCCCCGGTGTAGCCGAAGGCGGCGGCGTCCAGGGCCAGCTTCATGGGTTCGTCTCCGACGAAAACCCAGCCTTCCCGGAACAGGTCGGAACGGATCTGCGCGACCCGGTCCGCGGCGCGGCAGATCCAGTCCGGATAATCCCCGGCCAGCTCCGCGTTCATCCGGTCCAGGGACCGGAGAATCAGCCAGGACGGGCTGGTGGAGGCAAAAAGGGACATGGCCTGTTCCGCCTGCTCCGCCCAGCCTTCCGGCGCCCCGGCCGACAGGTGCAGGTACGCCGCGCCGGTCAGGCAGGAGAGGGTCTTGTGGGCCGAATCGCAGCAGGCGTCCGCGCCGAGGGTCAGCGGATGCTCATCCTCCGGCAGGAACTTCAGGTAGGCGCCGTGGGCGTTGTCCACCAGCAGGGGCACGCCGTGGCGGCGGCAGACCGCTGAAGCGGCGCACAGGTCCGCCCGCCGGCCCAGATAGTCCGGCGAGGTCAGGTAGACCGCCATATAATCATTGCCGTTCAGTTTCGCTTCCAAGGTTTCCGGGTCCGCAGCGCAGGAAAGCAGGTCCTCCCCGGGGGCGGGCAGGAGCCAGTCGATATCGATATCCAGCAGGGCCGCGGCGGTCATGAGGGTGCGGTGGGCGTTGCGCCCGGCCAGCAGCCGCGGGGGCAGCCCCTTCGCTTTCGCGGTGAGCAGGGCCAGGTACAGCATGGCCCGGATGCACAGGGAGGAACCCTCGGCGGAATAGACCGTGCGGGCGGCGCCGAAAAGGGACGCAGCGTTCTCCTCGCTCTCCCGGATGATGCCCCGGGAACGGTACAGCACGTCCGCCCCCTCGATCTCGGTCAGGTCCAGGGGTTCCGGACCGGTCAGCGGCCTGCCCTTGTGTCCCGGCATGTGCATGCGGACGGGATCCCCCTCCGCGTAGGCCCGGACGAAATCACAGATCGGCGTGTTCATGATTCCTTCTCTTCAAGCTGCTGCGCGCACTGCAGCATGATCGCGCATTCCATGCGCTTGCGGAACAGCTCACAGCCGTATTTGTATACACCCCGGACCGAGCCGGTGGCATGGTAGGCGTTGGCGGCGCAGCCGCCGGAGCAGTACAGCTTCGCCCAGCAGTCCCGGCACTCTTCCCGGGCATAGACGTTGCAGGCGGCGAACTCCTCCTGCACGGCGGTGTTGGTGACGCCCTGCCAGACGTCGCCCAGGCGGAAGGCTTCCTCGCCCACGAACTGGTGGCAGGGATACAGGTCGCCCCAGGGAGTGACCGCCATGTATTCCGTGCCGGAACCGCAGCCGGAGATCCGCTTGTAAATGCACGGGCCGCCGGAGAGATCCAGCATATAGTGATAGAAGGTGAAGGGACGGCCTTCCTTTTTGCGCTGAAGCATCAGGCGGGCCAGGTCCTCATACTGTTTCAGGACGACGGGCAGGTCCTCCCGGGTCAGGGCGGCGGGATCGTTTTCCGCGCAGACCACCGGTTCCATGCTCAGCTCCGTGAAGCCCAGGTCCAGCATGGTTTTGATATCCTCCAGGAAGTCCGGGTTCGCATGGGTGAAGGTGCCGCGCATATAGTAGTTCTTTCCGTCCCGGGCCCGGACAAGCTTCTGGAACTTCGGCACGATCCGGTCCCAGCTGCCGTTGCCGGCGTAGTCCACCCGGCAGCGGTCGTGGATTTCTTTCCGGCCGTCCAGGCTGAGCACCACGTTGCTCATCTCCCGGTTGGCGAAATCGATGACGTCGTCGTCGATCAGCAGGCCGTTGGTGGTCAGGGTAAAGCGGAAGTTCTTGCCCTTTTCCTTCTCAATGCTCCGGGCATAGGCAACCAACTGCTTCACCACGTCAAAGTTCATCAGGGGCTCGCCGCCGAAGAAGTCCACCTCCAGATTGCGCCGGGTGCCGGAATGGGCGACGAGGAAATCCAGCGCCTGTTTGCCGACCTCAAAGGACATGACGGCGCGCTCGCCGTGATACTTGCCCTGGCTGGCGAAGCAATAGGCGCAGTTCAGGTTGCAGGTGTGGGCCACGTGGAGGCACAGGGCCTTGATCACGCCGGCTGTCTTCTGTTTCAGCTCCCCGGCCATGGGCTCGAACACGTCCGGCGAGAAGAGCCTTCCCTGCTCCTTCAGCGCGGTGACCTGGTCCCAGCATTCCGCGATCTCCGCCGGATCCTCCTGAAAGCGCGAGGACATCTCCCGGACGATCTCGTCCCTGGATTTTTTCTCATAGCAGCCGATGATCTCGTAGGCGATCTCGTCCACAGCGTGCACGCTGCCGGAGCAGGTGTCGATCACGATATACCAGTCATCCAGATGATAACGATGAACCATAATGTACTCCCATTGAAAAATGCCGCCTGAAAGGCGGCAATGTTGATTCCGGAATAATTACTTCGCGCTTTCCTGCTTCTTGTTCTCGCACTGCTGATTGGCGATACCGCAGCTGGTCTTGCAGGCGGACTGGCAGGAGGTCTGACATTCGCCGCAGCCGCCCTTTTTGGCGCTCTCGCAAAGATTACGGGTGTTCAGGGTCTGAATATGTTTCATGGATAATTCCCTCCGTCCTCAGATTTCAAGGGGTATTCTACCATAAACCTCCGCTTCCCGTCAATGCGGAGAACGAACACGCCGCAACGAAAAGAACCGTCCCCCTGTTGCACGCAACGAAAAGAACCGTCCCCCTGTTGCACGCTGCAACGATGCAAGGTACAATAAACGGCGTACGAGAAAAACAGGCGACAGAAGGAGTTCCGCCCCGGACATGAAACTGATCCTGCGCTACATCCGCCCCTACCGGTGGTTCATCCTTGCCGTGATGCTGATCAAGCTGATCGGCACGGGAACCGATCTGCTGATGCCCTACGTGCTGGAGCATCTGCTTGATCATGTGATCCCGGCGGCGTCCGACGCGTGGCCGGTGATCCTCTGGGGCTGCGTCATGCTCCTTTTGACGCTGATTACCCGGGTCCTGAACGTCTGCGCCAACCGGATGAGCGTCCGGGTCGCCCGGAACAGCACCTACGCCCTGCGGCGGGACCTGTTCCGCACCGCCCTGAACCTGTCCGGCAGCCAGATGGACAAGGTGGGCCTGCCCTCCCTGATCTCCCGGATGACCAGCGACAGCTACAACGTGCAAAGCTTTGTGCGGATGATCCAGACCATGGGCATCCGCTCGCCTATCATGCTGCTGGGCGGCATCGTCATCACGCTGACGATGGACACGGGCCTGGCGGCGATCCTGTGCGTGATGGCGCCGGTGATGATCGTGCTGGTGTGCTTCGTTTCCTGGAAGGGCATCCCGCTGTACAACGAGGTGCAGCGGCGGATGGACGTGCTCGTGCGCCGGATGCGGGAAAGCATCACCGGCATCCGGGTGGTCAAGGCCCTGGGCAAGGAGCCCTATGAGGAGCGGCGCTACGGCGAGGCCAACACCCGGATGATGAAGCAGGAGGTCAAGGCCAGCGTAATCATGAGCCTGCCCGGGCCCATCGTGACGCTGTTCCTGAACGTGGGCCTGACGCTGGTGGTGCTGGTCGGCGCGCAGCGGGTGAACGGCGGGCACACCGCGCCGGGCGTGATCCTGGCGTTCCTGACCTACTTCAACATGATCCTGATGGGCGTGATGGGCTTCAACCGGATCTTTATGATGATGTCCAAGGCCAACGCCTCCGCCAACCGGATCAAAGAGGTCGTGGACCTGGAAGAGGACCTGACGCCCCTGCCGGAAAGCGAGCTGGCCGAGGCCCCGTCGGACAGCGCCCTGATCTTCGACAACGTCTCCTTCAACTATGACGCGGACGACCCGGACGAGGCGCAGGGACAGTTCCTGGGCGAACAGCGGCAGCAGTGCCTGAAAAACATCTCCTTCAAAGTGAAAAAGGGCGGAAGCCTGGGGATCATCGGGGCCACCGGCAGCGGCAAGACGACCATCATCAACCTGCTGATGCGCTTTTACGACCCCCAGGAGGGGCATGTATTCGTGGACGGAAAGGACGTCCGCGGCTACGACAAGGACGAGCTGCACCGGAAGTTCGGCGTGGTGTTCCAGAACGACGTGATCTTCGCCGACACGATCCGGGAGAACATCTCCTTCGGCCGGGAAACGGATCAGGAAAAGCTGGTCCGGGCCGCCGAGGACGCCATGGCCCGGAGCTTTATCGAGGGCTACGGCGACGGATATGACCATATGGCCGCGATCCGCGGCGCCAACTTCTCCGGCGGCCAGAAGCAGCGGCTGCTGATCGCCCGCGCCCTGGCGGCGGATCCGGAGATCCTGATCCTGGACGACGCGTCCTCCGCCCTGGACTACCGGACGGACGCGGAGCTGCGCAAGGCGCTGCGGGCCCACCACGCCGGCGCCACCACCGTGGTCATCGCCCAGCGGGTCTCCTCCATCCTGTCGATGGACGAGATCATCGTACTGCACGAGGGCGAAATGATCGGCCGGGGCACCCACGCGGAACTGCTGGCCTCCTGCCCGGAATACCGGGACATCTGCAAAACGCAGATGAATGAAACGGAGGTGGGCTGATGGCGCGCGATACCGTGATGAAAAAGCCGAAGAATACCCGGGGCACGCTGCGCCGGATGCTGCGGTACCTGGGCCCGTGGAAATACGTGATCCTGGCCGTGATCGCGCTGAGCCTGGTCAGCAACCTGCTGAACCTGTGGGGGCCCAGCCTGGCCGGTTCCGCGATCCGGGAGGCCGCCGCCGGGGCGGGCAAGGTGAATTTTGACGCGGTGAGGCACTACGCGGGGCTCATGCTCCTGTGCTACCTCAGTTCCGCCCTGCTGGGCTTCGGCATCAGCCTGATCATGACCGCGGTCAGCAAGCGGATGGCCCGCCGGATGCGGCAGGACGTGTTCGACAAGCTGATGCGGCTGCCCGTGGGCTATTTCGACCGGCACCAGGCCGGGGATATCATCAGCCGGGTCAGCTACGACGTGGACGTGATCTCCACCAGCATGGCCACGGACATCGTGCAGATCCTCTCCAGCGTGGTGACGGTGGTCGGCTCGCTGGCGATGATGATCTCCATCTCCCTGCCCCTGTCCGCCCTGACGCTGGTGACGGTGCCGGTATCCATCATCTACACCGTGAAGATGCGGAAAAAGACCCAGCCCCGCTACGCGAAGCGGTCAAAGAGCTACGGCGTGCTGAACGGCTTTGTGGAAGAAATGCTCTCCGGGCAGAAGACGATCCTCGCCTACGCGTATGAAAACCGGGTGGACGAGCGCTTCGACGCCATCAACAAAGACGCGGCCGACGCCTTCTCCGACGCGGAGCACTACGGCGTGACCCTGGGACCGACGATGACCGCCATCAACAACCTGGGCCTCAGCCTGATCGCCCTGCTGGGCGGCGTGCTGTTCCTGAACGGGCAGATCGACCTGGGGCGGATCTCCTCCTTCGTGCTGTACAGCCGGAAGTTCGCCGGGCCCATCAACGCCGTGGCGGAAGTGTTCAACGAGCTGTTCTCCGCCCTGGCTGCCTCCGAGCGGGTATTCACCCTGCTGGACGAGGAAGAGGAAAGCGCCGACGTCCCGGGCGCCGTGCTGCTGGAAAACGTGCGGGGCGACGTGACCGCCGAGCACGTGGCCTTCGGCTACGATCCCGGAAAGACGATCCTGCACGACCTGAACCTGGAGGCGCCGGCCGGGGAGCTCACCGCCATCGTAGGCCCGACAGGCGCGGGCAAGACCACGATCATTAACCTGCTGATGCGCTTCTACGACCCGGACAGCGGCGTGATCCGCGTGGACGGGCAGGAAATCCGCACGGCGGTCCGCCGCAGCGTCCGCGGCGCCTACGCCATGGTGCTGCAGGATACCTGGGTGTTCCACAGCACGATCTTTGAGAACATCGCCTACGGGAAGGAAAACGCCACCATGGAAGAGGTGGTGGCCGCGGCGAAGGCCGCCCGGATCCATCCCTTCATCATGCGGCTGCCCCTGGGCTACGATACGGTGATCAGCGAGGACGGCGGGAACATCTCCAAGGGCCAGAAGCAGCTGCTGACCATCGCCCGGGCGATGCTGTACGACGCGCCGATGCTGATCCTGGACGAGGCGACCTCGAACGTGGACACCGCCACAGAGCGGGAAATCCAGAAAGCCATGCGGGAGCTGATGCGGCAGAAGACCTGCTTCGTGATCGCCCACCGGCTCAGCACCATCGAGAACGCGGACCGGATCCTGGTGCTGCGGGACGGCGACGTGGTGGAGCAGGGCACCCACCGCCAGCTGATGGATCAAAAGGGCTTCTACCACCAGCTGTACGCGGCGCAGTTTGAATAAACAAAAGCCCCGGGAGCGATGCTCCCGGGGTTCCTGATTCATCAGGCTGATTTCCGCCTGCGGGGCGGATTATTTTTCGATCTTTGTTTCGCCGGTCACAGTGCTTGTTCCGGGTTGGGTCGTGGTGCTGAAGGTGGTCCAGTATTTCTTGGTGCGGATGATGACGTCGCCGTTGATGGTCAGGTTTCCGTGCATCACCTTGTACGCGGGACAGACGGCGTACAGTGTGCCGTTGATGGTCACGTCACCCGCGTCCTGTTCCATATATACGGGATAGCGGGTTGTTGTTTTGCCGGTTACGTCGCCGGTCACGGTGACGTTGCCGCCTCTGCAGGTGATGCAGCCGGATTTCCCGTCGTTGATGATCGGTCCGGTCAGATTGATTTCGCCGCCGGCCGCGAACACAGCGGGATAATCAGCAGAGCCCTTGACGTGAACGGCTCCGGTCATGGTGATGGTACCGCCGTTGGCGTCCAGCCCGTTTGAATCGCCGGTGACATCGACATTGCCGTTGAGAGTAATGGAGCTGTTTTCCTTGGTGCCGACGGCAAAAAATGTTTTGCTTTTGACCGTGACATTCCCGTTAAAGACGATAGTCGCGCTGCCATTCGCGTAGAGTCCGTTGGCAGCGGAGACGCAGTCTCCGGTAAACTCAATCCGGGCGTTATCATGCGCGGCGATCCCTATCGCATTACCTTTTGCGGTGACTGAGCCGGAAGCGGTCACATTCGCGTCCCCGGCAGCCCGCAGGCAAGTATACGTTTTTTTGCCGGAATTGAGGGTGAACTTGATGTTTTCAAAAATCCAGGTTCCAGTCGCGAGATACATGCGGCCGTCCATGGTGGCCGGTTTCTTTTCGTCCGCGCTGGCGATCCGGACCGGATCCGCGCCGGGGCAGAAGATATACATGTCATTGGGGAATTCGGAATTGTTCCGGTATCCGGAAGTGAGCAGAATGTCGGTTTTGCCGCAGCGAAGGGCATTTTCCAGCATATTCCGGTTTGCGACGGCTTCCAGGTCCAGGGTCTTTTTCCCTTCCAGTTCCGAACCATCGGTCAGGGTTCCCTCCCCGTCCACGATGCCGTTCAGGCCGGCCAGCGCGCCTTTGCCGGTGGCATAGAGACCGTTTCCGCCCGCCGCGCTGCCGGTGACGGTAACCTTCGCGCCGCCGAAAGCGATCACGCCGGATCCGCCGAAGCCTTTTGGCGAACTGCCGCCTACGGCTTCGCGGACCTGGACAGTGCTGTCACCGAAAGCGTAAATGCCGTCGCCGCCAAAGCCGGTTTTACCGTCACTGCCGACGGCTGAATCGATGGTCAGGGTGCCCTTGTCAACGATGACCGCCGCAAAGCCGTTTTCCTTTTTCGCTTTTCCGCCGGTGACGCTGCCGATGGTTACGCTGGCACCGTAACCGACCCACAGGCCGATATCGCCGGTGGGACCGACGATCGAGATGTTCTCGAAATTGATTGCACCTTCGCCGTATACGTCCACCCGGCCGTTGATCACGGCGCTTTCCCCGTTTTCCGGAACGACAAGGACGGTGCGTCCGGCGGGTATCAGGTTGGTCACCTCGGTAGTGCCGTGTTTATACTTCGCGGAGATCAGGACGCGGATCGCGCCCTGTTCGTTGACCGCGGCAAGGAATTCCTTGTAGTTTTTGACCACAACGCTGATTTCCGCTTCTTCCGCTTCCTCCGCCTCTTCCGCAAGTGCGGTGCCCAGGCAGGACAGCAGCAGCGCCAGGAGAATGAGCAGGGACAGAGCACGCTTCATGGGAGACACCTCTCTTTGATTTTTACAGCCGGAGGGGATAATCCCCTCCGGCCCTCGGATATTCAGATAAGGGGAGGCTTATGAACCAATCAGGCGGCGGGTTCTTCCGCGGCAGCCTCACGGACGTAGATGAGACCGATGGTGACGCTCTCCCCGTCGTCGGAGAACATGGTGGTTTCATAGAGGAGCGTTCCGTCGTCCAGCAGGGTCAGAACAGCCTTGATCGGGATGAAGGCGCTGTCCTCGAAGGTCAGCTTTCCGTCGGCAACGGAAGCTTCGTAGGCAGCCAGCTCGCTGAAGCCGCCCTCTCCGTTGCTGAACAGGGAACGGACCTTGCCGTCTCCGATCTGCACGGTTGCAAACCCGGCTTTCCCCTCCTCGCTCAGCTCCGCGTACAGGCCGTACTCCAACTGGGCGAAGGGAACCCAGGTGCCTTCGAACGCGTCGGCGGATTCCGCCGCGACGGCAGCGGGGCCTTCAGGCTTTTCACCGGGCGTCCGGGACATACGGACAATGGTGCCGGTCAGCTCGAATACCAGCTCTTCCCCGTCGAGCGTGAATTCGGTCTTGTCGTCTTCAGCGAGCGCCATGGTGAACACGGAGGAATCCTCCCTGGTCCAGGTGCCGTTCCGGGTGACGCCGCCCAAGATAATGGCAAACGTGCCGTCTTCATTGACCTTCACAACGATGCCTTCGGGATCGACCACCTGGATGTCCGCACCGTCCTTGCTCGCGGCTTTGAGATACCAGGTGCCGGCCGGGGAAGCTTCCTCCGCCACGGCGGGAATCAGCAGGCAAAACAGCGCCAGGGACAGAATCACAGCAATCAGTTTTTTCATGTGTCCAGTTACCTTCCTTTCAGTTGTATCGCGTTGTATGTAATTATACAGACAATGCGTCCGGATTGCAACCTTTTTCGGCCAGCCCCCACGGCTGGCCGGTTGATGTTTTATTCCGGAACAAATTACACTTCAAAGGAAATCATTTCGCTCAGGTCTTCCTCGCCGAAGATATCATGGAAAACAAAGCAGAAGAGCATCTGAGCAGGTTCGTCGTCGTCTTCATCGCTCAGGTCCTCGTAGGTGACGGTCATGCCGTCCTGCCAGATAATCTCATCCCCGACGTACTCCGACTCCTGCAGGTCTTCTTCCCCGTTATCGATGTACATGGTGTAGACCGGCTGGATTTTGTCGCCGGGCTGCAGCTTCGTCGTGTGCCGGATGGGCAGGCCGTTCTCGTCATAACCGGCGTTGGCGCCGATGATCCGGCCCTCGGTACTGCCGGCGGGGAACACCACCACCAGGTAGGTGTAATTACCGTTCAGCTTCACCGGGATCAGGCTGCGGCGGCTGTTTTCGTTGCTGGTCTGGTCATACAGGGGTACCAGCTGCTCGCCGAAAACCGGCCAGCTGCCGTCATACAGGCTGACCACGGTGCCGGTCTTCCAGTCGATGAGGTTGTTCCGCATGAGGCCGAAGTCGATATAGGCTTCCATATCCTCGTCGCTGATATCCATCAGCAGCATGCCTTCCACATAGTCCAGGTTCGCCAGGTCGTCCTGGGAAAGGGTCACGGCGAAACCCTGGTCGGTATCCCTGATCTCCACGCCCTCGGATTCCGGCTCTTCACCGTAGCTTTCGGTTTCGTCATCCCACTGCATGCAGCCGGTGGTGCAGGTCGTCGCGGGAACGAAGTAATTGTCAAAGCTGGTATCGGAAGTGATCTGGGTGGCGGTGGTCGTGCTGAACTGGTAACTGCCGCCCCGCAGCTCGGCCACGTAGCCGCAGACAAAATCGACCCAGTTGGGGATCACGTCCGTCAGGCTGAAACCTTCCCGGTACGTGTCAAACTCGTTGGTCGTATCCTGGGGAATCAGGATGGACAGGCCGGAGCAGGTATCCAGGTTGTCCGTCTGGCTGCTCAGCAGCACCGCCTTGGCCAGGCAGCGCTTCGCCTCCGCGGCGGTGTCCGGATCAAACTGGGCATAGGCGTTCAGCGCGGCGCCCAGGTCCACCATGTCCCAGCTGCCGTCGTCGAAGGAGCCGAAGGTGTACATCCGGCTGCGGCCCCGGCGCACGGCGGACAGGTTGCCGGCCTTGATCTGGCCGGACATGACGTCAGCGAATTTCTCCATGCTGGTTTCCAGCGCGCCGACCTCGGACAGGCGGACGGCGCTGAGGGTCAGGTAGTCATCCGAATCGTTCTGCAGGCCCGCGTCCATATAGCTCTCGATAATCGTGCCGCACAGGTCCTCGTCCGACATGGAAGGATCCCTGTCCAGGGCCTGCAGCCATTCGGTGTAGTACCAGCCGGTGCCGGGCTCCAGCTCCTCGCTGGCCACATAGAAATCAATATCGTAATGGGAGAGCATGGCGGCCATTTCATAGGTCGCCATCATGCAGGCGTCGCAGCCGAAGATATCGATATGAAAATTCGGCACTTTGCGCGACACAGAGGCCAGCACCTTGTTGATCTCCACCACGGTCAGGCCGTCATCGTTGGCGGTTTCGTCAAAGCAGACGCCGCATTCGGAGCCGCCGCCGTGGTCCCACAGGATCACGATGGTCCGGTCGGCGGGATAATTGGTCAGGCCGTAAGTCAGGAACTCCTCCAGGCTTTCCGGGCTGCCCATGGACTTGTATCCCCAGTCTTCCGCCCTGTCCGCCTCGCTCTGGAAATCAAGCAGGTTCCGGGTGTTTCCTTCCAGGATGTCCAGGTCCCATTCCGCCGTGCCGCCGGCCAGCACGACGATGTTGACGTCCTCGCCGTTTTCCGCGTCAGCCATTTCGTACAGGTCCTCGCAGGCGTCGCTCTGCAGGTCGGTGCCGCACATATACACCAGCAGCGTGGTGGTTTCCGCCTGCGCCGCCGCGCAGCCCAGCGCGAGGGCCAGCAGCAGGAGCAGACCGCAGCAAATCAGTTTCTTCATTCTCCCCGTATCCTTTCAGCAATCAATAGATATCTGAAATTATTATACGGATTGTCAGTTCCGGGTCAACAAAAAACGCTTGCCAAATCCATATTTTTTTGTATAATAGCAAAGGTTTGTGCCGCCGGAATGCGGCACACGAAAAAAGATCGGGGAAAAGCCCCGGGAGAAGAGGTAGAATTTATGAAGAAACTGTTTGCCCTGATGATGGCCCTGTGCCTGCTGCTGTGCTCCGCCGCGATGGCGGACGACCTGAACTGGGAGAACGTCGCCGAGTCCGCCAAGCAGGTTGCCGGCGATTTCAAGACCTTTGACGAAATCGCTGTCAAGATCTGGATGCCCGACGTGCTGCAGGCCGTTGAACTGAGCGATGAAGACCGCAGCAACGGTTACATCGGATATTTCATGACGGAAGATCAGTCCTCCGCTGTCGCTGTCATGTATGTGGACATGAACGGCATGAGCCTGGAAGAGTATGAAGCCCAGCTGAAAGAAGACAGCACCATCAGCGATATCGAAGCCGGCACCGTGAACGGCCTCCCCGCCCTGAGCTACGCGATCAAGGAAAAAGACACCGGCGTTCTGGCCTTCACCACCCAGAAGGGCTACATCCTTGAGGTTTCCTGCGCTCCCATCAGCGATGAAGGATTCGCCCAGGTTGTCGGCGTGATCCTCAGCTCCATCCAGTCTGCTGAATAATTCCCTTTTCCGGCAGAAACAAAAGCGCGGTTCGCATGAACTGAACCTGTCAAGCGAAAGTAGACAGGAAAAAATCAAAGAAAGCCCAGTTCGGTCTTGTACTGAATTGGGCTTTTGTAACCCAGCGCAGCATGACATCGTTGGTTGTTGAAGTAATAAACATACTTGTCTAATAATTCAGGAACGTTCTGGGAATGACCCAAATCAAAGTCGAGATAGAGTTCATCCTTTATCCATCCGTTCAGAGATTCAATAATAGGATTGTCGGTCGGTGTTCCCCCTCGTGACATTGAACGAAGTATGTTATACTGTTTGTGGGCTTGGCAAAAAGCCTTGGAAGAGTAGACAGCTCCCTGGTCGGTGTGGAAGACTACCTGGGGCTTATGCTCTTCCTTTTTTCCTGCCAGCTGGTTTAAGACAGCCAGACAATCATAGTAGGGTTTGTTGCTGCCGGGGATATCTGTAACACTGTGTGCCAGGATCTCGTTGTTAAAGGTGTCCAGAAGGAGTGTCCATTCCCAATACTTTTTTCCGACCTTTAACACCGTCATATCAGAGACAACGATTGAGGCGGGTCTGGATGCGTTCCAACAGCCTCGAACCTCATTGGGGAATACCTGGTGTTCATCTCCCGGCGGACGGTAGGTATACTTTCTGGCCCGGGAATGAATGCCGGCCACCTTGCAGCATTTATGGGCAAGATTGTCCGAAAAGATCCATCCTGTTTGGCGAAAAACATCTCTTGCCAATCGATGATAACCATGAGACGGATGTGCTTCATGTGCTTCTGACAGTAATTCTGTTAAAAGGATGCGATCCTTTTCGTAACGGTTGAGTATTCCTCTTCGTTTTCGCCATTTGTAATAACCGGAACGGTTAACATCCATGATCTGGCAGAGAAAATCAGTAGGATATTTTATCCGGAGTTCTTCGATGACTTCGTAGTCTTTTCGCAGCCAGTAACGTATTCCTTGTTTGCACCAACTCCTTCCACCCAGTATCCTTTTTTTAACCTTGCATTTTCCACTTCCAGCTTTGCAACCATGAGCCTTAGTCGCTCGATTTCGCTTAATGATTTACTTGTATGCAATGCTGAATAGGGATTTCCGTTATGTGGTTCAAGGGCATCTTCTCCTTCCTCCAGATACTTCTTAACCCATGCACAAACCAAGCCATTTCCGACTCCATGTTCCTTTTCAATCTCACGTACTGACATATGTTCATCTAGATGAAGGTGAATGATTTTCAGTTTCTCCTCTTTACTCCATTTTCTATGCGGAATCCCTTTCTTTCCCATTCCTTCACTTCCTTCCTTTTCTTTATTCTACAACAAAAATGAAAGTAGGCACTTTCCAGTGTCTACTTTCATTTTACAGGTTCA
>JBGUHQ010000021.1:0-5763 GCA_045112195.1 Christensenellales bacterium | reverse complement strand
GAGAAGGGCTTCGGACCTGCCTGGTCCAACAGCCTGTTCGAAGACAACGCGGAGTTCGGCTTCGGCATGAACCTCGCCACCACCCAGCGCCGCGCCAAGCTGGCGGAAGTCATCACCGAGGTGACCGAGATCGGCCAGGTTGAAGACGTGGTGGCTGCGGCCAAGGAATGGCTCGAGAACATGGACGACGCGGAAGGTTCCCGCAAGGCCGGCGAAAAGCTGGTTGCCGCGCTGGAAGCCCATCCCGAGAAGAAGGGCTGCGAACGCCGCGAGTTCATCCTCGCCAACAAGGACCTGCTGACCAAGAAGTCCATCTGGATCTTCGGCGGCGACGGCTGGGCCTACGACATCGGTTACGGCGGCGTGGACCACGTGCTGGCCCAGAACCAGGACGTCAACATCCTCGTGCTGGATACCGAAGTGTACTCCAACACCGGCGGCCAGGCCTCCAAGGCGACGCCCACCGGCTCCGTGGCGAAGTTCGCCGCCTCCGGTAAGCGCACCAAGAAGAAGGACCTGGGCATGATGGCCATGAGCTACGGCTACGTCTACGTGGCGCAGGTCGCCATGAGCAACCCGCAGCAGGTCGTCAAGGCCATGCTGGAAGCGGAAGCCTATCACGGACCGTCCCTGATCATCGCCTACGCGCCCTGCATCAACCACGGCCTGCGGGCCAAGGGCGGCATGGGCAAGGCCCAGGCTGAGATCAAGAAGGCCGTCGAGTGCGGATACTGGCAGCTGTACCGGTTCAATCCGGAGCTGGAGAATCCGATGACCGTGGACAGCAAGGATCCCACGGGCGACTTCCAGGCCTTCCTGGACGGCGAAGTCCGCTACACATCCCTGAAACAGCAGTTCCCGGATGCGGCCGCGAAGCTCTTCGTCCAGCAGGAGGAAGACGCCAAGGTCCGCCTCGCTTCCTACAAGAAGCTGGCCGGCCAGGCTTAATCCAACCAACCAAAAGGAGACAGGAATCGATTTCCTGTCTCCTTTTTTGTAAAAAACGCATGGGAGACGACGGGGAAAGGGAACCGGTATGATATAGTGATGTCGTGACAGATCTATGCCGAAGGGGATGGTCGAACTGAGAAAGTTTGTGGATACGCACAGCCATATTGTATTCGGAGCGGACGACGGCGCTCAAAGCCTGAAGGAAGCCATTGACCTGCTGAAGCTGGATCAGGACGAAGGAGCGTACGCGGTATTCGCGACGCCGCACTACGGCCGGGAAAACGGCTTTGCTCCGGATGCGGCCATGGTAATGCAGAAGTTTGAGTTGCTGAAGGAGCGGGCCGCGGAGGAGGTGCCGGAGATCCGGCTGTATCTGGGCACGGAGTGGTACTGCGCCCGGGACCTGGCGGACCGGGTGCGCCGGCGGGACGCGTTCCCGATGAACGGGACGGACTATGTGCTGACAGAGTTCCTGGAATACGGCACGGTGCACGAGTCCTGGGAGAAAATCGCCGGCAACCTGGCGGAGCTTCAGAAGGGAGGCTTCCGGCCGATCCTGGCTCATCCGGAGCGGTACCGGGCACTGCAGGAAGAGCGGGAGCGCGCGCGGACCTTGTGTGAAAGCGGTGTGCTGCTGCAGGTGAACGCCTATGACCTGGAGCTGAACTGGCACATGAGGACCTTGAACCTGGCCCAGTGGATGGCGAAGGAGCGGCTGATCTCGTTCATCGGGAGTGATATGCACGGGACGAGGCCGGGGAAGCATGAGCCGCGCCTGAAGGAAGGAATCCAATGGCTGTATGAGAATACGGACGAGGAGTACGCGGACGCGGTATGCTTCGGCAATGCCGCAAAACTGCTCGGAACGGAGTAAAGGAGACAGGGAACAAAAAGCGGGACGGAAAGCGTGTTTCCGTCCCGCCGGTTTATGATGCGGTTTATTTGGCGATATGTTTGTTGCTGATGTGTTCCGCGGCGGCCATGCCGGCCAGCGCCAGCGCCATGACGCCGTAGGTGACTGCTTTGGGAATGAAGCTTCCGCCGAAGGTGATTTTTCCGTCCAGGGCGAACATGCCCGCGATAACAATCCCGCAGACCAGCAGCCCCCCGATCGCCGGAATCCATGACCGGAGCTTCCCGGCGCCGGCCCGGACGGCCCGGACCACGAGTACGCCCTCGCAGAAGAGGAAGCAGGCCAGTTGTTCCACGTTCACGAACAGCCAGCTCAGGATTTCCAGGCGCAGGCTTTCCAGCAGAACCTGGGGAAGGCAGATGTAGAACAGCGTGCGGACCAGGCGGTTGTCTTCCTTCCGGTGGACCAGGCTCAGGGCCGAGGCGATCAGGCAGAAGATCCCGGAGAACATGAATACGGCCAGATAGTACTCATAGTTGTATTCATCCCAGGCGATGCCGATCGTGACCGGGAAGAAGACGCCGGATTCATACCACTCTTCGACAAAACCGACGCCGTAGGTGCCCAGGAAGCCTTCGGCAAAGCGGGCTCCGGCCATCAGGAGGGCGCCCATGGGCGCGAAGGCGTTCAGGACCTGTTTCGCGGGCTGCCCGGTGATCTTCGCGCTCAGGAAGACCGCGAGGATGACGCCGGCGGCGCCGCCGAGGAAGGACATCCGGTCATAGCGCAGGGTCAGCAGATCCTGCGGAAGGCGCAGGGCGTTGATCCGGATCAGCATCCAGGCAAGGCGGGCGCAGAGGACGCCCAGCACCGTGCCGAGGACAAGGATCAGGCCGCTGAGCGCGGCGGCTTTGTTCGGCTGCGACTGCCGGCGCCAGGACAGAAAAAACCAAAGGATGCATGCGGCCGCGCTGCATCCCAGGGTGAGCAGATATCCCGTGAGGTTGATGTCCATGGTTTCTCCTTAACTGATTACTTGAACCACGCGCTGGCAAAATAGATGATATCGGTGATGTTCCGCTGCTCTTCCTCGTTGGCGTTCGCGTTGTACTTGCGGTTGAAGAAGACCATCTGGGAAGAGGCGCCGCCGTCCAGGTTGTAGACGACTTTGCAGTCCGCCAGGGTCATGACCAGGTCGCGGAAGGCAAGCAGGTCGATGCCGTAGTTGCGGCAGGTGACGACCAGGTAGTGCAGATGGTCGATCTGCGCGATGCACATCCGCTGCGCGCGCTTGCCGGGTTCAGTATAAGTGGGTGCGCGGGTCGCGTCCAGGATCCGCTCATCCGATACCTTTTCCCCGTCGATGACCAGAGCGGGGCCGAACTGCAGGGCATTGATTACCTTTTTGCCGTCAATCTGCGTTTTGTCAATGGTAAGCAGGCCTTCCCCCGCGGGCAGGATGTGGAAATCGCCGTCCTCGTCAATCAGGAGCATGTCCAGGTCCGTTGCCACGGTATTCCGGTAGAGCGTGCCCTGGCGGAAGACATAGTTGTTCGCTTTGTTGCCGGAGAACGCGGCATAGTAGTCGCCGTTGACGGCGAGGACCGCGTTGTTGTGCTTGGCAATGAGGTTCGCCGGCATGAGGCCGGTGGTGGAAAAGTCCTTGGCCGGGGCCGTGCGGATCTGGGAGGGGTCCCGGATCTCCACATAGGCGTAGAAGATGTTGACCTTCCAGTAATTGCTGTAGAGCTTATGGCGTTCGACCCGGATGGTGGGATCCTGGTAGATGTGCATCCCGCCCTTGTAGTTAACCTTCAGCGGCGCGCCGGGGCTTACGTCAATGGGAAGGGGACGGAACTCCCCGCCGTCCTCCTCCGTGATGATGATGTCATCCGGGCCGGGTTCATAACGGGGTTCCGCCGTCGGCACGGGTCCCTCCGGCCGTTCTTCGGCGCAGGCGGAAAACACGCCTGTGAGCACAAGCAGGCAGGCAAGCGTCAGGGAAAGTGCTTTTCGCATGCGTTCGGACCCCGTTTCATCAGAAAAAATAAGCCTTTACAGCCGGAAGCAATTATAGCATCGAACCCGGCGCAAGTCAATGAAGGCGCCCCGCCCGTCCGGGAGGCGGCCGGGACGCCTTGTCTTACGGACAGGGAGGTGATACAATAATATAATACGGAAGGAAACCGCGCAAAGCTGGGAAAGGACGCTGTATGAGCAGGACAAAGGACCGGATCCGGGAAAGCAATCTCCGGTATAAGCAGTCCCTGGGGCAGAACTTCCTGTACGATGAAGCCCTGCTGGCGTCCCTGGCCGCGGAGGCCGGCGTCACAAAGGATGAGGACGTGCTGGAGATCGGCCCGGGCTGCGGCAGCCTGACAAAGCACCTGTGCGAAAACGCCAATCGCGTGCTGGCCGTCGAACTGGATGAGCGGCTGATCCCGCTGCTCCGCGCCTTCCTGGATCAGTATAAGAACCTGACCGTGGTGCAGGGGGACGTGATGGCCCTGAACCTGCCGGAGGTGACGAAGGACCTGAAGCGCCCCTTCGCCGTGGTGGCCAACATCCCGTACTACATCACCACGCCGCTGATTAAACTCCTGCTCACCGGCGGCCTGCCGGTCAGCCGGCTGGCCCTCATGGTCCAGCGGGAGGTGGCGGACAAGATCCTCGCCGAACCCGGGGACGAAGCCTGGGGACCGCTTTCGATCCTCTGCCGGTTCCTGTGCGAGCCGCGCCTGGCGCTTGAAGTTCCGGCGAAGATGTTCACGCCCCCGCCGAAGGTGGACAGCGCCTTTGTGGTGCTGCCCCTGCGGGACAAGCCCGCCGTGGAGGTAAAGGACCGGGAGATGTTCTTCCGGGTAGCGAACGCGGCCTTTGCCCTGAGGCGCAAGACCATGGTCAACAACCTCTGCGCCAGCTTCCGGATGGACCGGGAAGAGGCGCTCCGCGTGATGGCGGAAGCCGGCCTGGACGAAAAGATCCGGGGCGAAAAGCTGACGCTGGAGGATCTGGCCGCAATCGCTGACGCGATTGCTGCCAATTCATAATTCATAATTCAGAATTCAGAATTATGAGGAGAAGACGGATGAGTATCGCTAAGTTTACACATGTATCCGAAAAGCAGTATGCGGAAGCCATGACGGAACGGGAAGGCTTCCTTCCCCTGGAAGAGATTCCGCTGCCGAAGCGGGCGACCGCCGGCAGCGCCGGATACGACTTTGTATCTCCCCTGGAGGTGACGGTGCCCGCCGGCGGATCGGCGATGATCCCCACCGGCGTCCGCGCCGAGATGGAGCCCGGCTGGGTATTGATGCTCTTTCCCCGCAGTTCGCTGGGCTTCCGCCACGCGCTGCGGCTGAGCAACACCGTCGGGGTGATCGACAGCGACTACGCCTTCGCGAAGAACGAAGGGCACATCATGGTCAAGCTCCGCAACCCCCTTTCCGAGCCGGTGACCATCGGCCGGGGAGAACGCTTCTGCCAGGGCGTGTTCCTGTCCTACGGCACGGCGGAGGAGGAGCAGGTTACGGCCGAACGCGAAGGCGGGTTCGGCTCAACGGACAAATGACGATATCGGAGGAAACGACATGGAACTGATCCGCGCAACGGAGCGGGAAGCGGAGGAGCTGCTCGCGTTTTATCAGATCGTTGCGGACAACATGGAGGAAAAGGGCCTGCAGCAATGGCACTGGGGCCGTTATCCCAATGAGGAGATGATCCGGGAGGACATCGCCAAAGGGAACCTGTATTATCTGCGGGAAGACGGCGCCGTCGCCGCGGCGGTGGTGCTCATGGCCGGACAGGAACCGGAGTATGACGGCCTGAGCTGGTCCTGCGGCGTCCGGCCGGGCATTTTCCACCGCCTGGGCGTCCACCCGTCCATGCAGGGCGCGGGCCTGGGCGGCCTGGTCCTGGACGACGTGCTCCAGCTGCTGCGCCGCAGCGGCTGCGACTGC
>JBGUHQ010000020.1:0-14974 GCA_045112195.1 Christensenellales bacterium | reverse complement strand
TTGGAAGTGCCGGCCGATCGGTTGATCGGCCGGCACTGTTGCGTTTATATCATTTGGTTGGCAGCGGTTCGTTGAACGGGATCCAGGTCTGATTTTTCAGGCACCAGATATAATGCTTATACCTGGGATGTTTTCTCCATGGTTTTTCTGTGTTGGTTGCTGAATGAGACGGTTTATAATCCACTTCACAGGTCGGATGAAGTTCTTTAAAATGCTCTACAGATTCCTTGGGCAGATATTTGCACATATTTACAACCAGCCGCTCTATTGTTGTTATATCATCAAGCGCTGTCAGATCATCGATAGATGTTGCTGTCAGATTTACGTCCAGCAGTTCATGGCAGTTGGATAACGGTGTCAGGTCTGTAAATTTGTTCAGAAATATTTCCAGATATTGCAGGTGTTTCAGCTGGCCGAGGGGG
Organism: Christensenellales bacterium; assembly: GCA_045112195.1. Taxonomy (GTDB): domain Bacteria; phylum Bacillota; class Clostridia; order Christensenellales; family Aristaeellaceae; genus Aristaeella. Next base: position 14,552 of record JBGUHQ010000020.1, on the reverse strand, counting down.
GTAATATCTGTAATATAATTATGGCCGACAATGAGCAGTTCCAGATCAGGCACATATTTGAGAAATTCCAGGTTCTTTATATTGTTATGTCCCAGGTCCAGCGCTTTCAGGCGAGGACAGTAGCGCAGCAGTTCAAGGTCTTCTGATGTCAATTGTTTACCGTTGCCTATTTCATTAAAAGTGGAATAAGCCGTTGCCTTTGTTGTTATATAGTGACTTTTTCCCAAATAAATTTTCCATTCAAACTGTATGTCCGGATATTTCTCGATCAAAGCAATCATTTTTGCGTTTCCGATATATGTCCTTGAGCTGTCAATCATTTTGATATTCGGACAAATCTGAGCAATGGCATCCAGATCGCTTGCGGTAACGTTTTTGCGTTGACTCAGATCCAGCTCGGTGGTTTCATCAGAAAACTGAATTTTTCCCCACTTAGTCGTAAAATGGAATACAGCGCCTTCCGGCAGCTCAGCTTTGATAGACAGCAGTTCTGTCGGCTTAAATTTCACGTTTTCAAGTGTCAGTTCCATGGGCTGGTTTTCCCGCACATATTTCTGCGCCGCGGAAACATTCCGGAAACTCATGGTTTCAGCGCCGGCATACGTGAAAGCTGCGGCGCAGACCGTCAGCAGAATCACTGCTGCCAGCAGGCGGATCGTTTTCATTCGCATCGTTGCAATCCTTCACTTTCTGTGGTTTTTACTTAAACTCAGCGCCGCACTCCCGGGCCAGCGCCACCGGATCGGTGAATACGAAATTCCGGTGAAGCAGCTGCTGCCGGGTATAGGTCGCAGAAAAAATGACCGTTCCCTCGTCTTCTCCCGTCACCGACACTTCATCCACCGGCAGGCAGGCCAGCAGATCCCGCGCGATCCGCAGGCCCATGGCGGCCAGGTATAGTTTCCGGTTTTTTTCCAGCTGTTCCTTCTTACAGACAAAGCAGCTTTCCAGGCGATCCGCGGAGGGAGCGCGCATGGTAATGTTTTCTGCGTATTCTGTCAGTTCGCCCAGTGGATTGGCTTTCTGCAGCACTTCGGTATAGGCGTCCAGATCGCCATCCAGCACCTTCTGTGCGTGCTTGTGGTAAAAAGCCCACATCCGCGGGCCGGTCAGGCCGTCCGTCGGCGTATTGTGTGCCAATGCGTCTGTCCAGTCAATGGTTTCATCCGCGGTTTTCCAGATCGACTGAATGTTATCTCTGGGTTTTTCGGGTTCCGGACTGGGCGTTTCTTTCTGCCCTGGAACAGCAGGTTCGGCGCCGTCATCAGCAGGAACTGTTCCGCCCCAGAGGTCGGAAGCAATTGCTTTCATACGCTTCATGAACTCGTTCTGGTCCATGTTGGTATAGTTTTTGTCTTCCGTCATTTCCCGGTCTCCTCTCTGCAGCAGATCACGCTCGGCGGATTGGCGGTGGTATTGAATCCTTCAATCACGATATTCGCGTCTCCTGAGATCTCGTTATCAAACAGCCAGCGGCTCAGGGGATTGATCAGCAGGCTTTCCACCTGGTTCCCGATTCCGCGGCCGCCGTTGGACAGATCAAAGATTGCGGCCTCCTGCAGGCTGTTGTAGGCAAAATCCTCAATCCGGATATTGATGTTCTTTTGCTCGCGCAGGCGGCTGATAATCTTATCTACCTGGGACTTGAGAATCAGTTCGGCTGCGTCGCGGCGGATATAGTCGAACACGACAATGTTTTCTCCGATTCGGTTCAAAATCTCGGGCCGCCCGAGTTCAAGCTTGAAGTAATCCTCAATGGCTGAACGGACTTTGCTCCGGACCTCGGAGTAGGGCATATCCATGGTCACGTTTGGCTCCCGGTGGCCGAAAGCGTCCTTGACATAGATACCCAGGTTACTGGTGAAAATAATGATCGTTTCGGAGAAATAGACCGTATTCCCCTGCCCGTCCGTCATCCGTCCGTCTTCCAGGATCTGCAGGAACTTATCCAGAATGGTGGAATGAGCTTTCTCGATTTCATCAAACAGCAGAATGCAGAACGGATTCTTCTTGACGGCGTTTGTTAATTGTCCCCCGGCCTCGTATCCCACATATCCGGGAGGTGCGCCCATCAGTTTCTGGTCGGAATGGCTCTGGCCGTATTCACTCATGTCAAAGCGGATACAGTTGCTCTCGTCTCCGAACAGCTTCTCCGCCAGCGCCTTGGCAGTCTCTGTCTTGCCTGTACCGGTCGGTCCGGCAAAGAAAAGCACGCCCTTCGGTTTCCCTGCGGATGAGGAATTGACGCCGTTCATGCCGGTTACAGCGCGCTTGACCACATCGAGCGTCCGTTCCAGCGCGGTGTCCTGGCCCTTGATCCGCTTCTCAAAATCCTGCTTTGCCGTCTTCAGGCTCTGCATGTTCAGGCGGCTCCAGGGATTTTCCTTGATGCCGTATTTGTACAGGTCAACAACCGTGCAAAGATCCCTGATCGGTATTTCTTCCTTCTTGCACAGGAGTCTCATTTCATCCAGTTCGGTAAAAGTCATGCCCTCTGTCAGGCCGACAAACCGTTCCTTGATCCGGTCCAGTTCGTCCGGATGTTCCGTATAGTACGGCAGATCCCTTCTGTATACGGTTCCGGAAAAAAATGCCGCAAAGTTATTACCGGTCATCATCCGTTTCCGTTCTTCCCGGTCCGGCGCCTCCAGCCGGAGGATCTTGCAGACCGGATTATTCAGGTAGAACCAGGCCGGAAGGTCATTCAGCTTGTTCACCAGCAGAATCAGCAGATTCTGCTTTTTCCCCTGGGTGGTTCTGACCCAGGAAGAGCTCAGGGCACTCTGCATCAGGATATTGAAGCTGTTCACATCCTGCTGGTCCATGCGCTCCGGCGTAGTAATATAATGGCTGGCCATCTCCAGGATGGTCACCGTAGCCTCTTTACGCTGGAACATCGCGCGGCGGATCACATTCGGCGCGGTATCAGCGCTGTTCCCCTTGAATTCAGCCTGGATCGCGCCATCCTTGATCGTTGTCCCGGTCATGGCTGCGAAGCGATTCAGCATAGCGGGATCATAGGGGCTCATAAATCCAACCAGATTGCTGTAAAAAATCACCTGGTCATATCCGTTATCGGAAAAATAGGTGTGCAGATACCGGCTCAGGGGAATAATCTCATCCTGGGCAACCGACCCCTGGGTCGGATACCTGTACTGATCCAGCACGTTCCCTTCCAGAATCAGCAGAGGTTTAATCCCGCTGAAAAGCTCCAGCTCCCTGTGCCATCTCGGAATCAGCTCTTCCATTTTGTCAGCCATTTCTGTGACTCTCCCTCACTTGTTTTCGTTGCCCTTGTCTTCCCGCGTCGGTCTCGGATTGGATGCTTCCGGCTGCCCGAACGAACCGCCGTCCGTGTCACTGTCCTCCGGAATCATCACACTGTCAAAGGCCGGGAGATACGGGAAACAAATTTCCGCAAGCCCGTCTTTCTCCGTCATCTCAGGAATTTCGGCCGTGCTGTCCCGCTTGATGCATTCATACACCGCCGACGCCTGTTCCATTGTCAGCCGCATCGGCTGGAAGTTGTTCTGAAACATAATCCTGTCGTAGGGGGGAAAGCCGTCCCCGAGTTTGTAATCCGGCTTCGTACTGCAGGAAAACGCCGGATATACCGTGGCCTGCTGGCCCAGATATCTTCCTTCGTTGCTGAAAGTCAGTTTGGTCTGCACTACCATTGCGTACAGCGAGATCGCGTACGGGTCTTTCGCATTTTTGCCCGCGCGGATCATAGGATTCCCTCCGAAAGAAAAGTTGCCCAGCGAAAAGAATATGCTTCGGTTGTTGTATATGTCCATTCCCTGCGCGCAATGGGGATGATTGATAATCACCAGATCCGCACCGTTGTCAATCAGGCTGTGAGCCCGTCGTTCCGTATCCTCGTTATGGAATGCCTTGTACTCCGACCCGGTGTGCCAGCAGATTATCACAGCGTTTGCGCCGCCTGTTTCACGGGCTTCCCTGATCGCTTTATAAAACTTGGCCTGCTTGGTATAAAGCACGGAATTCTGCAGCGCGAAAAAAGCGATCCTGATTCCGTCTTTTTCATACATATAGCAATCAAAGTCCTGGAACCAGGCAATGCCGTTTTCCTCCAGCGTTTTTTTGGTGTTCGTGATTCCCTGCTGGCCGTAGTCGCTGATATGGTTGTTGGACAGAGAAGCTGCGTCTATGCAGCCTGCCTTCAGAATGGAAACAAGCTCTGTTTTCCCGCGGAACGCGTGCTTTTTATTCGCGCCGTTCGCGGCGCTGTCGGTCAGCACGCCCTCCAGATTGATGATCGTCAGATCATCCTGTTCAAACATTTCTTTGAAATTGGCAAAGAAATAATCGTCTCCTTTTGCTTTGGCAACAGACTCAAAGGATGTATCCAGGCTCCTTCCCTCGTCTTTGCCGCCCAGCGTAACGTCGCCCGTAAAGGTCAGTACGATTGTCTTCTCCGCGGCAGCGCATCCCGATACAAGCAGAATAAAAACCAGGATTGAGATCAGAATCTGATAATTACTCAAACGCATGCTGATTATTCCTCTCCCAGATATTCAAAGCGGCGGCACCAGGTATATTTGCTGATCGCGCTTGGACAGGCGCCCTGGCAGTAAGTATTCAGGATATCACGGATATAGGACGGCAGGGTCCGGTTGTATTTGACCTCCAGGATCATCACGTTCTCATCGAAAGGAGGAATCGTGGGAACGTACGGATTGAACAGATCCTTGCTCTGCAGTCCGGTCCGCAGTTGTTTGTCAAATGTGATCCGGACTTCTTCTGCGGGATGCAGATAAGCTTCCCGGACGTAATCAACAAGCACGACCGGCCGGAGCAGATTTACCGTCATTTCCCGGTAAACATCGTTCAGTAGGCCGCTCCGCGTCGTTTCCAGGCCGGTCGGGTCACCCGCGATCAGCTGTTCGCAAAGCAGTTTGGGAATAGAAATGCTGCGTTTGGAAATCAGGCTGCCCACCTTTGTTTTGCATTCAAGCTTGATGATTTTATCGCTGAAATTGTATATCCTGATCCGGTATTTGTCCCGGTTCTGCACACCGTTCAGTTTGTCAAAAAGCGCCGTGTTGAAAACCGTATCAAAATACAGAGATCGGATATGGTACTCGTTATATTCGTCACCGTTCGGGTCCCGGTTCAGGATCCCGTCCAGCACGCCGGACAGCACAAAATACTGCCGCTCGTTGATAAAATACTTCAGCTCATGCCGAAGCGGCAGCGTATTCATGCCCATGCGGAATCCCTCCCCTCCCGGATTGATCGTTCAGAATGTTGTATTCTGGATTATTTACGTTCCCGCTTCCACCTGGCAGGCTACCAGTGTAGCGTCGTGTACACCCTCGATGTTCAGCACCGCGCTGACCAGGTCCTGCTTGCTGTCCAGCCTGACTTCAACGGTCATTTCCGCGCCGGAGCGGGTCACGGTCTTGCTGCGGAGCTTCCGCTGGCGAACAGTCCTGCGCAGCAGCTGGGTAATTTCCTGCTCGGCGTAATCGTCATAGTGAACCACCAGCAGGTAGGAATTCGGATTGCGGAAGCGGACAAAGGTCATCAGCATCAGGATAATACTGATGCCCAGCACGACCGCCAGCGCATGGACGTATAGTTCCGCGCCAAGCAAAATACCCATCGTCAGCGCCCAGAACATATATGCCGTATCCATCGGATCCTTGACTGCCGTACGGAAACGCACAATGCTCAGCGCGCCGACCATGCCCATGCTCAAGGCAATATCGCTCTTGATACACATAACGACCGGCGTCGTAATCAGTGTCAGCATCATCAGCGTCATCGCGAATGTAGGGCTGTACAGCACGCCGCGGTAGCAGCGTTTGTAAACAAAGGCAATGATCAATCCGACAATGCAGCCCAGCGCCAGGCCGAGCACGATCTGCCATGGAGTCAGTTTCTCAAACTGGCTTTGGAAGTAATCGCTCAGGCTGGCGTCGTTCTTGAGAATTGATTTGACTCCTGCGGCATAAGCAGTTGAGATAAACATAGGGAATCTCCTCCTTAAAGCATTTGACCTGTGGTTACGGGATCGCTTCCGGTGGCATTTCCGGCTTTTCGCCAAAGTATTTGATCATTTCCTCGTTGGTCAGGTTAAAGGCGTCCTGCGTGTATTCCCACAGCCGTGTGGGGCGCAGCCTGACGACGTTTCTCAGCCGTTCCACACGTTTTTCCCAGTAGCGGTAGGCGCCATCGACCGACGTGGGAGCTTCAGCGATAACATAAGGATCGTTTTCTTCGCCCCAGCGCGCCCAGTGCAGCTGCATCTCCGGCGTGATCTGCTCAACGAGTGTCTCCAGAACCTTCAGCATGTTCTCCGTAGTCAGCTTCTGGAATATTCCGCCGTAGATCGTCAGGAACCGGGCTTTGTATTCAGGTACGCTCAGCAGCTTGCGGAGAATCGTATTGTCAATTCCCTTCTCGCCCATACCTTTTTCCTTGATGTAACTCTTCGGGCTGTTGAAGGAAGACATATACAGGCCGTAATCCACGTCGTACAGCACCCATTTCCATTTGCTGCCTTCCTTATTGGTACGATAGAAACGGGTGTTACCGATATCACTGTTGCCGAAGAACATTTCGAAGGCGATGTACTCGAACAGGTTGTCCACGTCCACGTTGTCCAGGATATACTGCAGATCCTCCGGGTTTTTCGCCGGATTGCCCGCCTTGATCTTTTTAATCATGGCTTTGTATTCCCGGTTGGAACCGTACTTGATCCGCCCGTTGCCCTGGAGCAGGGTAATACCGTCCGCCTCGTCAAGGCTCAGGCCTTCAAACTGGGCCAGCATGAAGCGGTCAGTCCGCTCGCGCAGGTTCATATGGCCCCAGTAGATGCCGTTCAGGTATACAGCGTATGGTTTCCAGGCTTGATGAGCCACCGTCGAATCGCAGAAGTCCATCAGTCTGCTCTGGAATCCATCCTGCAGCCGGGTCCACATGCTGTCGTTTCCGCTGTTGCGCAGTACAAAGCTTTTGTATTCGGTGTAGTCCCGGTCAGGGAAGAGTTTGGCTGCAAACGTCTTGGCGCCGTAAATACTCTTGGCCCGGAACTTGAAACTCTTCTGCGGCATGTCCAGCGAGAAGTCGCCCATCAGTGAGAAACATGCCCCCTGGCTGATCAGGTTTGTGCCGCTGTCGTCATACAGTTCCACATAGCATTCAAACTTGGTGCCTGCGTCTTTTACCTTGCGGTATACCGTGTTCTTAAAGGGCAGTTTGCCCGGTTCCTTGACAACGTTATCTCCCGTCACCAGCATACCGGATTGCTTGTTCCACAGGTTATCCGGCTCCGTAACCACGGAAACAACCGGCAGGGTGTGGTTCGCGTTGATAAAAAATGTGCCGGTCAGCGTGTCGCTGGGTTTGATTGTCCCGGTGGAAAACGCTCTGGCCCGCAGTACGGTTGTGAAGTTCAGCTCCAGGCGTTCCCCATGATAGGGATTGGAATTCTGTGTCGGCGTTGTGCAGTCGGTCGTATAGAAGACCTGCGTCCCTTCAGGAATGTTGATCTCCACATAGGTCGTGGAGAAATACAGGCCGGGTTCTACAGAGAAAGACGGCTTTTCAGCGTATCCGGTAAACCCGTCCTGGTTCACCTTGAAGGGCGTCGGCGTATCATAATAAAAAAGCCCCGCAATCCCAAGGGTGCGGCCGTAAGAGACATCCGTTCTCATTTCCGGCAGGATCATCTTGTCCAGCACCCTGCCGGTCGGATCCGTAAGGGTGATCGTCTCTTTTTTCAGCTTGCCGACCTTAAAGGAGGCATGGGGCTCCTGGGCGCTGTTTTTGTCTGTCAGCCGGTCGCACATAATCACTTTATACTCGCCCGGTCCGATCGTGGTTCCCCGGGGAAACTGCCAGCGTCTCCCCCGGTCCAGTTTGTCGCTCAGGCCCCAGTCCGTCAGGTCTACGGCCTCGCTTCCGGAATTGTACAATTCGATCCAGTCCGCGTTTTCTGTGTCCGCGTAGGTGGAAACAGAACCGTTGCTGGCCATCACCTCGCTGATGAACACGCCGGTTTTATTCATTGCCCTCAGGTTAATATCCATCTGGTTAAACCCGCTCTGATTGTTGGGCAGTGAAGGCGTGGGAACCTGGAATACCTGCATCTGTCCCTGATCGTTCCGGCCCCAGCTGCAGTCCAGCGGCAAGTTGTCAATCATCACGCGGTCCAGCACATGACCCTGGCTGTCTGCAAGAATGATGGTTTCCTTTTCCGCGCTGATCCTGAAGTTGGTATGAGGTGCATTCTTGATCCGGTCCATCCGGTTTTTGCCGGTACAGAACACCAGGTAGTATCCTTTTGCAGGAATAACGGCGTTATCCGGGAAACGCCACTTCAGCGGTTTGCCCTCATTATCGCTCAGGCCGAGGCCCGCCAGGGAAATGTCCCGATCCGTTGTATTGTAAAGCTCTACCCAGTCGCACAGTTCATCGTCATCGTCCCGCAGGCCGGAAATCGGGTCCGCCATGACTTCATTAATGACGACGGAACCGTCACTCATGGATATGCTTTCACGGTACTGACGGTGTCCTTCCTCGCTGTTCTCGTATCCCGGGCTGTACCAGGTCACGTTTTGGAACCCCCCATCAACAAGAGCCCAGCTTTCATCGCCGCTCATGATGGGATATTTGCAGCTGTCGATCAGATAAGCATTCGGATCATACAGAAAGACTGTCTCGCCTACGCTGCTGAGCTTGAATTTTGCGTGGAATGCGCTGTTGGGGTTGGATTGATTGGTATTGTCGCAAAACACGATAACCCGGCCGTCCGGCTCCAGGCTCACATTCGGAAACAGGAACCGAACGCGGTCGCCCTTGTCGCTCAGCCCCACCCCGTCCAGGTTAATGAGCCTGTCCGTGCTGTTCCAGATTTCGATCCAATCGGGGTATTTACCGTTCTCATCCGTTACGGCTGTGGAGTTGGAGGACATAACCTCGCTGATCAGCAGCCCGTCATATGCGCCGATCACTTCATTCCCGCTGTTTTCTGTCAGGCCGGATTCGGTCGCGTTGGAGTAGGTGGCTCTCCGGAGCGGCTCCTTCGGTGTAACCAGAACCAACAAGACGGTCAGCGCGGCAAACCCGGCAAGCAGAATAAAATTCATCCGGGATTTTCTGCGGCGCAGTTTTGTGGCGCGGGAAGCGGCACGGCGTCCCTGCGTATTCGGTTCTTTATCCATGTGCTTCCCTCCTTCTCCTCAACAACTACACATCTTGAAAATTATACCACATTCTGATTGCTACTGCAAACTTTCACTATGCATTGAAACCGGATTTTCCGGTGGTTTCCGGTCACTCGAACAGGCCTCTGATTTCCTGCTCGCTCATGGCGCTGAGCACCGTCTCACCCGGCATAATCAGCCGTTCAAACAGTGCTTTCTTCCGCGCGCCGAGTTCGACCACCTGTTCTTCAATCGTTTCACCTGTCACCATCCGGATCACCGTCACCTTCTTCTGCTGGCCGATCCGGTGTGCCCGGTCTGTCGCCTGCTCTTCTGCTGCCGGGTTCCACCACGGATCATAGAGGATCACCATATCGGCGCCGGTCAGGTTCAGGCCGGACCCGCCGGCTTTCAGGCTGATCAGAAAGATTTCTCCTTCTCCCTGATTAAAACGTTCCGTCAAACTCAATCGTTCCCCTGCCGGCGTATCCCCATCCAGGTACAGTGTGTTGAATCCGTTCTCCTCGATCCGTCCGCGAAGCATCCTGAGCATGCTGGTAAACTGGCTGAAGATCAGAATTCGCCTTCCGTTTCGGATCATTTCAGGCAGCAGCTCAAGCAGCATTTCTTCTTTTCCGCTTCCGCCCCTGTAATCGGACATTACCAGAGACGGATGGCAGCAGATTTCCCGCAGTTCCGTAATGGCGCTGAGCACCTCGATTCTCCCTCGGCCCGCGCCTTTTTCATCCAGCAAACGATTGATCTGTGGCCTGAGCCTTTCCAGGGCTGCGCGGTAGACGCGTTCCTGTTCGGGCGTCATTCTAGCTGTCAGTGTCGTTTCCATCTTATCCGGCAACTCTTCCAGCACGTCCTGTTTCAGTCTCCTGATCAGGAATGGCTGGATCCGTTTCAGCAGGTCCGCTGCGTTTTCTCCGTCCTGGTACTTCCGCAAGAACGTGTTGTATCCGGGGAGGTATCCGGGAAGAACAAAATCAAACAAACTCCAGAGCTCGCCTACGCCGTTTTCCATCGGCGTACCGGTCAGCGCGAAGCGGGTGTCGGCCTGCAGCTGCTTAACTGCCTGCGCCGCGACGCTCCCCGCGTTTTTGATGTTCTGCGCTTCGTCCAGAATAACAAAGCGGAAGTGAAAATCCTTCAGCAGCGTAATATCCCGTCGGATCAGCGGATAACTGGTAATCACCACGTCCACATCGCCGTTGCTGGTAATATGCCGGATCAGTCCGGCCCGCTGCGTTCCGTTTCCGCTCAGCACCGTGACGCTGAGGTTCGGTGCGAATTTGCGGAATTCACTCAGCCAGTTGTATGTCAGCGAAGTAGGTGCGACCACCAGGCTGGTTCTTCCGGCTTCGCGGGTAGCCAGCAGTAATGCGATGATTTGCGCGGTTTTGCCGAGCCCCATATCATCTGCGAGGATGCCGCCCATATGCATCCGGTCCAGGGCAATCATCCACTCGTAACCGCGTTTCTGGTAATCTCTCAGGCTTATGCCCGCGGCCATTTCCGGAGCATCTGCTTTTCCGCCGCCGTTGGCAAGCGTGTCGGACAGTGCCCTGACCTCGCTGTCCAGTTCGATTTTCAGGCCGCTGTTTTCAAGCATGCTGGTCAGGTATCCTGCACGGTATGCGCGCAGTACGATCACGTCCCGGTTCAGTTCGTTGCCGTCGCGTACAGCGGCCTCATAAATGCCCGCCGCTGTCTCCTGCCAGCTGGCAAGGTCGTTCAGGTCCAAGAATTCCCCGGTACGCAGGCGGTAATACCGCCGTTTCCTGCTTAGCGCTTCCATCAGCTCCAGGATCTCGTCCACCGGTTCTCCGTCCCGGGTCAGCATCAACTCAAGCCGGTCTCCGTTCATGCGCATACTGCCGGACAGAATAGGGCGCCGCGGGACGATCCGCTTAAATTCCCGGCTGAGGAAAACCTCGCCGACTTCCTGCAGGCGTTTCACACCCTGGCTGACAAACCCGAACACCGCATCCGATCCGGTTAGACGGATGTTCTCCGTTCCGACCCGGAATCCCGCGTTCGCCAGGATTTCCAGCACTGCGTGCTCGCCTTCGGCGTCGCGCAGCAGCAGCTGTTCTCCTTTATCCAGTGTGATCTTCTTTTCAGTCGCGCTGAAAGGATTCAGCACAATATCCCCATAAGTAAACCGCACCGTGGCAATAACGCTCTTTCCGTCTTTATCCAGATAGATTTCGGGCTTCAGCGGCATTCTGACCAGCCGTTTCCGAAGTTCCTCTCCAATTTCCACAGCACCGCGGATCTTCAGGTACGGCAAAACTTCGCTGATCACCCGCTCCGTATCGTTCAGCGGATATTCCATCAGGCAGCGGCCTTCATACTGGTTTTCATAGATCAGACGGATCAGTTTTGTCTGTTCCTTTTCAGTCTTGATCAGGTTGCCGCCGGTCATCACCCATGTGCATCCGGTTGTAACGGGTTGGAGATCAGGCGGAATCCGACCGCCGACCTGCAGTCCCCTTGGGCCCAGGTTGACGGTACAGTGAACCGGTACTTGTATGCCCCGTACCGGTTTGCAGTGAATAATCCTGCCGCTCTGGTCCATCACGCGCAGCGGTGTATCCCCCGCCAGTTCAAGCAGTTCCTCGGCAAAAGAATCAGGCAGGCGCATCAGCCTGTTCGCTGCCGGTCCATTAGAACGCACGCCTTGTTCCTGTGCGGAGCACAGTTTCCGCAGCAGGTTCAGAACTTTCTCGTCGTCGTCCGAATAGCGCATCCATTCAGGTTGATAGAGAAATTCCTTCCCCAGCTGTATGCTTTCATTAGCCTCAGATCCCGAAAGAAATCTGCGGATATCCTTTATTACATATAGTTTCTTTTCTCCTGTACGCAAGCCGATCCTGAGTTCCTGTCCGGCCTTCTGCGGCAGGACCAGAGTGATCTCCAGACGAACGTTAGCCTCTGCCGGCATGTCTCTCAGGATGATTCCGGATAATTCAGAAGCGATTTCGGGAGCCTGTTTCTTCATCATGCTTTCCGGAATCTTGCGCCGATCCGCGTAGAGCCACACAGCGATTGCGTGCCTGCAGCATCCCTTGTGCAGGAATGTATCGCAGTCGCAATGGATCACCAGCCGACGTGTCAATGTCACGCTGCAGGTCCCCTGATCCGCAACCGAACAGCGGATCATTCCTCTGTCTTCTTCGGTGATCCGGATAGCTCCGCTCTCTTCCAGATCCCGTCCCGCAGTATATTCTTCTGGTCCGGCCAGCTTTTCCATCAGCAAAGGATTCAGTCTCATGCTGTTTCTGTTCCCTTCGTTTCGTTCTGAACGCAGTGAAGACCTTTTTCGGTTAACCTGAACCTATAATTATTCTCCTCCGTTCCTTCTTTTTCCTTCCGTTCTTTTGTTTCCTGCTGCCTCTTTCCGACAAAAAAACTGCCTGACCGTTACGGTCAGACAGTTTCTGGTTGAGGGATCTCAGAACTTCAGCGGATTCACGCGGACAGCGGGACCCATGGTGCTGGAGAGATAAACGCTCTTCATATAGGTACCTTTGGCAGCCGCGGGCTTTGCCTTGTTGATCGCTTCCATCAGGACATTCAGGTTCTCCTGAAGCTTTTCCTTACCGAAGGAGATCTTACCAATCGGGCAGTGGATGATCGCGGTTTTATCCAGACGGTATTCCACTTTACCGGCTTTGATGTCATTCACCGCACGGGCGATGTCCATCGTTACGGTACCGGACTTCGGGTTGGGCATCAGGCCCTTGGGGCCCAGCACGCGGCCGATACGGCCGACCATGCCCATCATGTCAGGCGTGGCTACGCAGACATCAAACTCGAACCAGTTTTCCTGCTGGATCTTCTGGATCATCTCTTCAGCGCCGACATAATCCGCGCCGGCTTCTTCGGCTTCCTTGGCCTTGTCGCCCTTGGCGATAACCAGCACGCGAATGGTGCGGCCGGTACCGTGCGGCAGAACCACAGCGCCGCGGACCTGCTGGTCAGCATGGCGGGGGTCAACACCCAGGCGGACGGAGATCTCAACGGTCTCGTCAAACTTGGCTTTGCCGGTCTGGAGCACCAGGTCAACGGCCTCTTCAGGGTCGTACTGCTTCAGGTGGTCGATCAGCTTAACGCTGTCGGTATATTTCTTACCGTGTTTCATTTTTTATTCCTCCTATGTGGTCTTAACGGCACTATGTCCTCCCACATGATCAGGGGCAATGCCCCGGTACGTCACTCTTCGACGGTCACGCCCATGCTGCGGGCGGTTCCGGCGACCATGCTCATGGCAGCTTCGATGCTGCCGGCGTTCAGGTCGGGCATCTTGATCTCAGCGATCCGCTTGACCTGTTCCTTCGTCAGCTGGCCAACCTTTTCCTTGTTGGGACGGCCGCTGGCTTTCTGCAGGTTCAGTTCCTTCTTGATCAGCACGGGCGCCGGAGGCGTCTTGGTGATGAAGGTGAAGGTACGGTCAGTGTAAACGGTAATGACCACAGGGATGATCATGCCGTTTTCCTTAGCAGTACGGTCGTTGAATTCCTTGCAGAATCCGGGAATGTTCACGCCATGCTGGCCCAGAGCGGGACCGATAGGCGGTGCGGGTGTTGCCTTGCCGGCAGGAACCTGCAGCTTGATGTAAGCCTGTACTTTCTTTGCCATTTGAGTGGCACCTCCATAAATATTGTGGTAGAGCGGAAGCTGTCAGCTTCCTCCCACGTCGCGCCTTGCCATCAGACAGGGCGATGCAGGGAACAGTCTGTCAGGACTGTTCCCAGTGCAGCGAACAGAATCACAGGAGCGGGAATCAGCCTTCCTTCTCGACCTGGTCGAGATCGACTTCCACGGGCATCTCACGGCCGAGGAACATCTGAACCTTGACCGTCAGCTTACCGCGGACAGTATCGACATCTTCCACAACACCGCTGAAATTTTCCAGCGGGCCGGAAAGGATCCGTACGTTCTCGCCGATCGCGAATCCGAAGTCCACGCTGGACTGCTCGGTATTGAGCATCATGTCGACTTCTTCCTGCGTCAGCGGAACAGGTTTGGAATCCGGGCCCACAAAGCCGGTCACGCCGCGCGTGTTCCGCACGACATACCAGCTCTCACTGGTCTCGATCATGTGCACCAGCACATATCCGGGATAAACCTTACGGGTGCTCTTGACGCGCTTTCCGTTCCGGATCTCGACAACCTCTTCCATGGGAACCCGAACCTCAAGGATCAGATCCTGCATGCCGTTGTTTTCGACGGACTTTTCCAGCGTGTCCTTCACCTTGTTCTCGTAGCCCGAGTAGGTATGAATCACATACCAGCAGGCCTCTTTCTTGTTTTCAGCCATGTTTTTTCTCCTTGGATTACATGAGCAGTTTGATCAATGCGCTC
>JBGUHQ010000019.1:0-19244 GCA_045112195.1 Christensenellales bacterium | reverse complement strand
CTTTACGCCCAATCATTCCGGACAACGCTCGCCCCCTACGTATTACCGCGGCTGCTGGCACGTAGTTAGCCGGGGCTTCCTCCTATGCTACCGTCTCTCACTCTTCACATAGGACAGAGGTTTACGATCCGAAAACCTTCTTCCCTCACGCGGCGTTGCTGGGTCAGGGTTTCCCCCATTGCCCAATATTCCCCACTGCTGCCTCCCGTAGGAGTTTGGGCCGTGTCTCAGTCCCAATGTGGCCGATCACCCTCTCAGGTCGGCTACCGATCGTCGACTTGGTGGGCCGTTACCTCACCAACTATCTAATCGGACGCGAGCCCACCCCTTACCGGATTGCTCCTTTGACCCCTGAGCCATGTGACTCCGTGGTCTCATGCGGTATTAGTACAACTTTCGCTGTGTTATCCCCCTGTAAGGGACAGGTTGCTCACGCGTTACTCACCCGTCCGCCGCTAGAACATTACATCTTTCCATCCAACCGAAATCTTCAGGTCCGTCGCAATGTCCCCGCTCGACTTGCATGTGTTAGGCACGCCGCCAGCGTTCGTCCTGAGCCAGGATCAAACTCTTCCGTTTAATCCTTAACACTTTCGTGTTTAACTCTTTGGAATCTTCGCTATGCTTTCCTTAATGTTTGCGCGTTTCTTCTCTGTATCGTTTTCAAGGTTCGCCGGCCCGCTTTTCCGCGATCTCTCGTAGGCGAGCTTGAATAGAATAACAAACCGGTTTCGGTTTGTCAAGCTTTTTTATGATGTTTTTTGAGAAAAAAACTTTACGATTCCATTATTGTTTTGCGGCAGTCAGCGTCTTAATTTTCCACTGGCCGTTTTCCCTGGTCAGCAGGGCCCTGTATTCCGCTTCCTCCCAGGCCGGCGGATAAACAGCGTCCGCCCCGTCGCGGGCAATGACCTCATCTGCCTTGTTTCCTTTCACACGGCCGTCAATCCGCGGAATCTTTTCTGTAATCGTCAGTCTGACCGAGTTGTCCCACGGCCACACCCACAGGAATCCCATCTCCAGCCGGTGGTCAATGCCGCGGACGTTGTAATCCCTGTAGGGAGAATCGCCTTCATCCGCCGCAATGACAAGACTGTCGTTCTCAAGGCACGCTGTCAGAAAATACTTGTCTAGCTCCTTCCGGGTGGTTTCCATCCCCATAATATATTTTGCCCGGTTCGCCATACCGTCTTTCAGAATAATCTGAATATTGCTGACATTCATCGTATAGTAAAACACGGTCATGATCAGGCCCAGAACCAGACAGAGAACGAGCAGCCGATTGGCGAAAAACCATACGATCCGGCGCAGGTATTTCATACGCGTTCTCCTTTCTGATCAGTTTCTGGGTTTCCGGAAATCAAAGCAGCTTGATCAGCATGGTCTTCTGTTCATCCATCTCAACAATGACCAAGCCGTCTTTTTCCAGCTGTTTCATTACGTCTGAAAAGCGTTTAAACCCGATGGACCGTTCGTTAAAATCCGGATAAGCGGTAATAATATCCGCTTTCAGGATGGAGGGGTTTACCCGGTCGAAACCGCCCTCTTTATATGCACGAATCTGGGCGGCAAAAGCTTCCTTCCAGTTTTCGCGCGTCAGCTGCGGAATAATCTCTCCATTGTCCGCGGCATTCGTCAGGCCAACCATGACATTGAAATTGTCGTTATGAACTCGCAGATCGCCGAAACGATTCGCCAGTTTGGTCAGCAGTTTATAGAAAGTCGCGCATCCATACGCTTTTTCATTGAAGTCCGGCCGCAGTCTGAGCAGGGTCTCCTTCAGTTCGCTGGCGTATATTTCATCCTGGTCTTGCTCTTCCAGCACGGTGGTCAGCAGTTTGTTCAGTTCGCTTTCGTCGGCCGATTCTTCCGTAGCCGTGCTGGTTTTCTGGCGTTTCGGTTTTTCCACATTGCGCTTGCCGACGGACTCCAGAAACTGAAACTCGTTGCACGCGTTGATAAAGATATTGCTGGCAGCCTCACTGCGGCTGATTCCCAGCACAAACTTGCCCATGCTCTTCAGCCGTCCGACCAGCGGCGTATAGTCGCTGTCACCTGAAACGATGCAGAAACTGTCGATCAGTTCATTTTTATAAGCCACTTCCAGCGCGTCGATCACCAGCTGGATGTCTGCATTGTTCTTCTGGCTGATCCCGTAGCGCAGGCTCGGTACCACCGTAAAGGTATTGCTGAGCAGCACCTCTTTCAGGTCATCGAACTTATCCGTATAGCCATACACCTTGCCCAGCAGGATATCACCGCGGATCTTTACTTTTTCAAGAATACTCTTAAGCGTGGCGACTTTCGCCCCGCAGTTTTCCAGATCTACAAAAACAGCAAATTTACTCAGAAATAAAACCTTCTTCCTTTTTCATGCCCGGCGAAGCAGCCCGCCGGTTCTGACAGTATAGCATTTCAGGCGCGAAAAGACCAGTCTTGCTCATTCTGTCCGAAGAACCAGCTCAACCGGGCAGTGATCCGACCCAAAGATTTCCTGATGGATGCAAGCGCTTTCCAGCCTGTCCTTCAGCCGTTCGGATACAATAAAGTAATCAATCCGCCACCCGGCGTTCTTTTCCCTTGCGTGGAAACGGTAGCTCCACCAACTGTACTGATCCCGAACATCCGGATAAAACCAGCGGAAGCTGTCCACAAATCCGCTTTCCAGCAAAGCTGTCATCTTGCCCCGTTCCTCCGCTGTGAATCCCGCGTTACGCAGATTGCTCTTCGGATTCTTCAGGTCAATCTCCTGATGGGCCACGTTCAGGTCTCCGCAGAAGACGACCGGCTTTTCACTGTCCAGTTTCCGGATATAGGCGAGGAATGCGTCCTCCCATTCCATCCGGTACGGAAGGCGGAGCAGCCCGTCCTGGGAGTTAGGCGTGTAAACGGTCAGGAAGTAAAACTCAGGGAACTCCAACGTGATCACACGCCCTTCGTGGTCAAAAGCGTCCTGGCCGATCCCCAGACGAACGGAAAGCGGTTCCCGGCGTGTAAAGACAGCCGTTCCGGAATAGCCCTTCTTTTCGGCGTAATTCCAGTACTGATGATAGCCCGGCAGGTCCAGCTCAATCTGTCCCTCCTGAAGCTTTGTCTCCTGAAGGCAGAAAATATCGGCGTCAAGCGTCTTGAACGCGTCCATGAAGCCTTTGCCCACAACCGCGCGCAGGCCGTTCACATTCCAGGATATCATCTTTGTCATGCTGCTCACTCCGTTATCGTTATTATCCGTACTTCCGCTCCGTTATTCTACCATAAGAGTTCCTGACCTGACAATCACGTTGCCGGTCCTGTCGATTTGTCTTTCTCATCATCGTGTTATGGACAAATCAGCCTAATGTCTGTAAAATAATCGGTAATGTGAGAATTATGCCTCCGGAGGTTGCCCTGATGGCTTCGATCCTTTCCGCCTGTATCGTGCTCTATCACTGCGGGGATGAGCTGACCCACGCCCTGCGGTGTATTCAGAATGCCGATCTGGAAGTGGATGTGTATCTGGCCGACAACACGCCCGAGGATCTGACCGCCGAAAAAATGGAATGGCTCTTCCCCGGCGTCACAGTTCTTTCGCAAAAGGGGAATATCGGGTTCGGCCGAGCCAACAACGCGGTGCTTCCGCTGCTGCAGAGCAAATACCACCTGATCATGAATCCGGACGTAACATTCGATCCTTCCCTCCTCAGCAGGATGATCAGCTACATGGAAGCCCACCCTAATATCGCAATCCTCACGCCACGGGTCATGAACGAAGACGGATCTGAACAGTTCCTTCCGAAAAAGCGGATCTCCGTCCATTATCTGCTCAGCGGCCTTCTGGAAGGTTTCGGCGGAGTTTTCCGCCGCTGGCGCAATGAGTTTACAATGGCCGATACGGTTGTTCGCCATCCTGTTCCCGTCGAGTTCGCCACCGGCTGCTTCCTGCTGATCCGTACGGAGATTTTTAAGCGTCTGAACGGATTTGATCCGCGTTTCTTCCTGTATCAGGAAGATTCGGATCTGAGCCGCCGCGTGCTGGAGGAGAAACTCGGCAGCATCGTCTATCATCCGGATATGCAGGTGGTTCATCAATGGGCCCGTGAAAACACCCGCACCTTCAAGGGGCGTATGCGCCAGGTTCGTTCTGTGTGCAAGTATTTCCTGAAATGGGGTGTCACCTGGTGAAAGCCGCCGTACTGCTGACCGCTTACAACGGAAGTGCCAATCTGCCCGGGCTTCTGGACTCCCTGCAGTCTCAGACCGATCCCGGCTTTTTTGTTTTGGTGCAGGATGACGGTTCAACGGACGAAACAGTGAATCTGCTCAAAGATGCAGCAGCGCGCGACAGCCGGTTCAGCTTCGGTTCGGAACAGGGAAAGAATCTGGGCGCCGCCGGCAATTTCCTGTCCCTGATCCGCCAGACGGACGCGGATTACTGCCTGCTCTGCGATCAGGACGACATCTGGGAACCGGAGAAGGTGTCTGTGTTGAAACAGGCTATGCTGGATCTGGAAAACCGGTATGGCAGCGATATGCCTCTGCTTGTCCATTCGGATTGTTCCCTGATCGATCAGTCCGGTGAACTCATCGGAGACAGTTTTTTCGCCCGTCAGGGCTGGGATCCGGATGCGGTCACCCTGCCCCCGCTGCTGGTCCAGAACAACGTAACGGGCTGCACGCTGATCATGAACCGCCCGCTCATCAACCTGGTCGCTGACCATGCAAAAGCGAAGGACCTGTTCATGCACGACTGGTTTATCGCGCTGACCGCCGCTTCCTTCGGACGGATTGCCTTTGTCAGTCAGCCGTTGACGCGCTATCGCCAACACGGCGGCAATGTTATCGGAGCCAGTTCGCAGTCGTTGGTAAAGCGCGGCCTGGCTGCGTTGAAAAACCGCAAAGAAGCAAAACGCCGGATTCTGCTGACCTATACCCATACCAAAGTATTCAGGAAAATGTACGGCGAAGAGCTGCCTGCGCAGGCCCGGCAAACGGTGGACGCTTACCTGGCCACGCAGCGTATGAGAAAGATTCCGCGTGTGCTGGCAGTCCGCCGCATGGGCTGTGTGATGCAAAGCCCGGTTACGCGTCTCGGTCAGATCCTGTTTGGATAACAGAATTCACAAAAAAACTGCTTGCAATTTGATTTCCGCCGTGATATCATAGTCAGGCTTGATGTGTAACACTCCAACGAGGAGGATGATTTCCATGGGTAAGTATTGTGAGATTTGCGAAAAGGGCACGCTGAACGGCAATAACGTCAGCCACTCCAACCGCAAGAGCCACCGGATCTGGGCGCCCAATGTGCAGAGCGTTCGTGTGATGGTTAATGGCGCGGCGAAGCGGATGAACGTTTGCACTCGCTGCCTGCGCAGCGGCAATGTGCAGCGCGCGCTGCCCAAGATTCACGAAGAGGCCTGAGCCCCCGAATGATCAAAATCAACCCGTCTGTTGTGCAGCAGACGGGTTTTTGTTACTTATGTGTCTATTTCAGGTTCTCTCTCAGCCATTCCCGGCCGGTTTCCCGAAGCTCGGCCATCCCTTTTTCCACAGCCAGCCGCCGGAACTGATCCACGCGGCTGTTTTTGCTTTCCGGATCATCTTCCCGGTACCTGCGGAGCACTTCTGTCCGGGTACCGAACATTGTGCCGAAAACCATGCCGTGGAAGCTGTCCGTGAGGAACATATCCGCGTCCCGGATCGCCGCAAGGAATGTCTCCGGCCCCGCGCCGTCAAGCAGTTCATATCCGCTTCGGTAACTGTCGGCAGTCACCGGCAGCACAAGAACACGCAGGCCTGTGTCCCGCTCCAGCGTCAAAACCCGGCGCCAATATTCGGGATTGCTGCCGATAAAGTAGCATAGCAGATACGGTTCTCCCTCGGGCGCCTTCCCAGCTATTCCGTTCCATTCCTCCGCGGACAGCAGGCACACCGGATCCGGCATGACAGCCGCTTCCAGCCCTGTCATCTCTTTCAGCAGGTTCGCGCCTTCCTGCTCCCGGACAGATATCGCGCGGAAGTCCTTCGTCCACCGGCGGATCTTCCGGATCTTCGCTTTCTTCGGCAGCCGGCTCACGCCCAGGCTCGCCGCATAGGAAACTTTCGGCTGGCTTTTCCCCGCGAACGTCAGAAAATAAGCCGGATTCAGCCATACGGGATTCCAGATCTGGTCGCTGCCGCACAGCAGCACTTCACATCCGGCGCTTTCTCTCCGCAAATCCTTTTGATTGCGGCAGGGGGCGCTCAACTTCATATTTGATTTGTAGAAAGCCGGGATTGATTCGCTCTTGCGTCGCGCGCCGGCCTGGTCTGATCGAACCTCCCGTTTTCGGATTCCTTCCAGTACCAGTTTCAGGCTGTTTCCGCTTGTCAGCAGATTCCGGAGTTTTTCCGCCCGGTCCGGCCGGTAATCCAGGTGCATGCACTCATATCCCAGTTCCCGCACTGTCCGTTGCAGCGCGTATGCCTGCAGCGTCGAGCCGTAATTGTCGTTGTGCAGGAAAGTGATGATCCCTATTCCGGCCATTTCAGTTCACTCCGTCCGTGTCGTCTGTCCGTATATCCGGCTTACTCTTTATACTTCATCGTCCCAGGCTACCAGCCCCCTGGATTCCAGGTATTCCTGCTGGTAATCCATATAGTCATCCACCAGGGAAGCAAGCTTCACAGCTTTCACAGGATCCAGCTGATTGTCCTCCGCCAGCTTTTCCACCATATATTCGAAGGCTTCATCGTCCTCATAGTACTCCGTACCGGCGTTTCCTTCCTCGTCAATCACGTGGTGCTCATGCATGTAAGCCATGTCAGCGTCAATGGTCTGGCTGATCAGTTCCGGAAGATTGTCCGCCAGCTCCGGATGGTCTTTCGCGCGGATCCGCTTCAGGATAAACTCCATCGCTTCCTGTTTGTCATAGCCATTCATCATGGGTCCGTCATTCC
This sequence comes from Christensenellales bacterium, assembly GCA_045112195.1. Taxonomy (GTDB): domain Bacteria; phylum Bacillota; class Clostridia; order Christensenellales; family Aristaeellaceae; genus Aristaeella. The sequence goes on along the minus strand of JBGUHQ010000019.1, from coordinate 12,329 downwards.
TTTCTCAGTGCTGTTTGATATAGATCAGGGAACGGTCTACGGAAGGAACTTCACTGCCGTTGGGATAAAACAGGATTTTCCCCTCCCGAAGCATCAGGATCCCGGTGGAACCCTGCAGTTGTTTCTTTTCCAGCAGCAAAAGCAGCAGTTTTCCCGTGATCGCCGGGCCGCCGCCCTTCTGCAGGCAGTCTTTCCATACCGTGCAGCCACAGCCTTTTTCCGTACAGCTGAAAGCCAGAGAAGTTTCCCGCAGGCCTCCTTTACCGCACACGGGACATACAGCCCCCTGCAGCTGTGCCGCCGGGATCTTCCGGCTGCCGGACTTACCGTACCGCTTTTCTTCAGCGGGAAAAGCGACAGCCGCCGCGTTGTTCCGGGCATAGTCTACCAGAAAACTGCTCATGCGGGCAATTCCGTCCATAAACCGGCCGGGGTCCTGTTTCCCGTCCGTAATGTCATGCAACGCCAGTTCCCATCTCCCGGTCAGTTCCGGGCTGGAGAGCTCACCGGGAACAACATCGATCAGCATCACACCCTTGTCTGTTGCATTCAGCGTTTTGCCTCTGCGCTGCGCGTAGCCGACTTTCAGCAGCCGCTCGATAATGGCCGCGCGGGTGGCCGGCGTACCGATGCCACTGCCCTTCATTTGCCGGACTAGCTCTTCGTCGTCCAGTTCCTTTCCGGCCGTTTCCATGGCCGCGAGCAGGCTGGCGTCCGTATGCGGCGCTGGCGGTTTTGTCTTGTCCTCTTTAATCCGGGTGCCTTTAACCGCTCTGGTATCGCCTTCCTGCAGCGGGGGCAGCGGATTCTCGCTTTCTCCGTCTTCAGCAGGCTTTTTCTTCGCCTTGGGCGGGTTTTCCATCGGCGGCACGTCATGCCAGCCGCTGTTCACAATCACTTTTCCGGTGGTACGGAACAGGTGTTCCTCCACTCTGGTAACAATCTTTGTCGCGTCATAATCGCACCAGGGATAAAATGCGGCAAGGAGACGGCGGGCCACCATGTCATACAGTTTCCGCTCGTCTTCGCTGAATCTGGAGGGGTCCGCTTTCTTGGCGGTGGGAATGATCGCGTGGTGATCGGTCACCTTGGTCTCATCGATCGTCCGTTTGGTCACCAGCAGCTTTCCGTTCGGCATCGCCCCGGGAACATACGGCTGATAGGCGTCCGGCAAAAGTTTCATTGTCTGGACGACCCGCGGAATCATGTCCGGAGGCAGATACCGGCTGTCTGTCCGCGGATAAGTCAGCGCCTTATGTTTTTCATACAGGCTCTGTGCCGTTTTCAGGGTTTTGTCCGCCGTGAAACCCAGCATCTTGTTGGCGTCCCGCTGCAGGCTGGTCAGGTCGTACAGCTGGGGCGGTGCTTCCTTCTTCCGGGTTGTTTCGGCCTGGATCACCGTGCCGGTCCCGCCTTTTATCGATCCGGCAATTGCTTCCGCGTCCGCTTTTTCCTTCAGATGGGTATCCGGATCCAGTTTCTCCGAAAAGTAAACGCCGCTGTAATCGCCGAAGTCAGCAGTCAGCGTGCAGAATCCTTCCGGTTTGAAGTTCTCTATTTCCTTCCGCCGCTTCACCAGGATTGCCAGCGTCGGCGTCTGGACCCGTCCGATAGAAAGCAGCGTGTTGTATTTCAGGGTAAACGCTCGGCTCGCATTCATGCCCACCAGCCAGTCCGCCTTACTCCGGCACCGGGCGCTCTCATACAGACCGTCGTAGTCCGCGCCGGGCCGGATATCCCGGAAGCCCTCGGTAATCGCCTCATCCGTCATGGAGGAGATCCACAGCCTCTGGAACGGCTTTTTACATCCTGCTTTTTCATAGATATAGCGAAAGATCAGTTCACCTTCCCGCCCCGCGTCTGTGGCGCAGATCAGCGAATCCGTTTCCTTGTCGTTGATCAGCTTTTTCACTTTGTTGTACTGGTCTTTTGTCGTGGAGATGACCTTCAGCGGAATGGTTTCCGGAAGGATCGGCAGCGTGGCGAAGGACCATTTTTCATACTTCGGGTCCAGCTCGTTCGGCTCCATAAGCGTGACCAGGTGTCCCACCGCCCAGGTGACGATGTACTTCTCCCCGATCAGGCAGCCGTCTCCGCCGGTCCGGCAGCCGAGCACCCGGGCAATATCCCTGCCCACGCTGGGTTTCTCCGCCACCACAACGATCTTTCCCATGCCGCACCTCCGTTCCTTGTATTTTACCATAGATAATGATGAATTGTGAATTATGAATTGAAAACAGCCTCCCTCAGGAGGCTGTCTGTTTACAGTCGATAGACTGATTTTGCGTTTTCCGTGGTATACGCGGCGACCTCTTCCGGATCCTCTCCGCGGATCTCCGCCATCTTCAGGCCCACATACCGGACGTTGGCCGGCTCGTTCCGCCTGCCCCGCACCGGTTCCGGTGCCATATAGGGGCTGTCCGTCTCAATCAGCAGGCGGTCCCGCGGAACAATCCGGCAGGCTTCCTGCAGTTTCGGCGCCTTCTTGAAGGTCAGCGGCCCGGCAAAGGAGATGTAGTAACCCAGCTTCAGGTATTCCTTCGCAATTTCAGCGCTGCCGGAAAAGCAATGGATGATGCCGCCGGTGAGCTTTGCCTTCATGCTCTTCATGATCTCCAGCATCTCGGCGTGGGCGTCCCGGATATGGTATGCCACCGGCGCGCCAAGTTCCCATGCAAGCTCCATCTGCCGGACGCAGACGTCCCGCTGGATATCCCTGGGGCTGTGGTCATAGTAATAATCCAGTCCGATCTCGCCGATCGCGCGGATCTTTCCCTTCCGGTACCAGTCCGCGATTTCCGTCAGATCCTGCTCGAGAAAGCCTTTCGCCTCATGGGGATGGATTCCGCCCACGGCAACAGCGCCGCTGTGTTCTCTCGCAAAGCGGATCGCCCGCCGGGAGGTTTCCATATCGGATCCAATTACCGCATACCTGGTAACGCCATGCTCCGCCATACGGGCCAGCGCTTCCTCCCGGTCCTCGTCAAAGGCTTCTTCATCCACATGGCAGTGGCTGTCAAACCATTCCGTCATCCGATGATCGCGCCGTCCTCAACGCCTTCGCCGACGGTCACCAGGCGCAGGTTGCCGTTGTCGTCCAGCGCAGACAGGATCATGCCCTGGCTCTCGATACCGGCCAGCTTCGCGGGTTTCAGGTTGGTGATCACCGCCACCTGGGTGCCGACCAGCGGTTCCGGCTCATACCACTTCTGGATGCCGCTGACCACTGTGCGTTCCCCGTCCTTGCCCAGGCCCAGGCGGAACTTCAGCAGTTTGCTGCTCTTTTCCACCTTTTCGCAGGCCAGTACGCGGGCTACCTGGATTTTGCACTTGAAGAAGTCGTCGATGGCGATCTCCGCCGGATACTCCGGTTCGTCGTGTTTCTTTTCAGCCTTCTTCTCCGCTTTCTGCTCTTTCTTCTCCTGCTTCCCGGCGTCCTTGACTTCTTTCTTTTCTTCCTTGCTGCCGCTCAGGGCTTCCAGTTCCTTGTTCACGTCAATGCGGGGGAAGAGCGCCTCGCCCTTCTGCACTTTGGTGCCCGCAGGCAGCGCGCCGAAGGTCTGCAGGCTGTTCCAGCTCTTCAGGTTCTCATCCGTCACACCCAGCTGTTCAAAAATCCGGGCAGGCGTGGAAGGCATGAACGGGCCGATCAGCACGGCCGCAAAGCGTACACACTCCGCCAGCGTCAGCATCACGTTGGCCAGCCGGTCTTTCTTCTCCGGATCCTTGCCCAGCACCCAGGGCTGAGTCAGGTCAATATACTTGTTGCATTCGCCGATGACTTTCCAGATCTCGGCCAGCGCCTGGGAGAACTGCAGCTTGTCCATCTGCTCATCCACCAGGGCCGGCAGGGCTGCGCAGTGCTCCTTCAGAGGCGTATCCAGTTCCGGGTCCACCGCGCCTGTCCAGGCGGGCAGCACACCGTCAAAATACTTCTCGATCATCGCGACGGTCCGGCTCACCAGGTTGCCCAGGTCATTTGCCAGATCCGCGTTCATCCGGGTCAGGAAGGATTCGTTGGTATAGTTGCCGTCCGCGCCGAAAGGCATTTCCCTCATCAGGTAATAGCGCAGCGGATCTACTCCGTAACGGGCGACAATGGGACCGGGATAGACCACGTTGCCCTTGGATTTGCTCATCCGGTCTGCGCCGAACAGCAGCCATCCGTGGCCGAACACCTGCTTTGGCAGGGGCAGGCCCAGAGCATGCAGCATGATCGGCCAGTAGATCGTATGGAAACGAACGATCTCCTTGCCTACCAGATGGATATCCGCCGGCCAGTATTTTTTGAACAGCTCGTCATGGTCCGTGCCGTAACCCAGCGCGGTAATATAGTTGCTCAGCGCGTCAATCCAGACGTACACAGTGTGTTTTTCGTCAAAGTCCACCGGAACGCCCCACTTCACGCTGGTGCGGCTCACGCACAGGTCCTGCAGGCCCGGCCGCAGGAAGTTGGTCAGCATCTCGTTGGCCCGCTTCGCCGGCTGGATAAAATCAGGATGGGTTTCGATATAGTCAATCAGCCAGTCCTGGTACTTGCTCATCTTGAAGAAATAGCTTTCTTCCTTCATCGGCTGGCAGGGCCGTCCGCAGTCTGGGCAGACTTTTACGCCGTCTTTCTCAATCAGCTGGGTGGGCGTCCAGAAGCTTTCGCACGGGGTGCAGTACATGCCTTCGTACTCGGCCTTATAGATGTCGCCCTGCTCGTAGAACTGCCGGAAGATCTTCTGCACAATCTTTACATGCCGTTCTTCGGACGTGCGGATAAAATCATCATACTGGATGTCCATGAGCTTCCAGAGATCCTTCGTCTCCGCCACGATCTTGTCCACGTATTCGATCGGGGTTACGCCTGCTTCCGCGGCCTTCTTCTCGATCTTCTGGCCGTGCTCGTCCGTACCGGTCAGGAAATAGGCATCGTAACCCTGCATCTTCCTGAAGCGGGTCATGGTATCCGCGGCCACGGTCGTATAGGTATGGCCGATGGTCATGTTGCCGGACGGATAATAGATCGGCGTAGTGATGTAGAAGGTCTTTTTGCTCTCACTCATGGTTCATTCCTCCTGTAATAGCATAAAAGGGCTGTTGCGACGCAACAGCCCTGATTCATCTTGCCCGTTCTTACTGAGCTTCGGCCGCGGTCTCAACGGGATATACGGAGACCTGCTTGCGGTCCTTGCCCAGACGCTCAAACCGGACGATGCCGGTGGTCTTGGCGAACAGGGTATCATCCTTGCCGATGCCTACATTGTGGCCGGGATGGATGCGGGTGCCGCGCTGACGCACGAGAATGTTGCCGGCCAGCGCCATCTGTCCGTCGGCACGCTTCGGTCCAAGACGCTTGGATTCGCTGTCGCGGCCGTTACGGGTGGAGCCCATACCTTTTTTATGAGCGAACAGTTGAAGATTAAGCTTCATCATGGTTGTTTCCTCCGTTCAATAATGGAAAGTGTCACGTTCTGCGGATATTCCGCTGACAGATCATCCAGTCCCTGCCTGAGCGCGCCCATCAGGATCTGCGCCTTGCCGTTCTCCGCTTCCGTCATCTCCGGAAGCTCAAACGCCAGCATCGCTTTCTGCTCGTTGTACTCCGTAATCTCCGGAATCACGCCGCAGACGCTCTCGAGGGCGTTCACACAGGTGCATCCGAGAATGGAAGCGGCCGCGCAGACGATGTCGTGGCCCGAATCAGCCCAGCCGCTGTGGCCTTCCAGCCGGCAGCCGGTCAGATTCTCTCCGTCCCGGTACAGGACTGCCTTGATCATTATGCCTTGACTGTGGTGATCTCCACCTTGGTGTAGGGCTGACGGTGGCCGATCTTTCTCTTGGAATCCTTCTTGCTCTGGTACTTGTAGACAGTGATCTTCTCACCCTTCACCTGAGCCAGCACCTTGCCTTCAACCTTGGCGCCCTTGAGGATCGGATCGCCGACCTTGACATCGCCCTCGCCGCCGATCATCAGCACATCGAAGGAAATCTTGGAATCAGCTTCCTGGTTGACTTTGTCGATGTAAATCACATCGCCCTGAGATACACGGTATTGTCTGCCGCCCGCTGCAATAATGGCATACATGGGACAGCACCTCCTGATTACAATCTCGCCGGGATTCTGAGGTTGCGCGGCGCGCATTTGGACAGACCTCTCCCGAGCGGCTACCTGAATAAGATATCACTCCGGCGCATTGCCTGTCAAGGATTATTTTTTCTTTGTTTTGAACTCATCCAGCATCTCAAAGATGCCCACCTGCTCAGAGGTGCCGAAGGCGAGAATGTCCGCCTGCTCCCTTCCGTTCGGATCGCTGCTGACAATCTGGCACAGCTGGTGTCCCATAAATGCCACTGATGCGCTCTGGCCGCCGTCCATGTTTATGGCCAGTTTGCAGCCGCGGTCAAGCATGAGCTTAGCCAGCGTGGCCATCTGAACCCCTTTGGAACGCTTCACCCGTCCTTCACACATAACAACGATATAGTGGCCGTCTTCCGCCACGCCGATGGCGAGCCGGGGATGATAGGAATTGTTGCACAGGTTCAGGGCGTACTCTGTCAGTTTGCCGTCTTTGACCAGGCATGGGCCGAAAGAATAAACCTGCCAGGCGCCCTCCTGGACATATTCCTCCGCGCTTTTTTCCTTGTTGGGCAGGCTCTCCGCGTGCCCGTCCCGGTAAAGTGCCAGTGATTCATAGGTGGGCATACTGCCCCACTCATACTGCAGGCTGTGGGGATCGTCAAAGATGATTTCGCCGTTCCGGACTTCGATCCCGGTCGGGTATTTCTGCTTGATCCGGTAGATATAATAATCCGTGGTGGTGGCAAAGACCACTTTGTTTTCCAATGCGATATTCCGCATAAAACCTTTTGCGCTCTTCTTTTTCTCCGGATCTTTGAACACGGTCGTCGGTAATTCCCCGGCTTCGGTATCGCACCAGATATTCGCTGTAAAGCAGTAGAAAGGATGCTTTGGATCCGGCACTTCAATGGTCCGCTCAATCACGACTCTCAGTGTCTGATTCACGAACATGTAGTGCCCGTTCTCATCGTCCGCGAAAATATATTCCCCGCTGTTCAGGAAGCCTTCCTCGTTCAGGGCCACGTCCGCCCAGTCAGGCGGTGTAATCACCGCGAAACGGCCGGATCCCCGGATCGGTACGTTTTCATCTTCTTCCGCCCAGTCTTCCGTTTCAGTTTCGGTTTCCTCTCCGGCTTGTTCTGTCTCGTCTGTCTCTTCCGGCTTGTTCCCTTCAGGCTCCCCTTCCGTCGTCTCCGGTTCCGTTTCCTTCACGTCTCCCGTTTCGATATGCTCCAGGAAATCGTTCTTCGCCTCGTCCGGGCCGACCGTCGTGTTCTGAAGGCCGAAATGGTCGTAGGGATAATCGACCGCGCCGGTGGTTTCCACTTTGAACTCCTTGAATTTGGCGCCTTTGCCGGCGCCCATGCCTTTCTGGCTTACATGCAGGGCAAACGCCTCCGCCGCAAGCTGCGCGCCGGTCTTCCCGTCAAAGGCTGCCAGCGGCTGTTCCCAATCCAGGACAGTCTGGTCCGCTTCTTCGCCGTACAGGTGGAGATACAGTTTCTTCACCTGCCAGGTGCCATAAGCCTGGTATGAATCCGGGGACTGCATCGGGTCCGCGGCCAGCGTGAAGCACTCTTTCGCAGCGTCGGCAACCACCTTATGCTGCGGATGTCCGTATTCCCCGTTCTCCGCGTGCGTCACCATCACTTCCGGTTTAAACCGGCGGTACAGTTCGTTCACCCAGTCCAGGACCTTCTGCTTTCCGCCCAGGTCTTTGTAGGCGTCCTTGAGCTTCCCGGTTTTGACGTAGTAGTCTCTGAAACTGCCGAACACGGGATAGTTCCGTACACCCATGGCCCACAGCCCGTTCAGGGCTTCGCTGCGTCTCGTGGGATTGCAGGGGGTCAGATAAGCCACCTCAATCCGTTTCCCTTTTTCCGCTCCGTAGGTCGGAATCGCCCCGCCGGTAAACAGCAGTTCGTCGTCCGGATGGGCAATCAGGAACAGGATGTCCGCCTTTTCCACGGGTTCTTCCCAGCGCTGTACCCAGTCCGGAACCTCTCCCTCGCCGAAAGCAAAGATCTCGTTGAAGCCCAGGGTGTTCTTCTTTTCCATGGTGGACCGGATCCGGATCTTCTTCTCACCGTTCAGTTCAAAGAAGGCGTGGTGATACCGGGGATTTCCTCCCTCCGCCACCGTGACCCAGCTGTCGCCGTTCGCCTTTTCAATCACATAGGAATCCGGCAGTTTCCGGAAACACAGGTACAGCCCGTAGATCGGTTTGTCGGAGGTGAGGGTCACCCACGGCCCTTTCGTGCTGCTGCTTTCCCAGAACGTGGTGTATTTCCCATCTGTAATGCAGCTGATCTTGCCGGGTTTGTTCACGACTTTCACGGTCAGTCCGGCCGTCAGGTCCTCCGCTTCCTCCGCCATGGCAGGCACAGCCAGGACCAGCAGGATCAGCAGGATGGGAAGCAGGATCTTTAGCTTGTTCATGTGTTAAGTCCTTTGTCTTTCAGTGTAATTCAGCCCCGCAGAGCGTCCGCGAAGGACTCCGCGCCGAACCGTTCCGTCAACCCGAGCCAGTCTGCGCAGGTCGCACCGATATCGGCAAAGGTATTCCGCGTGCCCAGGTCAACCGCTTTTAACATGCCGGGCGTCCAGGCCATAATCGGGATATACTCCCTGGAATGGTCGGTCGACTGGAGGAAACAGGGATCGCAGCCATGGTCCGCCGTGATGACCATCAGGTCGCCGGGATTCATCAGTTCCATCATCTCCGGCAGCCGCGCGTCAAACGCTTCCAGTGCGCCGGCAAAGCCTTCCGGATCGTTCCGGTGGCCGTACTTGGAGTCCGTGTCCACCAGGTTCGTAAAGCACAGGCCGGTAAAATCCTGTTTCATGAAGCTGATCAGGGAATCCATGCAGGCGGGGTTCCCCGCTGCGTGGTCGCTCTGCGTCAGTCCCTGATGTGCGAGAATGTCCTCAATCTTTCCCACGCCGATACTTTCCATGCCCGCTTCCTTCACCGCGTCGGCAAGCGTCCGTCCGCAGGGCGGCAGGGAGAAATCCCGCCGGTTTCCGGTACGGGTAAAGTTTCCCGGCTCGCCGATGAACGGCCGCGCGATTACCCGGCCGACGCCCAGTTCGCCCTGCAGCATCTCCCGGGCAATCCGGCAGAACTCATACAGTTTTTCCGGCGGGAACAATTCTTCATGGCAGGCGATCTGGAACACGCTGTCAGCGCTGGTGTAAACGATCGGCGTAAGATTCTTCATGTGTTCCGCGCCGAGCTCCTCCAGGATCGCGGTTCCGGACGCGGGTTTATTTCCGATACACTTATGCCCGATGGCCTTTTCAAACGTCTCGATAAAATCGGCAGGAAAACCGTCCGGGAAGGTCGGGAAAGGCGTTTTAACCTGTACGCCGGCAATTTCCCAGTGGCCGGATGTGGTATCCTTACCCTTGCTCTTTTCAACCGCCCGGCCGTAAGCGCCGGCCACAGGCCCGTCCCACCGGTATCCGGTGTTTGGGATTCGTCCCAGGCCCAGCCCGGCCATATGCGGCAGCTTTGGGTCGCATTTGGCGATCACATGTCCCAGAGTGTTCGTACCCACATCGCCGTATTCCGCGGCGTCAGGCGCTTCTCCGGCGCCCACAGCGTCCAGTACGGTCAGAAATACGCGGCTCATGTCTCTTCCTCCTTTTCAATCCATGGTTCTTCACTGTAGTCGGGGTCTGCTTCCGGCAGGTGCTCGCACACCATCAGGAAGGCGTCCTCATTGTTATCTTCATAATACCGTTTCCGTTTTCCGACGGAAACAAACCCGAGGCTTTGATACAGGTTCTGCGCCCGTTGATTGCTGACTCTGACCTCCAGCGTCGCGTAGCAGGCGCCCAGATTGGACAGGATCTGGAGCAGCTGTGCCGTCAGTTTCTTTCCGATTCCCCGGCCCTGCGCTTCTTCCCGCACTGCGATGTTGGTGATATGGCTTTCGTCCAGAATCACCCACGCGCCGGCATAGCCGAGGATTTCTCCGTCCTCTTCCGCCACCAGATACCGTGCGACAGCGTTGCGCGTCAGCTCCTGCCGGAAGCTTTCCCGGCTCCATGGCCTTGCGAAGGTTTCCTGCTCGATGGCCGCCACGGCGTCCACATCCTTCAGCCGCATAAAGCGGATGACCGGCTCACTCATGTCCCATGGCCTCCAGCAGTTTCCTGTTCTTCTGCGCGTTCGGCGGCCGCAGGTAGGTTGCCTGGAGTCCCAGGTAGTCTGTTTCTTCGCCTTTGTTCAGCGCGATCCATCCGGCGGCGGAAGGCCGCAGATAGCAGCGATGGACCGGGGCGAACACCGCTTTGTCACCGAGCCGCGCGCTGATTGCTTCCCGGTGGACGGGTGCGCCGTCTCCCAGGAACAGGAACCGCTCTCCCAGGCTCTCCGTTTGGTCCAGATACACTTCCAGTTTCATCGGCTCGTCGCCTGTCAGCCGCTCGCCCTTGCGGAAAGCGGCGCCGTAGACCTGCCCGGCCCGTGCGTCCTGGATCGGGCAGACGATTCCGTCAAAGTCTCCTGCGGATGCCGCCAACGCTTCCAGCGCGTCCACCGGCAGGCACGGTATCCCGGCGCCGTGAGCCAGGCCTTTTGCCGTCGCAACGCCGATGCGAACGCCCGTAAAGCTGCCCGGACCCGTCACCGCTGCAACCGCGTCCAGATCCTTCAGTTCCGTCCCGGCCGCTTTCAGTGCGGACTCAATCATGGGCATCAGGCTTGCCGAATGGGTGTTCCTGTTCTGGGCGGTAAACTCGCTGTATACCCTTTCCTCATCCATGACCGCCGTACCGCACACCGGGCCGGAAGTATCGATCACCAGTATCTTCATCTTTGCCGACGCCTCACTTCAGGGAAATCTTCCGGAAACCGCCGCAGGCCTCTTCCGTGATCCGCCGGGAGGTTTCCCCTTCCGCCTCAATCCGGATCAGCAGGCAGTCCTCCGGAACGGCGTCCGGGCATCTGCCCGGCCATTCCACCAGGGCAATCCCGTCTCCGCCCAGATACTCGTCCATGCCGAGCTCAAACAGTTCTTCGGCGCTTTCCAGCCTGTACCAGTCAAAGTGATACAGCGGAATCCTGCCGCTTTCATACACGTTCAGAATCGTAAAACTCGGACTTGTCACGGTTTCCCGCACACCGAGTCCTTTCGCCACGCCCCGGGCCAGCTCGCTCTTTCCTGCGCCCAGTTCGCCCTCCAGCAGGATCACATCCCCCGCTTTCAGCTGATCTGCCAGCCGCTCACCCAGTGCCCGGGTCTCGGCGGCATTGTTCGTCACAATCATTCAACCCTCAAAATTCCTGTAATACTGATTATATTTCCAGTTTCGCCGCGCCCACAGGCCGGATGTTCAGCACCTTGCAGGCGCCTTTCCCGAAGGCGCGATCCATTGTTTCCACGAACATCCCGGTTTTGGCCAGCGGAACAAAATTCAGCGTCGTCCCCGCAAAGCCGCCCCCGTGGATCCGCCAGGCGCCGTCCCCCTGCAGCAGAAGCTCCGCCATGCACAGAGCCAGGCTCAGGCTCTGGTCCCGGTTGTCCGCAAAAACATTCTGGAGGTACATATAGCTGGACCTGCCGCTGTCGATAACCAGCTGCAGGAAATCGCTGATCCGGTCTTCCTTCAGGGCTGCCACCTGCAGCGGAACCCGTTCGTCCTCCTGAATAAAATGGAATGCCCGGAGTATTGCCCGGTCGCTGACGTCCCCGCGGAGTTTCCCCGCATTCTCTGTCAGCTGCTCAGTCGTCAGCCCGCGAAGCACAGGCTGTCCGAAGCGTTCCGCGACCTGCTTCATTTCAGAGGGGATCGCGGCATAATGGTCTGTCAGGTTGGCATGGGAGCCGCCCGTGGCCACAACCACCAGCGCGTATCCTTTCCGGGCAAAGTCGTAGGAAATCGCTTCCACTTCCGGATGGTCCGTGTCGCGGAAGTCTACAGTCACCAGACCTCCGGCCGCGCTCGCCATCTGGTCAAGCAGTCCGGACGGCTTCCCGAACCACACGTTTTCCGCCTGCTTGCTGATCTGTGCCCGCAGGACATAGGGCATGTCAAACCGGTTATACAGGCCGTCCAGCACGCCCGTCAGCATAACCTCCAGCGCCGCTGAACTGCTCAATCCGCTTCCGCCGGCCACCGTGGAAGTCACTGCGGCGTCAAAGCCGCCGATCCGGTATCCGGCCTGCTTAATTCCCGCGGCGACGCCGCGGATCAGCGCCGCGGTCGTTCCTTTTTCTTTCGGCCTCACGGACAGGTCGTCCAGGCTGATCTC
>JBGUHQ010000018.1:0-56852 GCA_045112195.1 Christensenellales bacterium | reverse complement strand
TGGAGATCACTCCCTTTCGATTGACCTCAGAACCGATGAGATTCCTGCCACTGGCAGTCATCGGTTCCTCGCCCAAAGTTCCTCCGGAACTTTGACAGCTGTAGCATGGCAACTGTTGCCCAAATCAAAGATTTGGACAGTTGCTCAACAATTCATAATTAAATGAGTGAGAAAGCAAAAGAAAGCGGATCCCGCCGGGACGGCGGGATCCGCTTTTTGTTCGGGATGGAAATCAATCGGCTTCGATGGGGACGAATTCGAATTTCGTGACATCGAAGAGGCCGCAGGTCGAGATCTTCAGTTCCGGGATGACAATGAGGCTCATGAAGCACAGCGTCATGAGCGGTTCAATATCATCGCTGATGCCCAGCCGCAGGTGCGCCGCTTCATGCAGCTGCTTCAGGCGGTCGGCGACCTCCCCGCCGGACAGGTCGCTCATAAGGCCGGCGATGGGGAGCGGCAGGGATGCAATCACTTCCCCGTTTTCCACCAGGACGAAACCGCCCTCCTGTGCCACGAGCGCCTGGACCGCCGAGTACATCTCCTCGTTGCTGACGCCGACGCAGATAACGTTGTGGGAGTCATGGGCAACGGACAGGGCAACAGCGCCGCGTTTGATCCCGTAATTTTTCAGGAGACCGAGGCCGATTTTCCCGGTGTTGTGATGGCGTTCCAGGACGGCGATCTTGACGACCGGCTGTTCCGGATCGAAGATGAAGTCCCCGTCCTGATCGCGTTTGACGGTTACGACCTCCGATTTTGTGGTGACGCCGTCCCGGACGATGCCGATGGCGCGCACCCGGTCGCTTTGCAGACGCATTTTCAGCTGATTCACCGCAAAGGGTTTGATATGCATGGATCCGCGGACGGACGTGATCGGCACCCGGTCGATGTGCAGGAGATAATAACCGTTCTCAGCAACTTTCCGGCCTTCGATGAATACCATCCGGGCCTCGAAATCCTGAAGGTTATCAAACAGGACAATATCCGCGCGCTTTCCGGGAGCCAGGGCTCCGCGGTCGGTCAGGTTGTAGCACTCGGCGCAGTTCAGCGTCGCCATGCTGACAGCCATGACCGGGTCAATGCCCGCCCGGACGAGAATCCGGAGATGGTTGTCCATATGGCCGTCTTCCAGAAGCGTCTTGGGCTGGCGGTCGTCGGAACAGAGCAGGCAGCGCCTGTAGTTGTAGGGGGTGATTCCCGGGATCAGACGCTTCAGGTCATGGCAGGCGGAACCGTCGCGCAGCTGGACATACATGCCGCGCCGCAGACGGTCGGTCATTTCCCCCACGGTGGTGCATTCATGGTCTGTCCGGACGCCGGAGGCAATATAGGCATTCAGTTCCGCTCCGCTGACGGAAGGCGAATGGCCGTCGATGACCTTGTTCATGTTCAGGGCGACCAGGAGCTTGTTCAGCACGTCCTCATCCTTGTTGATGATGCCGGGATAGTTCATGAATTCCCCCATGCCGGGCACATGGCGGTCTCCCATGGGCCACTGCATGTCAAAAGCGTTCACGACGGCGCCGGAATCCTCCAGCGGGGTGGCCGGCACGCAGCTGGGAACCATATAACGGACGGAAAGCTCTGTCTTTGAGGCGGCGTGGATCATATAACTGAAGCCTTCCAGACCGTAAACGTTCACGATTTCATGGGGATCGGCGATGACGGTGGTCGTGCCGCGGGGGACAACCATCCGCCCGAACTCCTCGGGAGAGAGATAAGACGATTCGATATGGATGTGCGCGTCGATCAGGCCCGGCGCGGCGTAAGCTCCGCACGCATCAATCTCTTCCTTTCCGGCATAGTCGTTGCCGAAGCCGACGATTCTTCCGTATTTGATGGCGATGCTGTCTTCCCGGACAGTACCGGTATACACGTCGACCACGTTGCAGTTTTTGATCACCAGGTCCGCTGGTTCCCGGTGCATCGCGGTATCGATCATGCTGCTCAGAATCCGTTTATCCATGTGCTCCATGCTGTTGTCTCCTTTCAGGGCCGGTTATCAGCCGGGCGGATATATCAGAGTGTACGGAAACAGAAAAGGGGCGCGGATTGTTATGTTCAGGTGTCGAGTTGAACAGATTATAGCATTACATTGCCGGAGACACAATATCTTTTCGGACGGAACAAAGGTATTTCCGGCATAAAACAATTTCTGTCAATAGATTGCATTTTTACGATGATTTTGAGATAATATACTGACAGATAAAAAGAAGAAGAATATGCCCCGGTGAAGGGCGGTAATACTCATCTCAGGAAAGGAACAGGCTTTGAACAGAAGTTTTATTCTGCAGGGTCATATCTGCTATACGCCGGACGCGGAGCATCTTGTGATCCGGGAGGACGCCTACGCGGTATGTGAGGAAGGAATCTGCCGGGGCGTATATGATCAGATTCCGGAAGCCTTCCGAGGGCTGCGGGTCATCGACTGCTCCGGCAAACTGATTATTCCCGGTTTGGTGGATCTGCATATCCACGCGCCGCAGTTCGCCTATCGCGGAACGGGGATGGATTATGAACTGCTGGACTGGCTGCAGAAGATCGCGTTTCCGGAAGAGATACGCTATGCCGACAACGAATATGCCACCGCTGCCTATTCTGTTTTCGCTGAAAAAATGAAACGGAGCGCCACTACCAGGGCGGTGATCTTCGGTACTCTTCATACGGACGCGTCGCTGATCCTGGCAGACCTGATGGAAAAGAGCGGAATCATCAGCTTTGTGGGCAAAGTGAATATGGACAGGAACGCGCCGACGCAGCTGAAGGAAAAAGACGCCCGTTCCGCCGCAGCGGAAACAGAGCGTTTTGTCAAAGAGAGCGCGGAACGCGGATACCGGAAAACAAAACCGATCATCACACCGCGGTTTGTGCCCAGCTGCACTGACGCGCTGATGGAAGAACTGGGCAGGATCCGGAAGGCGTACAACCTGCCGGTTCAGTCACATCTGTCGGAAAACCCCGGCGAGATCGAGCTGGTCGGCAGACTGGAACCGGAAGCGGCCTTCTACGGCGACGTGTACGACCGGTACGGCCTTTTCGGAGGGAACGGGAACACCGTCATGGCGCACTGCGTCTATTCGGTTCCGGAAGAAGTGCAGAGAATCAAAGACAACGGGGTGTGGATTGCCCACTGCCCGTCCTCGAACATGAATATCGCCTCCGGCATCGCGCCGGTCCGGCGCTATCTGGAACAGGGGGTCCGGATCGGACTGGGAACAGACGTGGCCGGCGGGACATCGGAATCCATGTTCCGGGCGGTAACGGACGCCATCCAGGTATCCAAATTATACTGGCGGCATACTGATCAGACGGCGAAACCGCTCACATTCCCGGAAAGCCTGTACATGGCGACAAAGGGTGGAGGCGCGTTCTTCGGAAAGACCGGAAGTTTTGAAGAGGGATATGCCTTTGACGCGCTGGTCCTGGATGACTCGGCGGAGCCGGCTGCGCATCCGCTTTCGGTCAGGGACCGGCTGGAAAGAGCGTTCTACCTGGAACTGGACCGGCAGGGAATCGCGATGAAGATCGCGGACGGAGATGTAATAATTCATAATTCATAATTCAGAATTCATAATTGAGAACACGGATGAAAGAAAGACGAATAAAGAAGCGGGTAATCCGCGGGAGGCAAGCATGATTAATCTGACTATTAATGAAAAGGGAAGAGCCAACAACATCCAGCGTGCAAGGGAGCAGAACATCATCATCCCCACCATTGCGCAGATGAAGGATCCGCAGACCATTCCGGAAAAGATCCTGGACCAGCTCAAAAACGTGGGACTGTGGGACGTAAATCCGCTCAACCTGTTCCGCATTACCTGGAAGAACGAACCGAAGGAAGCCGGCGGGCTTTTCGGGAAACCGAATTTCATTGTCCTGCCTTCTGAACTGACCGGTGTGAAAGCGAAGATCATGCTGATGGTTGGCAAGTATTTTCCCACGGGCTGCCATAAGGTCGGCGCGTCCTTCGGCTGCCTCGTGCCGCGGCTGGTGACAGGACAGTTCGATTCCTCCGTGCACAAGGCGGTCTGGCCTTCCACCGGCAACTACTGCCGGGGCGGCGCGTTCAATTCCAAACTGCTGGGCTGCCATTCCGTGGCCATCCTGCCGGAGGGAATGAGCCGGGAACGTTTTGATTGGCTGAAAACGGTGGCGGGCGAGATCATCGCGACCCCCGGCACGGAATCCAACGTGAAGGAGATTTTTGACAAGACCCATGAGCTGGAGAAGGATCCGGACTGCATCATCTTCAACCAGTTCGCCGAAATGGGCAATTATATGTGGCATTACCATGTGACCGGCAACGCCATCGCGGAGGCGTATGAGCTGATGAGGAGCGAAGGCGACCGGTTCTTCGGCGCGGTGTTCACTTCCGGCTCCGCGGGAACCATGGCGTCCGGCGATCGCCTGAAGGACCTGTATCCCAAAGCAAAGCTGGGCGTTGGCGAGGCGCTGCAATGCCCGACGCTGCTGGAGAACGGCTTCGGCGCCCACCGGATCGAGGGAATCGGCGACAAGCATGTTCCGTGGATCCACAATGTGAAGAATACCGACCTGGTAGTCGATATCGACGATGAGGATTCCCAGAAGGTGCTCCGCCTGTTCAATGAGCCGGTCGGACGCGAATACCTGAAGAGCGCGGGCGTCCCGGAAGAGACGCTGAACAACCTGGAGCTCTTCGGTATCTCCGGCATCGCCAATATGCTCTGCGCCATCAAGATGGCGAAGTATTACGAACTGACCGAGCACGACGTGGTGGCTTCGGTGATGACCGACTCCTCGGTCATGTACTCCTCCCGTGTACGGGAACTCCAGGAAGAGGACGGAGCATACACGCGGGAGATGGCGGCCATCGACTTCCATACCCATATCCTGGGCGAAAAGACCGACAACATGCTGGAGCTGACCTATCCGGCACGGAAACGGGTGCATAACCTGAAGTATTATACCTGGGTCGAGCAGCAGGGGAAGGCTTCCGAAGAACTGCAGAGCCTGTGGTACGACACGGAGCACACCTGGGACAGCGTGAAAGCCGACGCGGCCAGGGTGGACGAGCTGATCATGCAGTTCAACGAGGATACCGGCCTGCTGAAGAAGCTGTAAGAAACGAGATTTCCCGGCTTCGCTCGAAATGACAAGGAGGAAGGGATGCATATGGCGCTGCGAAATGTGACAGGAGCGAAATGCACGCTTTGCGGCAGAGTCACTCCCGCTGAACCGGAGACGACCGTCTGCCCGCACTGCGGCGGGATCCTGGACATTGAATATGATTACGACTATATCCGCTCCTGCTTTCAGAAGCATCCGCTTCAGGAACGGAACGACCCCACGATGTGGCGGTATCTTGAACTGCTGCCGGTGGAAGGCCTTGGAACCCGTCCGCGCCTGCGGGTGGGCGGCTCGCCCCTGTACAGGGCAGACGCCCTGGGCAAAGAGCTGGGCCTCCGGGAGCTGTGGATCAAGGACGACGGGCAGAATCCGACCGCGTCGCTGAAGGACAGGGCCTCGGCCATGGCGGTCATCAAAGCCGGCGAGGCAGGGAAAACCACCATCGCCTGCTCCTCCACGGGCAACGCCGCCAGCTCCCTGGCGGGCAACGCGGCGGCCGCGGGGCTTTCAACCTTTATCTTTGTTCCGTCGAGGGCGCCTAAGGGCAAAGTGGCCCAGCTGATGATGTTCGGCGCTACGGTGATCCTGGTGGAAGGAAGCTATGAGGACACCTTCCGGGTCTCCGCGGAAGCGATTGACCGGTGGGGCTGGTACAACCGAAACGCGGCCATCAACCCGTACCTGATGGAGGGAAAGAAGACGGTCTCACTGGAGATCGCGGAACAGCTTGGCTTCCGGATGCCGGATTATGTGGCCGTTTCCGTGGGCGACGGCTGCACCATCGGCGGCGTCTGGAAAGGATTCAGGGACCTGTACCAGGCGGGCCTGATTGACCGGCTGCCCCGGATCATCAGCGTGCAGGCCTCCGGCTGCTGCCCCATCAACACGGCGGCCGCCGCGGAAACCATGGAATGGGTCCCGCAGGAGGAAAACACGCTGGCGGATTCCATCGCGGTGGGTGTGCCGCGGAATCCCGTCAAGGCCCTGAAGGCGATCAGCGAGTCGAACGGCGTGATTGTGAACGTCAGCGATGAGGAAATCATGGAGGCCATGCGCCTGCTCGGAAGGAAGGCCGGCGTCTTCGCGGAGCCGGCTGGCGCGGCCGGTACGGCGGGCGTCAAAAAGGCCGTCGAAACCGGATTGATTGAAAAAGACGCGTCGGTGGTTTCCATCGTAACCGGGAACGGCCTCAAGGATGTCAACAACGCGATCAAAGCCGCCGGTGAACCGATGAG
Organism: Christensenellales bacterium; assembly: GCA_045112195.1. Lineage (GTDB taxonomy): Bacteria > Bacillota > Clostridia > Christensenellales > Aristaeellaceae > Aristaeella. Next base: position 50,505 of record JBGUHQ010000018.1, on the reverse strand, counting down.
TATCCGGCCGGAACTGGACGCGCTGCTGGAAGCGTTTGAGGCCAAGGGAATCAAAATATAAAGACTGAACAATGAAAGGGGAACAGCCTGTGTATACGGGACAGAGAGTAAAGAGAGTGGACGCCTTTGACAAGGTGACGGGGCGGACAAAGTATACGGACGATCTGTGCGACCGGAAAGCCTATATCGCAAGGGTGTTGCATTCCACCATCGCCAACGGCCGGGTTGTCTCCTTCGACACGTCAGAGGCGGAGAAGGTGCCGGGTGTGATCAAAGTCCTGACCTGCTTCGACCTGAAGGAGAAACACTATTTTCCGACGGCCGGGCATCCCTGGTCCACGGATCCGTCACACCAGGACGTGGCGGACCGGTTGGTCCTGACGGACCGGGTACGTTTCTACGGGGACGACATCGCCGCCGTGCTGGCGGAGGATGAAGTGGCCGCCGCGCAGGCGCTGCGCCTGATCAAGGTGGAATATGAGGAATACCCGTTTGTGCTGGACGTGCAGGAGGCCATGAAGGACGGCGCCCCGCAGCTGCATGAGGAATACCCCAACAATATCCTGAAGCATACCTCGACCCGGCTGGGCGATTATGAGAAAGCAATACAGGAGCCGGGCCTGATCAAGGTGGAGGGCTGGTATGAGACGCCGGTGGTGCAGCACTGCCACATTGAGAACTTTATCTGCTTCGCCGAGAAGGAAGGCGACAAGCTGACCGTAACCTCCTCCACCCAGATTCCCCATATCGTTCGACGGATCGTCGGACAGGCACTGGGCATGGACTGGGGCAGCGTCCGGGTGATCAAACCGTATATCGGCGGCGGCTTCGGCAACAAACAGGATATTCTGTACGAGCCGCTGTGCGCGTGGCTGTGCCTGCAGGTCGGCGGGCACCTGGTGAAGCTGGACGTTCCGCGGGAGGAAACCTTTGTCTGCAACCGGACGCGGCATTCCATCCGGAACCATATCATCTCCTGGGTGAGGCCGGACGGGACTTATGCAGCCCGGAAGCTTGAATCCTATTCAGACCAGGGCGCATACGCCTCCCACGGCCACAGCATCTGCGCCAAGGGCGCCGGCGCGTTCCCGCAGTTGTATCCCTGCCCGAACGTGGAGGTGGACGCCTATACCGTGTTCACCAACAAGCCGGTGGCGGGTGCCATGCGGGGCTACGGCATTCCCCAGGCCATGTGGGCGGTGGAGTCCCATACGGAAGACGTCTGCGCAGCGATCGGCGCGGATCCGGTGGAGTTCCGCCGGAAGAACCTTATGCCCGTTGGCTATACGGACGGATTCTCCAGGAACGAGAATTACTACGATTCCTTCAACCAGTGCCTGGACAAGGCCATGAAGGCTATTGACTACGAAAAGAAATACAAGGAATACCAGAACCAGACCGGGGATGTCCGCCGGGGCATCGGTGTCGCCATGTTCTGGTACAATACGGCGGTGTGGCCGATCTCGCTGGAGTCCAGTTCCTGCCGTATGGTGCTGAACCAGGACGGCTCCTTCCAGCTGCAGCTGGGCGAGACGGAAATCGGCCAGGGCGCGGACACGGCCTTCGCCCAGATGGCGGCGGACGTGGTCGGCGTTCCGATGGAGAAGGTGCATGTGGTGTCCTGCCAGGATACGGACGTGACGCCGTTCGGCACCAGTGCCTACGCTTCCCGGCAGACCTATGTGGCAGGCTTCTCGATCCGGCAGACCGGCGAGATGCTGAAGCAGAAGATCCTGGATTACGCGCACACGCTGACGCGGATGCCGGCCTTCAACCTCGACATCGTGGACGGGAACATCGTGCGCTCCACGGACGGACGGATCCTGATGAGCCTGGCCGAGCTGGCGACGGAAGCGCTCTACAGCCTGACAGACAGCCGCCATATTACGGCGGAGAGCACCTACCAGATCAAATCCAACGCCTACTCCTTCGGCTGCACGATCGCCGAGGTGGAGGTGGACATCCCGATGTGCAGGGCGAAGCTGCTGAACGTGGTGAACTGCCACGACGCAGGCAAGCTGATCAATCCCGCCCTGGCGGAGGCGCAGGTCCACGGCGGCATGAGCATGGGCATCGGCTTCGGCCTGAGCGAGAAGCTGCTGTTTGACGAGAAGACCGGACGGCCGCTGAACAATAACCTGCTGGACTACAAGCTGTCCACATTCCTGGATCATCCGAACCTGATGGCGGAGTTCGTGGAGAACGCGGAGCCCACCAGCGCCTTCGGAACCAAAGCGCTGGGTGAACCGCCGGCCTGCTCTGTGGCACCGGCGATCCGGAACGCGATCTATCACGCCACGGGCGTGGGGATCAAGGACGCACCGGCCAACCCGCACAATCTGTTCAAGGCCTTCAAAGAGGCAGGACTAATATAATAATTCTGCGATCGCTGTTACCAAAATCCTTTCAGGATTTTGACAGCTGTAGCATGGCAACTGTTACCCAAATCCAAGATTTGGACAGTTGCGCAACAATTCAGAATTATTGGAGGACAATCCTATGTATGATATCAAAGCATTGTATGAAGCGGAGAGCGTGCAGGACGCGATCCGACTTCTGCAGGAACATCCGGAGGCGCAGATTATTGCCGGCGGAAGCGACGTGCTGGTGCAGATCCGGGAAGGAAAACGGGCCGGCGCGGAGCTGGTGAGCATTTACGGAATCGACGCAATGCGCGGCGTTTGCTATGACGAAGACGGCGCGATCCGGATCGGATCGCTGACCAGCTTTTCACATATCGCGGCGGATCAGATCATCCGGGAAAAGATCCCGGTGCTGGGCGAGGCGGTGAGCCTTGTCGGCGGGCCCCAGATCAGGAACATCGGTACCATCGGCGGCAACACCTGCAACGGCGTGACCAGCGCGGACTCCGCCTCCACACTGTTTGCCTGGGACGCGGTCGTGGAACTGACGGGGCCGGACGGAATCCGGAAGCTACCCATCCAGGAATTCTATATCAAGGCGGGCAAGGTGGACCTGAGGCCGGCGGAACTGCAGACGGCGATCATCATCCCGAAGAAAGCGTATGAAGGCTATCACGGAAACTACATCAAGTACGCCATGCGGGAAGCAATGGACATCGCCACCCTGGGCTGCTCGGTGAACGTCCTGCTGTCGGAGGACAGGCAGACGATCCTGGACGCACGGATCGCCTACGGCGTGGCCGGGCCGATTCCGACGCGGGCGCCTTCCGCGGAAGCCGCGGCGAAAGGCAAAGCGACAACAAAGGAAACCGTTGAAGCCTTTGCGCAGGCGGTGCTGGAAGATATCCATCCGCGGGACAGCTGGCGCGCGGCAAAAGCTTTCCGCGAGCATATCGCGGTGGAAATGGCGAAGCGCGCGCTGACAAAATCCATCGAGATCGGAGGGGGACGAATCTCTGACGACTGTCAGTGACAGAAATTTCGTCAGAGATGAGATCAACCGAAGCAAGCGAGCTGCCCGGTGGGCAGTCGCGCCGACTGAGGTTGCGGAAGGGAGTAATGATATTGAGTAAGCAGTACAAGCAAATCCACTGCGTGATCAACGGAAAAGAGCGGGAAGCCATGGTGGACGTACGCGCTTCCCTGACCGACCTGCTGCGGAACGACTTCCGCCTGACCAGCGTCAAGAAGGGATGCGAGGTGGGCGAGTGCGGCGCGTGCAACGTGCTGGTGAACGGGGAATGCTTCAACAGCTGCATTTACCTGGCGGTCTGGGCGGACGGAAAAGAAATCCTGACGCTGGAAGGCCTGGAGGGTCCGAACGGCGAGATCTCCGATATCCAGCAGGCGTTCATTGACGAGGCGGCCGTCCAGTGCGGATTCTGCACGCCGGGCGCGATCATGAGCGCGGTGGAAATCCTGAACGAGGGCCGGGAGCTGAGCGACGAGGAGATCCGGATCCGCATGAGCGGGCATCTCTGCCGCTGTACCGGATATGAGAATATCTTCCGGGCGGTCAAGAAAACAATGATGAAGAGGCTGGAAGCGAAGAAGAATTCATAATTCACAATTCATAATTCATCATTATGGAAACGGATAACCAGAGCATATTGAAAATGACAAAGGGTGTGGACGGTATGTTACTGATCGGAAACGGGCAGGTCATTACCAGGGATCCGGAGCGGCCTTACCTGGAGAACGGCGCGGTGGTGACCGACGGCGCGAAAATCGCCGCCGTGGGCGAGGAGAACGCGCTGAGGAAGGCTTATCCGGAGGCGGAGTATGTGGACGCGGCGGGCGGCGTGATTATGCCGGGCCTGATCAACGCGCACACGCATATTTATTCCGGGCTGGCCAGGGGCCTTTCGATCGACGGGCACAATCCCACCAATTTCCTGGAGATCCTGGAAGGCATGTGGTGGAATATCGACCGGCACCTGACGCTGGACGGGACAAAAGCCAGCGCGTACGCGACGATCCTGGACTGCATCCGCAACGGCGTGACGATGATCTTTGACCATCACGCCAGCTTCCGCGAAATTCCCGGTTCCCTGTTCGCGATCCGGGACGTGGCCAAAGAGACCGGTATGCGGGCCTGCCTGTGCTATGAGGTGTCGGAGCGGGACGGCGAGGAAAAGACCCGGCAGGGCATTCAGGAGAACGCCGATTTCGCGAAGTGGGCGCAGGAAGCCGACGATCCCATGATCAAGGCCATGTTCGGCGGCCACGCGCTCTTCACGATCTCTGACAGAACGTTCGAAGAAATGGTAAAAGCCAACGACGGCATGACCGGCTTCCATATCCATGTGGCGGAGGGCATGAACGACGTATACGACAGCCTTCGGAACTATGGCTGCCGCCCGGTGAACCGCCTGCTGTACAACGGGATCCTGGGTGAGAGGACGCTGCTGGGCCACTGCATCCATGTCAGCCCCGCCGAGATGGACATCATCCGGGAAACCGGGACCATGGTGGTTAACAATCCCGAATCCAACATGGGCAACGCCGTGGGCTGCGCGCCGGTGCTGCAGATGATGAAGAAGGGAATTACGGTCGGCATGGGCACGGACGCCTATACCCACGACATGCTGGAAAGCATGAAGGTTTTCCTGATCATCCAGCGGCACAACGCCGCGATGCCGAACGTGGCCTGGGGCGAGGACGTCACGATGCAGTTTGCCAATAACCGCGTTATCGCGGAGAAGTACTTCGGGGTGCCGCTGGGCATCCTGAAGGAAGGAGCGGCGGCGGACGTTATCGTGATGGATTACAAACCCTTCACACCCTTCAGTGATGAGAACATCGACGGGCACATGCTGTTCGGCATGAACGGGAAGAACTGCCGTACCACGATTATCAACGGACGGCTCCTGTACAGGGACCGCCAGTTCGTGGATCTGGATGAGGAACGCATCAACGCGTGGACGATGGAACAGAGCAAGGTATTGTGGGGAGAACTGAATCACAGGTCATACTGAGACAGAGGAGGATTCCATGAGCGATATCATGCGGCCGATGCCTTTCGGGCACCTGATGGACTGGGCACTGGAAGAATACCGGAAAAGCGGGAGCTTTTTCGGTGTGTCTGATCCTGTGAAACACACGAACGGGCAGGCTCTGCCGATTTTCGACGAAAAAATCGAAGCGCCCTTCGGACCGGCGGCCGGACCGAACACACAGCTGGCACAGAACATCATCGCGGCTTACGCGGCCGGGGCACGGTTCTTTGAGCTGAAAACGGTACAGAAAATGGACGGGCCGGAACTGGCGGCCTGCATCAATAAGCCCTGCATCACGGCAGGGGACGAGTGCTACAACTGCGAATGGTCCACGGAACTGTATGTGACGGAAGCTTTCGCGGAATACGTCAAAGCCTGGGTAGCCTGCAAACTGCTGGCGAAAGAATACGGCCTGGGCGATCCGGACGCGTTTGTGTTCAACATGTCGGTCGGCTATGACCTGGCGGGGATCAAAAGCGAAAAAATCAACGCGTTCATCGACGGCCTGATTGAGGCGAAGGACACGGACGCCTTCAGGGAATGCATTGCATGGGCCCGGGCCAATACCGGCCGGTTTACGAAGGTGGACGCGGCGTATGTGGAAAGTATTTCTTCCCGTATTTCCCGGTCGATTACGGAATCCACGCTGCACGGATGCCCGCCGGATGAGATCGAGCGGATCGCTACCTACCTGATCACGGAAAAACACCTGAACACTTATATCAAGCTGAATCCCACGCTGCTGGGATATGAATTCGCCCGGGAGCGGCTGGACAGCCTGGGGTTTGACTATGTGCATTTTGATGACCGGCATTTCCGGGAAGATCTGCAGTGGAAAGACGCGGTGCCGATGCTGGAACGGCTTACGGCCCTGGCGAAGGAGAAAGGCCTCGAATTCGGCGTCAAGCTGACGAACACCTTCCCGGTGGACGTGAAAGCGGGCGAACTGCCCAGCGAAGAGATGTACATGGCCGGGCGGGCGCTGTTCCCGCTGACCATTCACCTGGCGGCGCGGATCAGCGAGACCTTCGGCGGAAAACTGCGCATCTCATATTCAGGCGGCGCGGATATCCATAATATCGCCGACCTGTTCGGAGCGGGGATCTGGCCCATCACCATGGCGACCACGATCCTGAAACCGGGCGGATACCGGCGGATGATCCAGATCGCGGAGCGCCTCATGGACTGCGGGAACGAGCCCTTCCGGGGTGTTGACGCGCAGGCTGTCAGGGCGCTGGATGAAGGCGTCAGCGCATCCGGCCTGTACCGTAAACCGATGAAACCGCTGCCGGACCGGAAAACCGGCAAAACCCTGCCGCTGTTTGACTGCTTCACCGCCCCGTGCAGGGACGGCTGCCCCATCGGGCAGGATATCCCGGCTTACCTGCAGGCCATGCTGGAAGACGAACCGGAGAAGGCGCTGCGCATTATCCTGGAACGGAATCCGCTTCCTTTCATCACGGGAACCATCTGCCCGCACCACTGCGGGGACAAGTGTATGCGGAATTACTATGAGGAGACGCTGCACATCCGGGAGACCAAACTGGAGGCAGCGAGCCGCGCGTTTGAAAAGGTTTATCCGACGCTTCGGGCAGGAGAACCCGTGAACGGAAAGAAAGCAGCCGTGATCGGCGCGGGCCCCGCGGGCCTCGCAGCGGCGATGTTCCTGTCCCGGGCCGGCGTGCCGGTGACAGTGTTTGAACGCAGGAACACGCCCGGCGGCGTGGTCGCCCATGTGATTCCAGACTTCCGGATCGGCGCGGAGGCGATCGAAAAAGATATCGCGATCTGCAGGGCGTTCGGCGCGGAAATCGTGTGCGGACGGGAAATCACTTCGATTGACGAACTGAAAGCGGAAGGCTACACCGACGTCATCGTTGCTGTCGGCGCGTGGAAGCACGGCCGGAACCCGCTGAAGAGCGGTGAATGCCTGGACGCGCTGGCATTTCTGGAGGCTTTCAAAGCCAATCCGGCATCGGTCCGCGCCGGACAGGACATTGTTGTGCTGGGCGGCGGCAATACCGCCATGGACGTAGCCCGGGCTGCCAGAAGGCTGCCGGGCAGCCCGAAGGTCCGGCTGGTATACCGCCGGACGCGGCGCTATATGCCGGCGGATGAGGAAGAACTGCAGATGGCGCTGGAAGACGGCGTGGAGTTCATGGAACTGCTGGCCCCGGAAGAACTGAAGGACGGGCGGCTGATCTGTCATGTGATGGAACTGGGCGCCCCGGACAAGAGCGGCCGGCGCTCTCCGGTGGACACGGGTGAAATCCGGGAGATCCCGGCGGATACCGTGATCGCCGCGGTGGGCGAGCGGGTGGATACCGCCCTGTTTGAAAGCGCGAGCTGCGCGGTCAGCGAAAAGGGCCTGCCGGTGACGGACGCCGGGATGAAGACGAGCACGGACGGCGTGTATGCTATCGGCGACGCCCGCCGGGGACCGGCGACGGTGGTGGAGGGCATCGCAGACGCGATGGCGGCGGCGTACGCAATTCAGAATTCAGAATTTTGCGATCGCCGTTACCCAAATCAAGATTTGGACAAATCCTCAACAATTCATAATTATGAAAAAGAAAACAGCGAAATAAACGAAGGAGCATATCTCTTTAAGAAGGGCAGAATTGCGGAGGATCTTTCCGTTATGCCGGACTGGCGGTGCCTGGGCTGTCCGACGGTGTGCGAAGCCTGCGCGGATGTGTGCCCGAACCGTGCCAACGTGGCAATCCATGTGCCAGGCAGATGCCAGGCGCAGATCATCCACGTGGACGGGATGTGCAACGAGTGCGGCAACTGTGCCGTGTTCTGCCCGTATAACGGGAAACCATACCGGGATAAGTTCACACTGTTCTGGTCTGAGGAAGACTTTGACAACAGTGAAAACGAAGGTTTCCTGATGACCGGGGAGGATACCGTGAAGCTGCGGCTGGACGGGCAGGAGCAGACGGTGAGCGTGAATGAACTCGACAGCGTGTCCAAAGACGCGGCGGAAGTGATCCGGACAATCGTCAAAGATTATGGATATCTGATCAAATAAATAAGCGCAGTGAATCATGAAAAGTGAAGGGAGAAAGCGATATGGCATTGGATTATGAGGCGATCAAAAAGGCGGCAGAGGGATACAAGGAGGATATGGTGCGGTTCCTGCGGGAAATGATCTCCCATCCCAGCGAAAGCTGCGAGGAAAAGGAAGTTGTCGCCTGCATCAAGGCGGAGATGGAAAAGCTCGGCTTTGACAAGGTGGAAGTGGACGGCCTGGGCAACGTCATCGGCTGGATTGGCGAGGGCGATAAGATCATCGCGATCGACTCGCATATCGATACCGTCGGCATCGGCAACCGGGACAACTGGACCGCGGATCCCTACGAAGGGTACGAGACCGACGAAATCATCTACGGCCGCGGCGGCTCCGACCAGGAGGGCGGCATGGCCAGCGCAACGTACGGCGCGAAGATCATGAAAGACCTGGGGCTGATTCCCGAAGGCTATAAACTTATGATTGTCGGATCTGTCCAGGAAGAGGACTGCGACGGCATGTGCTGGCAGTATATCGTGAACAAGGATGGCATCCGTCCCGAATTTGTTATCTCCACGGAGCCCACGGACGGCGGCATCTACCGCGGCCACCGGGGCCGGATGGAGATCCGGGTGGACGTGAAGGGCATTTCCTGCCACGGCAGCGCGCCGGAACGGGGCGACAACGCGATCTACAAGATGGCGGACATCCTGCAGAACGTCCGGTCGCTGAACGAAAACGGCTGCGAGGACGATCTGGAGATCAAGGGCCTGGTTAAAATGCTGGATCCGAAGTTCAATCCTGAGCATTATGAGGACGCCCGGTTCCTGGGCCGCGGCACCTGCACGGTGTCCCAGATCTTCTTCACGTCTCCAAGCCGCTGCGCGGTGGCTGATTCCTGCGCGATTTCCATTGACCGCCGGATGACCGCCGGGGAGACCTGGGACAGCTGCCTGCAGGAGATCCGGGACCTGCCCGCCGTAAAGAAATACGGCGAAGATGTCCAGGTCTCCATGTATATGTATGACCGGCCGTCCTGGACCGGCGAAGTCTATGAGACGGAAGCTTATTTCCCCACCTGGATCAACAAGGAAAGCGCGGCGCATGTGAAAGCACTGGCGGACGCCCACAAGGCGATGTTCGGCGAGAAGCGCATCGGCGCGCCCAGCGCGATGAGCAAGCGTGAAGGCCGGCCGCTGACCGACAAATGGACATTCTCCACCAACGGTGTGGCGATTCAGGGCCGGTACGGCATCCCCTGCGTCGGCTTCGGCCCCGGGGCGGAAAGCCAGGCCCACGCGCCCAACGAAATCACCTGGAAACAGGACCTGGTGACCTGCGCGGCGATGTACGCGGCGGCCATAAGCCTCTATCCCGAAGAGGAAAAGACAGGGGACGTCACCCAGTTCCGTGCGGGCAAAACGAACAACGATATCAAATAAGGAGGACCAGACTGTGGATTACAAGACGCAACAGTTTATTGACCGGCTGAACAAACTGGATTTCAGCAAAATGTATGAGGGAGACTTCTTCCTGACCTGGGAGAAGACGGATGACGAGATCGCGGCGGTGTTTACCGTGGCGGACGCGCTGCGCCGCCTGCGGGAGAACAATATCTCCACGAAGATTTTTGACTCCGGCCTGGGTATTTCACTGTTCCGGGACAATTCCACCCGTACCCGGTTCTCCTTCGCTTCCGCCTGCAACCTGCTGGGCCTGGAAGTGCAGGACCTGGACGAAGGCAAGAGCCAGATCGCCCACGGCGAAACCATCCGGGAGACGGCCAACATGATTTCCTTCATGGCGGACGCCATCGGCATCCGGGACGACATGTATATTGGCAAGGGCAACAAATACATGCGCGACGTGGTGGAAGCCGTGAAAGACGGACACGTGCAGGGCGTGCTGGAGCAGAAACCCACGCTGGTCAACCTGCAGTGCGATATCGATCATCCGACCCAGTGTATGGCGGATATGCTGCATGTGATCCATGAATTCGGCGGCGTGGAGAACCTGAAGGGAAAGAAGGTTGCCATGACCTGGGCTTATTCCCCCAGCTACGGCAAACCCCTGTCCGTGCCCCAGGGCGTGATCGGCCTGTTTACCCGCTTCGGCATGGATGTGGTGCTGGCGCATCCGGAAGGATACGAGGTCATGCCCGAGGTGGAGGAAGTGGCGAAAGCCAACGCCGCGAAAACCGGCGGAAGCTACAGAAGAACCAACTCCATGGCGGACGCGTTCAAAGACGCCGACATCGTGTATCCCAAGAGCTGGGCATCCTTCGCCGCGATGGAGAAGCGCACGGATCTGTACGGCAAGGGCGATTTTGACGGCATCAAGGCCCTGGAGAAGGAACTGCTGGCCCAGAACGCCGAGCATAAGGACTGGTGCTGCACTGAGGAGCTGATGGCTACCACCCGTGAGGGCAAGGCGCTGTACCTGCACTGCCTGCCCGCGGACATCAACGACGTCAGCTGCGAGGACGGCGAGGTGGCTGCTTCCGTATTCGACCGGTACCGGACGCCGCTGTACAAGCAGGCCAGCTTCAAACCCTATATCATCGCGGCTATGATTTTCCTGGCCAAGGTGAAGAATCCCCAGGCGACCCTGAAGGCGCTGGAAGAGAGACAGGCTGCCCGTTTCTTTCAGAAGTGAAACAGCAGGAGCTGACCGGTACTGAACAGCCGGGCGGCTTCCTGCCTTTTTGGAAGGAGTGTTTCCATGGGTAAACGAATTGTGGTTGCTCTCGGCGGAAACGCCCTGGGAAACAATCTGCCGGAGCAGATGAAAGCGGTCAAGATCACAGCGAAAGCCATGGTGGATCTGATTGAGGACGGAAATGAAGTGGTCATCTGCCACGGCAACGGTCCGCAGGTCGGAATGATCCAGAACGCCATGGCGGAACTGACCCGCTCGGATCCGGCAAAATTCATTCCCTGTCCGCTGTCAGTCTGCGTGGCGATGAGCCAGGGCTATATCGGTTACGACCTGCAGAACGCCATGCGGGAGGAATTGCTGGACCGGGGAATCGAGAAAGGCGCCGCCACGGTGCTGACCCAGGTGGAAGTGGATCCGAAGGACCCCGCCTTCCTGAATCCCACCAAGCCGATCGGCCCTTTCATGACCGAGAAGGAAGCCCGTTACATGGAAAAGGAACGGGATTACCATGTGATGGAGGACGCCGGGCGGGGCTGGCGCCGGGTGGTGGCCAGCCCTGAACCAAAGGGGATTGTTGAGATCGACACGATCCGCTCCCTGGTAGAGACCGATCATATCGTCGTAGCCTGCGGCGGGGGCGGGATCCCGGTTTTTAAGACGAACGGACATCACCTGAAAGGCGCCGCGGCCGTGATTGACAAGGATCTTGCCGCAGCGGTCATGGCGAAACAGCTGAATGCTGACCTGCTGATTATCCTGACCGCCGTGGAGAAGGTGGCCATTCATTTCGGGAAACCGGATCAGCAGGACCTGGATACGCTGACGCCGGAAGAGGCGAGGAAGTACATCGCTGACGGGGAATTCGCTCCCGGATCCATGCTGCCAAAGGTGAAGGCCGCGCTGGCCTTCGCGGAATCCGCGCCGGGACGGAAAACGCTGATTACCCTGCTGGAAAAAGCCAGGGACGGGATCAACGGGAAGACCGGAACGGTTATATGTAATTCATAATTCAGAATTCATAATTAGAGAATTCAGAATTAAGAGAGGTTATACATGTCAGAAGTTTATCAGTTTACGGTGAACGGGGTGCTGCGGGAAACGGCGGAGGATAAATCGCTGCTGCGGTACCTGCGGGACGACCTGCATCTGTACTCCGTCAAGGACGGATGCAGCGAAGGCGCCTGCGGAACCTGCACCGTGATCGTTGACGGAAAAGCGACGAAAGCCTGCATCCTGACCACCGCGAAGGCGGCGGGGAAAACGATCCAGACGGTGGAAGGCCTGACAGACTTCGAGAAGGAAGCATTCGTCTACGCCTTCGGCACCAGCGGATCTGTCCAGTGCGGTTTCTGCACGCCTGGCATGGTGATGGCCGGGAAAGCGCTGATCGACCGGAATCCGGATCCCACGGAAGAGGAGATCCGGAACGCGATCCGGGGCAACCTCTGCCGCTGTACCGGCTACCGGAAGATCATTGACGGCATCCGGCTGGCGGCGTCCGTTCTCCGGGGAGAGACGAAGATTGATCCGGCGATGGAACGCGGCGACGCATACGGCGTCGGGCAACGGGCGTTCCGCGTTGACATCCGCTCCAAAGTGCTCGGTTACGGCAAATATCCGGACGACGTCGAGATGGACGGCATGGCGCATCTTTCAGCTGTACGCTCCCGGTACGCGCGGGCGCGGATTATATCCATCGACGCGTCGGAAGCGCTGGCCATGGAAGGCGTCGTCGGCGTGCTGACGGCGGCGGATGTTCCGCACAACAAGGTCGGGCATCTCCAGCAGGATTGGGATGTCATGATTGCCGTGGGAGATGTGACCCGCTGCGTAGGCGACGCCATCTGCCTGGTGGTTGCAGAGACGGAAGCAATCCTGAAAGAAGCAAAGAAAAAGGTCAAAATCGAATATGAGCCGCTGACACCGGTGACTTCCATCGCCGAGGCGATGGCGCCGGACGCGCCGAAAGTACACAGTGCCGGCAACCTTTGCCAGACGCGCCATGTGACCCGGGGTGACGCGGCCGCGGCGCTGGCGGCGTCGACTTATACGGTGACGAAGTCTTTTTCGACGCCGTTTACTGAACACGCGTTCCTGGAACCGGAATGCGCAGTGGCGTTTCCGTACAAGGACGGCGTCAAGATCCTGAGCACGGATCAGGGCGTCTATGACACCCGCAAGGAGACCGCCATCATGTTCGGCTGGGAACCGGAGCGGGTGGTGGTAGAGAACCAGTTGGTCGGCGGCGGATTTGGCGGGAAGGAAGATGTTTCGGTCCAGCATATCGCCGCGCTGGCGGCCTGGATCTATAAGCGTCCGGTGAAGGCACGGCTCAGCCGCCAGGAATCCATAAACTTCCACCCGAAACGCCACGCCATGGAAGGAACTTTCACGCTGGGCTGTGACGAGAACGGGATCTTTACGGCGCTGGACTGTGATATCTACTTTGACACAGGCGCCTACGCATCCCTGTGCGGACCGGTGCTGGAACGGGCCTGCACCCATTCCGTGGGTCCGTACTGCTACCAGAATACGGACATCCGCGGATACGGCTACTACACCAACAATCCGCCGGCCGGCGCGTTCCGGGGTTTCGGTGTGAGCCAGAGCGAATTTGCCCTGGAGAGCATGATTAACCTGCTGGCGGAAAAGGTCGGCATTTCCCCTTGGGAGATCCGGTTCCGCAACGCCATCGAGCCGGGCAAGGTACTGCCGAACGGCCAGATTGCCGACTGCTCCACGGCGCTGAAGGAAACATTGCTGGCTGTAAAGGACGTGTACGAAGCCAACCGTTCCCGCGCGGGAATTGCCTGCGCGATGAAAAACTCCGGCGTGGGCGTCGGCCTGCCGGACAAGGGCCGGGCGAAACTGGTGATCGAGGACGGGATATGCGTGATCTACTGCGCAGCCTCGGATATCGGCCAGGGCTGCCTGACGGTGTTCTGCCAGGATGTGGCGGAGGCCACGGGCCTGCCGCTGTCAAAGATCCGCAATGGAAGCGGCAGCACGGAAACCGCGCCCGACTCCGGTACGACGTCCGGTTCCCGGCAGACGCTGCTTTCGGGCGAAGCGGTGCGGGGGGCAGCAATGCAGCTGAACGAGGCGCTGAAGAAAGCCGGCGGAGACCTTGCCGCGCTGAACGGCCGGGAATTCTTCTATGAATACTTTGAGCCGACGGACAAACTGGGCGCCGACCTGCCCAATCCGAAGAGCCATATCGCCTATGGATACGCGACGCACGTGGTGATCCTTGACGACGAAGGGAAGATCAAGGAAATCTATGCGGCGCATGACTCCGGTAAGGTGGTCAATCCCATCTCCATCCAGGGACAGATCGAGGGCGGCGTACTGATGAGCATGGGGTATGCCCTGACGGAGGATTTTCCGCTGGAGAACGGCGTGCCGAAGGCGAAGTTTGGAACGCTTGGACTGCTCCGGGCTCCGCAGATTCCGGATATTCATGCCATCTACGTAGAGAAGGATGAGCTGCTGCCTGTTGCTTACGGCGCAAAGGGCATCGGCGAGATTGCGGCGATTCCCACGGCGCCGGCTGTGCAAGGCGCCTATTACGCGCTGGACGGCGTGTTCCGGACGAAGCTGCCGCTGGAGAAAACGTGGTACAGGAAGTAATTCTGCAATTCATAATTCATAATTCAGAATTCAGAATTAAATACACAGTGATGAACGCGACAGAAGGGATAAAAATGAAAACGATCATTCGCGGCGGGACGGTTGTAACGGAAGAAGGGACGTATCAGGGCGATATCCTGATTGAGGACGGGAAGATTTCGGAGGTGCTGCGCAACGAAAAGAACCGTCCCCCTGTTGCAGAGGTGATTGACGCGGCAGGGAAGTATGTGCTGCCGGGCGCGGTGGATATCCATACGCATATGGACCTGGACGTGGGGATCGCCCGGGTGATCGACGATTTCTATACGGGAACTGCAGCGGCAGCCTGCGGCGGAACCACCACGATTGTGGACCATATGGCCTTCGGGCCGAAGGGCTGCAGACCCTGGCACCAGGTGAAGGAATACCACCGGCTGGCGGACGGAAACGCCGCGGTGGACTACGGCTTCCACGGCGTGCTGCAGCATGTGAACGACGAAGCGCTGGACGATATGGCGCAGATCGCCCGGACAGAAGGGATCACCAGTTTCAAGATATATATGACATACGACTTCCGGCTGGACGACCTGGACCTGATGAAGGTGCTGGAGCGGGCCGGGCGGGAGCATATCCTGATCGCCGCCCACTGCGAGAACCACGGGATGGTGACGTACTGGCGGGAACGGTTTGTCAAAGAGGGAAAGACGCAGACAAAGTGGCACCCGGTGAGCCGGCCGGCGGAAGCCGAGGCGGAGGCAGTCAGCCGGCTGCTGTACCTGGCGAAAGCAGCCGGGGAGGCGCCGGTCTACGTCGTTCACCTGTCCACCCGGAAAGGCCTGGAAGAGATCCGGAAGGCAAGGACGGCCGGGCAGGCGCACTTCGGGGCGGAAACCTGCCCCCAATATCTGCTGCTGGATGAACAGATGTATGAAGACCCGCAGGAAGGCCTGAAGGCGCTGATGGCGCCGCCGCTCCGCCGGCAGGAAGACCGGGACGCGCTGTGGCAGGCGCTGGGCGGGGACGAGCTGGACACGGTGGCGACGGACCATTGCCCCTTTACCTTCGCAAAGCAGAAACAGCAGGGCGCGCAGGACTTTACAAAGTGCCCCAGCGGCGCGCCGGGCGTGGAAGAACGGCTGATGCTGCTGTATTCGGAGGGCGTCGCAAAGGGACGGATCACCCTGCCGCAGCTGGTGAAATACGCCTGTGCGAATCCCGCCCGGGTTGCCGGCCTGTATCCGAAGAAGGGCGTAATCAAAGAAGGCGCGGACGCCGACCTGGTCATCCTGGACCCGGATAAAGAGTGGACGATGACGACCGGACGGATGCACGGAAACGCGGATTATACCTGCTATGAAGGCATGAAGATCAAGGGCGCCGTGGAACGGGTGCTGCTCCGGGGAAAGACCGTCGCGCTGGACGGGCAGTTCACCGGCGAGCGGGGCGGCGGACAGTATCTGCGCCGCGGGATCAGTTCGCTGGCGGAATAAACAGTCGACAAAGGAAGAGATACGATGGACAGGGAATACGGGAAGATCTGCTGCATTATCATGGCGAGCGGTCTTTCCGAACGGTACGGGAAGAACAAGCTGCTGGAAAAGCTGGACGGACGGGAAGTGATCCTGCGGACGGCTGACAGCCTGGCGGAGGCGGGCTTTATTCCGGTGACGGTGACCCGTAGCGCCGAGATCAAGGTGCTGACGGACCGGGAAGGAATTGCCTGCGTGCTTCATGACGGGCCGAAGAAGAGCGATACGATGCATGCCGGGATCCGGTGTGCCGGGCCGGACACGGCGGGATACCTGTTTATGCCCGGAGACCAGCCGCTGGTCCGTCCGGCTTCCCTGCGCCGGCTGGCGGAGCAGTTTTTCCGCTGCCCGGAGCGGGCCGTCAGGCTGGGATACAAAGACGTGCCCGGCAGCCCGGTGCTGTTTCCGGCATCCTGCAGGGAGGACCTGCTGGCCTATGAAGGAGACCGGGGCGGCATGGAAGTTATCCGAAGGGAACAGATCCCCTGTGATACCGTGCAGGCGGAGGAGGAATGGGAACTGTGGGACGTGGATACGCCGGAGAAGATGGAAAAGGTCCGGGAGATCCATTCCCGGCTGACGTAAAAAGGTCCATAAACAAGAAAACACCCGCTTCAGAGAAACGGGTGTTTTCTTGATTTTCATTGACATCAGGCGAAAATCACGGTAAAATATTTGAAAGAAATATACATGTAACACAGAACAGAACCCGGATTGAGAAAAGTATCTAATTTTCACATAAGCATAGTGTTTTTATATTTCAGTGAGACGGCACGGTTACTTGCCGGACGGTCTGACAGCGATTGCGGGGTGAACCATGAAACTGATCATCGGAGCCGGCTTTCTGGGCTCCGCCCTGGCGGCAAGCCTGGCCGGAAAAGAAGAGGTCAGGGTTGTCAATAAAGGCGCCTCGCCGCTGAGCGGAAAGCACAACATCGAGTTTATCGACGGCGACCTGAAGAACCTCGACTGGGAAAGCGTGCTCAGGGATATCGACGTCGTCTATGCCATGCACGGGACGATTATTTCCTATGACGGCACCGACGGAATCGTTGAGGATATCAATAACGGGATCATCCCGATGCTGACGCTGGTTTCGGAATGCAAAAAGCGCGGAATCCGGCGGATTATCTATCCTTCCTCGGGCGGCACCGTCTACGGAAAGTATTCCGTCCATTCCAGGGAAACGCATCCCACCATCCCGTACTCCGTGTACGCGGCGCACAAGATCGCCCTGGAAAACTATTTCGGGCTGTTCAATCTCTATGATGATATGGAGATCATTACTCTGCGGATCGCCAATCCTTACGGATACCTGGATACGGCAAACCGGAAGCAGGGCATCATTCCGATTTTCATCGACCGGATCATCAACGGGCAACCGATTGAAGTATGGGGCGCCGGCAAGAACGTCCGGGACTATATCTATATCGACGACCTGGTTGACGCCATGGAGAAGGCGGCGGATTACAGCGGGACTTTCCGGTGTTTCAACATCGGTTCGTCGACCGGCACCTCCATCAAGAAGGTGATCCGCCTGATTGAGCAGTATTCGGGCAGGAAAGCCAATGTTTCCTACCGGCCCGGCCGGATCTGCGACGCGGAAAGTTCCTATCTGAATAACGACCTGGCCGTACGGGAACTCGGATGGAAGCCGACCGTCACCCTGAGTGAGGGAATTCAGCGGCTGATCGCCCGGTACGGCGCCTGACCGGTTCAGCAAGCATTTCAACAGGAGGAGACGGTATGTACTGGCTCTCGATATGCATTCCGACAAACGGCATCCTTGAGTGGATGAAGCCGGTGATGGAAAGCATTCTTTCCCAGAAGGCAGACCCTGCGGAGTATGAGGTCGTTGTTTCCGACAACGGCGACCATGAAGATTTCAAAGCCTACATGAAGCAGATTGTCGCGGAGCACGGCAACGTCCGGTATCACGAGTCTTCCTCCCAGGGCTTTTTAAACCAGCTGGACGCCTTCCGGATGGCAACCGGACAGTTTATCAAATTCCAGAACCACCGGTTTACCTTGCGGGAGGGCGCAATTGACGAACTGATCCGGATCTCACGGGAGTTTTACGAACAGAAGCCCCAGCTGTATTTTACCAACGGAAGCCTCGGGAAAGAGAAACGGTATCAGTGCGCGGGCTTTGACGATTATGTCCGGAAACTGAGCTTTTATTCCTCCTGGTCGGGCGGCGTGGCCTTCTGGAAGGAGGATCCGATTCCGACGGAATCCTCCAGCACGGTTTTTCCGCACCTGGAGATGGTGCTGAATCCGGCCAAAGCGGGCTATGTGATTGAAAACACCCCTCTGATGGACGAGATCCCGTCGGATTCCACGAAGAAAGGCCGCTATAACCTCTTTGAGGCCTTTGCGGTGGATTATTATGAGAACTACGTTCGTCTGTACGAGGCCGGACTGATTACCGAAGCGACGCTGAAGGATTTCAAAACCAAGCTGTCGCTGTACCTGTCCAGCCTGTACTGTGATTTCATCATCAACGAAATGCCGTGCTCCTATCAGCTGGACGGCAGCGATGAGATTATCTCCCGGTATTTTGACCTGGAAGCCATCCGGAAGAACGCCTCAGTCCTGAACCTCCGGAAACAGAACGAGGCAAAACGCCGGCAACTGCAGGAACAAAGGAGGCAGGAACGCAATGCTTAGCATCGTGGAGAGAAGCGGTGAAGAATGCACTGTGCTCACGCACGGGGAAAACGTGTTTCACGATGCGCTTGAGCTGGTCAAAAAAGGAGAGACCCGTTTCCATGTAACCGGATCCGGGGTTCCGGAATACGACCTGGTATATACGGAGAATATGCAGCTGTTTTCCAAACAGATGTATATGCTGATCATGCAGATTACGAAGGGGAGCAACCTGTACGCTCCCTTCCTCGACTACGACGAAAACGACACGGAAAACATCTGCCTGCAGTTCCTTGAACAGTTCAGGCGGATGGAAATCGAGACGGCGGATGAATACTGCGCCGTCATTGCCCGGCTGGCCCTCCGGCATACCGATATGGAGATCTGGTCCGCCGACGAGCGGATCCGGTGGTTTATCGAAGACAGCGACCGGGTTCATATCACGCAGGAACTGCCGGCGCAGTCCGGCAAGGACACGCTCCGGATCACGGGGAATCCCATGGACTCCGGATACGCGAAACGCGACTGGTCCCGCCTGTGTTCCGCCGCAGCATTCCAGAACCTTTTCTTCTGGCAGGCGTTTGCCCGGGGCAAGCAGGTCAAATACCTGCAGATCGCCCTTTTTGAGACGGAGGGCATCGGCGGCATTCTTTCCTCCATGTCCGTGGCGGCCAACCTGGCGGCCCTGAAGGGCTGGAAGGCATACCTCAAGCCGGGCAGCACCCGTTATCCGGACAGGATGCTCGGAAAGTATTTCAACATCGCCTTCAAGCCAGAAGACGCGACGGAAGACAATACAGCCTTTGTGGACCATATTCCTTATCTCTATCTGACCTGGCTGCGCTTCCAGTATCCGGCCAGTTATGACCTGAGCATCCTGAGCGACAAATTCCGGGCGGATATGGAAGAGTACGCGGAGGCGGTGTTCCGCGGACGCAAGATCCTTGGCGTCCTGGTGAGAGGGACGGATTACGTCACCAGCAAACAGGGACCGGAATCCGTGCACGCCAGGGTAAAGGACATGGTTCCGCTGATCCGGGAGTGGATTGAACAGGACGGCTATGAAAAGATCTTCCTCGCGACGGAAGACAGCGACGTTCTGGACAAAATGCGGGAGGAATTCCCAGGTATGGTCCTGGCCGTGGCCCAGGAGAGACACAGCGTTTCGGACCTGCGGAGACAGAAGGCCAGGATGATTTACGAGCTGGAGAAGAAGCTCCACTCCGGAAAGGATTACGAGGCTGCCCTGGAGGATACGACAGTCAATTATTTCTACGCGCTGTATATGCTCTCCAGGAGCGACGCCTTTATGTGCTCCGGCCAGTGCAACGGTTTTGACGTGGTCAGGGCGTTCAAGGAGGGAACTTTCGCCAGGGTATACAAATTCACCGTGGGAATCAGGCAGCCATGAGCGCGGAATTTACCGCAAGGCTGATCTCCACGGAGGAGGCCGAATGCGTCCGGGAGGACATCCTGGCGCAGGCGCCGCCGGACGTCAGAACCCGGGCCGCTTCCTGCATACGCAAAGACAAAGCGTTCCAGATTGCCGCGGCGGACTGGTATATGAGGCGTATGGCGGCGGAAGAAGGCCTGGGAACAGCGGATGAGATCCGCATCGGGCATGAGGAGAGCGGGAAACCGTTTCTCATCTCCGGCGGGGAGCGCGCCGGGAAACACATTTCCGTCAGCCACTGCGGCGGGTATATTTACCTGTGCATGGCGGACGGCCCGATCGGCTGCGACGTGGAAAAGATCCGCCGGCTTCCGGTGAATGACGGACTGAAAGGATTCTTTTCAGAAACGGACCTGGCGGCTATCCGGGCGGCGGACCGGCCGGACGTGCTGCTGACCCGCATCTGGACGAGGCGGGAAGCCTTTGCGAAACTCACGGGGATCATGGAGGGACTGAGAAGCCGAAGCTTTCACGACAGGGAAGCGGCGGAGAAGGAGTACGGCGTCCGGTTCACGGAAGGGCAGGAGAAGGATTTTCTTTACACTGCCGCACAGTTTTGCTGACACACGCCGATTTTTGTGCGTATAAAGTCATGATGAGTATATATAAGGGAGGGGAACAGCTTTGAAAGTATTTGTTTTTCCTGGCCAGGGAACACAGCGTGCCGGCATGCTCCGGCAGCTGCGGGAATCCTACGACGCGGTGAAGGACATCTTTGATACCGCGTCGGAACTGTCCGGCATCGACATGCAGGATCTGTGCACCAACCAGAATGACGACGTGCTGGCTATTACCTCGAATACCCAGCTGGCCGTGACGGCCATGAACCTTTCCTATCTCCGGCTTCTGGAGCGGGAAGGCGTCGAGCCGGACGTCGTTATGGGCCAGAGCGTCGGCCAGTTTTCCGCGCTGGCGGCCTGCGGAGCGCTGAGCATTGAAGACATCTTCCGGCTGCTGATCGTCCGCTCCAAGCTGATGGACAGCATTGAGGAGGAAACCTGCCTGTACGCCGTGCTGGGCCTTTCCCCCGAAAAGGTGCAGGAAGTGCTGGATACCATGGAACCCGCGCCGGACGGCAAGCGCGTTGAGGTCGGCCTGATCAATTCCGACAAGCAGGCGGTCATCGGCGGCAGGATCCCGGACCTGGACAAAGCGGCAGCGCTGATGCAGGAAGCGGGTGCTTACGCCGTAAAGAAGGCCAGGCTGAACCACGCATTCCATACCAGTTACCTGGAGGACATGGAGGATGAGTTCTCCGCCTTTGTGGATACGCTTCAGGTTAAGGATCCCGTGCATAAAATCATCCTGAACTGCAGCGCTGACTATGCGCAGAGCGCGGCGGACATCGTGAAGGATATCAAGCTTCAGTGCTGCCACACGGTGCTGTGGCGGGACAGCCTGAAGCGGCTGTTTGAACTCGGTGAGCTGCAGATTGCGGAGTGCGGCAACGGACACACCATGCAGGGCATTATCAGGGAGGCCGGGTTCCGTGACAAGGTATACCTGATGTCGAATCCGAAGGAACTGCAGATGTACGTGAAACTGGTGAAAGGATAAGGAGGTGAGAAAATGAGCAATCTTTTCGAAAAAGGAACGATCGCACTGGTAACCGGAGGATCTTCCGGTATCGGACAGGCTTGCGCCATTGACCTGGCAAAGCACGGCGCCTACGTCATTATCAATTACAGCGGCCACAAGGAAGGCGCGCAGGAAACCCTGGACGCGGTCCTGAAAGCCGGCGGAGCAGGCGCCATCATCCGGGCGAACGTTTCGGTGGAAGAAGATGTCGACAACATGTTCAAAAAGATCATGGCCAACTTCAAACGGCTGGATATCCTGGTGAACAACGCCGGCATCATCCGGGACGGCTATCTCCTGATGATGAAGAAAGAGGCGTTTGACCAGGTCATCTCCGTTAACCTCGGCGGATGCTTTATGTGCACCCAGGCCGCGGTCCGGATCATGGCCGGGCAGAAGAAGGGCGCCATCGTCAACATCTCCTCCACGAGCGGCATTACCGGCAGTGAAGGACAGGCCAACTATTCCGCCTCCAAGGCCGGCATCATCGGCTTCACGAAGACCGTGGCGAAGGAATACGCCTCCAAGGGTATCCGCGTCAACGCGGTGGCGCCCGGCTTTATCGACACGAAGATGACCCACGCGAACAAGGAACTGCTGGAAAGCAAATACCTCCAGCACATTCCGATGGGACGCTTCGGCGAGCCCGAGGACATCGCCCACGCGGTGACCTTCCTCGCGTCGGACCTGGCGTCCTATGTAACGGGCAAGGTGCTTACCGTGGACGGCGGCATGACTATGTAACAATTCAGAATTCAGAATTTAGAATTCAGAATTAATAAACAATTCATATTCAGAAAGGATGGAAACAACAATGGCAGTACAGGGAAAAGAACAAATTCTTGCTTACGCGGCGAAGAGAAAGCAGCTGTGCAGCGACATCAAGTCAATGATCGTGGAGCAGCTGTGCCTTGACGTGGAACCTGAATACATCACGGACGACCAGCCCCTATTCGGCAGAGGCCTTGAGCTGGACTCCATCGACTCTCTGGAGTTGTCTGTGGGCGTGTTCAACAACTGGCAGATTTCCCTCTCGGACGATGATAACAGCGCCTTCAGTTCCGTGAACGCGCTGGCGGACTTTATCATGGCCAATTCCCAGGATGACGCGGAAGGCGCCGGCGCGGCCGATCTTTCCGGCGGCCTGGACCTCGGCTGATTAACCTTTACGGAAGGGAAAGGAATCAGAACATGAAAGCAAATATCGACTGCTCGATCATCATGAAAATGCTTCCGCACCGGTATCCTTTTCTCCTGATCGACAAGGTTACCGAGCTTGAGCCGGGCGTCAGCGCCGTGGGCATCAAGAACGTGACGGTCAACGAGCCGTATTTCCAGGGGCATTTTCCGGGACAGCCCATCGTTCCCGGCGTTCTGCTGCTGGAGTCGCTGGCTCAGCTGACTGCCGTCATGTACGGTTCGGAAGCGCTTCCCGCCGACACGAACTGGGAGAAGATCAGCGAGAAGGACTTTGAGGGGCTGGACCTGGCCGGTTCCGTCGGATACCTGGCGGAGATCCGCAACGTCAAGTTCATGTCCCTGGTGAAGCCCGGCGACACCCTGGAGTTGCACGCGAAGAAGGGCGCTTCCATGGGAAGACTCATGCAGATTAAAGTATTTGCCAAAGTCGGCAACGCCACCGTGGTCGAGGGCATGCTGACCGTCAGCGTAGGGCGATGAACCGATGACCGCCGGTGGCGGAAATCTCATCGGTTCAGAGGTCAACCGAAACAAGCGAGCTCCCCGGTGGGGAGTCGCGCCGATTGAGGTTGCGGACGCCAACCGAATCATTCATACGAGGTAAGAATATGGACATTATAACTGTTAACGGATTTGAGAAGAGCTACGGCGACTTCAAGGCCGTGAAGGGTATTTCCTTCTCGGTCAAAGAAGGAAGCCTGTTCGCCTTCCTCGGACCGAACGGAGCCGGCAAATCCACGACTATCGATACCCTCTGCACGCTGCTTGCCTGCCAGAAGGGTGATATCCGGATTGCCGGATACCAACTGGGAAAGGACGACAAAAAGATCCGGGAATCCATCGGCGTCGTGTTCCAGCAGAGCCTGCTGGACGCTTCGCTCACGGTGAAAGACAATCTGATGCTGAGAGGCGCCTTCTATGGTCTCTCCAGATCCGACCTGAAGGCGCGGATTGACGAGGTAGCGAAGTTCACAGGCGTGGACAGCATCCTGGGCAAAAAATACGGACGGATGTCCGGCGGACAGGTGCGCAGGGCGGATATCGCCCGGGCGCTGATCAACCGTCCGAAGCTCCTGTTCCTGGACGAACCCATGACCGGCTTGGATCCGAAGACCCGCGAGGACATCTGGAAGATGCTTTTCCAGATGAAGAACGAGATGGGTATGACGATCTTCCTGACTACCCACTACATGGAAGAAGCCGCCCAGGCTGACGACGTCGTCATCATCAAAAAGGGTGAGATCGTCGAAGAAGGCACCCCGGCGTACATGAAGGACAAATACACCGAGGATCACCTGGTTGCCTACGGTTACGACGAAAACCTGAAGGCTGACCTTGAAAAAGCGGGCCGCAGCGTGGAAGAAAAGAACGACGAGCTGTGGATCCTTGTGGACGGAAAAGAAGACGTGCTGGCGCTGATTGAAATGATCAAGGACCGGATCGGATTCTTTGAGGTCCGGATGGGCACCATGGATGAGATGTTCATCAATATCGTCGGAGAGGAGGGGAGAAATCCATGAAAAACGTGTTAAGAAGAAACATGAAGCTTCACTTCGGGACTCCTGCCTCCGTGCTCTTCTCCATGGTCGGCGTCCTGATCACCTTCTTCGTCTGCGCGGTGTTCCTGGAGGATTCCCTGATCAACCAGGTCATGGACCGCGCTCCGGGGATGGACCGCAACCTGTGCAAGTGGCTGATCGAGTGCTGGATCATGGCGGGCCTCCTGTCCATGACGCCCGTGACGGCCAGCGCCGGCGTGTTCGCCATCATGATCAACGACGGAGAGAAGAAGATCATCAAGGACTTCAAGAGCTCTCCGCTGAAGAAGTATGATTATCCAATGGCCATGGTCCTGTGCGCGGCGCTCGCCGGATTCCTGATTTCCCTGTTCCTGACGGCGATTTACACCGGTTACATTTCCCTGGTTACGGGCCATATGTTCACCGCGACGCAGCTGCTCTACGCCGCCCTGGTCGCCCTGCTGACCAGCGTGGTCGGTTGCTGCGTGCACGGGTTCCTGCTGACCTACGTCAAGACCATGGGAGGGTTCTCCAACTACAGCACCTTCCTGGGCACGACGCTGGGCTTCTTTAACGGGATCTACCTGCCGATGGGCGCCATGCCCGGGTTCCTGCGGGACGTCGTGAAGATCCTGCCCTTCGGCCATGCCGCCCCCATTCTGAGGGATATCCTGATGGCAGAGCCGATGAAACAGATTTTCGCGGGAGCGGACGCAACCACGCTTGCGGATTTCAGGAAATATTTCGGTATTGATTATTATCTGTTTGACAAGACGCAGATCAGCTACGTCGCGAGCATCATCTACATGGTGGTATTCGCCGCTGTCTGCTTCATCCTCTTTATGGTACGGTACAACGCAAAACGCGAGCAGTTCTAACTGAAGAAAGGAGAAAACCATCATGAAAGAAAGCATTTTGAAGAAATATACTGAGGGACTGGGCCTGGAAGAGGGCTACAAACGGATCCGTGAAGGATTCGCGTTCATTGACGGCAGCGTGTTCGGAATGTACAAAGTTTCCGGCAGCGGCGCGGCCGACACCCTTGATAAGCTGGCGGCCCGTGATATCGCTTACCTGAATATCGAGACGGTCAGCGAAGCGCTCGTCCTGGACGAAGACGCCAAAGCGCTGGGCGTGCCCTATTTCTGCCGCCTGGACGAGGATTTCATCGTCCTGACCCCTCCCGGATGTGAAAAGGCGGGCGCCTGGATCAGCGAAAAGTGCGCGGAAGACGGCGCGGACGTCGCGGACCTGAAGGAAGAAAAATCCCTTCTGTTCATTGAAGGCCCCGCGGCCTACAAGCCTGTCCGCGAAGTACTGGGCGTGGATGTGGACCTGCTCCCGATCCGCGGCATCACCCAGGTGGACGACTGGAACGGCTTCGCGCTGACCGTGATGCGGATCGGCCGGTCCAATGAATACGCCTACGCAATCATTGCCGACGACGACGCGATCCTGAAGGCCGTCGAAGACTGCGGCGCGTATGCCGCGGACAACGGCATCGAAGCCGGCTTCGCTTCCGAGGAGGCCATGGCGGTCTGCATGATGGAAACGAACCAGCCGAACTTCACGATGCTCGACACGGAGAATTCCACCGTGTTCGAACTGGGCCTGGCCTGGTTCACGCAGTTTGAGAAGGAAGACTACATCGGCCATGACAAGCTGAAGGAGCTCTTTGCCGAGGAAAAGGCTTACGGCATGGTCGCCTTCAAGGGCCTGAGTGCCAAGAGTGCTGAAATCGGCGCGAAGATCCTGCTCGAAGGTGAGGAAGTCGGTTCCGTTATCGAATCCTGCTTCGATCCGAAACTGGACACCGTGATCGGTACGGCGAAGCTCAGGCAGGACCTGGCTGTGGCCGGCATCGAGCTGACCCTGAAGGACGCGGCCGGCGAGAGCCAGATCGAAACAGTGGCCCAGCCCTTCATCCGTCCGCTGAGCTGGGATCAGCCGATCGCGTAAACCAAATGAAACGTAAAGGCATGAAAACTGTTTCATGCCTTTACAAATACAACAGGATGCGTATTCCGGAGGAATTCCGATCAATACACATGAAAGGGTAAACAGACCATGAGAAAAAGAGTTGTGATCACCGGATACAGCGTGATCAATGATATGGGAAAGAACCGGCAGCAGGTGGAGGAAGGCATCTTCAGCGGCCTCTCCGGTGTTTCCATGCAGGATTTTGAATTCGGAGACGGCGTAACCACCGGCCCCTACGGCGTGGTTGCGGATCTGGACGAGGTGGATCCTTTCTTTGAACAGGAGGGAATCCCCTATGACCGCTGCTCCCAGCTGGCGCTGATGGCGGCCGCCGACTGCGTGCGTGAATCCGGCCTGGATATCGCCAAAGAGGATCCCTTCCGGATGGGCGTATCCATCGGAACCTCCCTGGGCGGTATGCGCAGCGGCGACGAGTTCCACAAGCAGTGGATCAGCAAGGGCCTGGCGGAAGCCGACCCGTCCTACCTGAACCAGTATCCGCTTCACGCGGTCTGCGATATCGTGGCGAAGGCGCACGGTTTCCGCGGGCTGAAGAACATCATTTCGACGGCCTGCTCCGCCAGCGGCACCTCCCTGGGCGTAGCTTACGACTATATCATCAACGGCAGCCATGACGCCTTTATCGCGGGCGGCGTGGACCCGATGTCCCGGTTTTCCTTCGCCGGCTTCACCTCGCTGAAAGCCATTGATAAGAACTTCTGCCGTCCCTACAGCGCGAGCACGGGCATCAACCTGGCGGAAGGCGCCGCCTTCTTCATGCTTGAGGAATATGAGCACGCGAAAGCGCGCGGCGCGAAGATTTACGGCGAATTCCTGGGCTATGGCAACACGGCCGACGCGTATCACCAGACCGCGCCCGAACCGAGCGGCGGCGGCGCGCTGAGAGCCATGCGGGCGGCCCTGGCCATGAGCGGCCTGGACCTGAGCCAGGTGTCCTATATCAACGGGCACGGAACCGGCACGCACGCCAACGACGCCGGTGAATCCAACGCGGTGGCGACCTTCCTGGGCGACCGGGTGGCGGAAGTGCCGTTGAGCAGCACCAAAGGCGCCACGGGCCACTGCCTGGGCGCGGCGGGCAGCGTGGAATGCGCGATTTCCGTCATGGCCCTGAACCGGGACGAGCTGCCGCCTACAGTCCGCTTTGACGAAGAAGCGAAGCCGATTTACAACAAAGGACTCAATTATATCCCCAACCGGGCCATCAAGAAGACGGCGGACGTCGTGATGTCCAACTCGTTCGCCTTCGGCGGCAGCAACGCCTGCATCGTCGTCGGCAAGGAGAGCGTGCCCCGCAACGCGCCGGAGCACAAGAGGGAACGGATTGTCATCACGGGCATGGGATGCTGCGGCAGCGGCGGCATGAGCATTGACGAACTGTTTGAAACCTTCAAAAACCGCACCCATACGGAGAAGGACATCGATATCGAGGGCGTGGTCAAGACAAAGACCACCCACATCGATGACCCGGACTGGAAAAAGTATGTGCCGCTGAAGTTCATCCGCCGGACAGACGACATCACCAAGTATACGATGGCTGCCGGCAGGGAAGCCATGACCAGCGCGAAGCTGACCGTGACCAAGGCGAACATGGACCGGATCGGCGTGCTTTACGGAACGGCGACCGGCCCCATGGACACCATTGAGGCGATCAGCCGGGCGTTTATTACCAAGGGCATCACAGCGGTGGATCCCTCAGCGTTCCCCAACACCGTGCTGAACCAGGCACCCGGCAATTTCAGCATTGCCTATATGCTGAAGGGCCCGACCTCCACCATCGCGATGTCCGGAACCGCGGAACTCGTCGCTTTCCAGTATGCCTGCGAGCTGCTGAATAACGACCAGGCCGACGCCATCGTCGTGATCGGCGCGGACGAGGTGAACGACCCGCTATTCGCCGGATACGGAAAGGCCGGCTTCCTGACAACGAACGGAATGCCCGCCCATTCGGACAAAGCGGACGGCATGACCCTTGCCGAAGGCGCGGCTGCCTTTATCCTGGAGAAGGAATCTCACGCTAAGGAAAGAGGCGCCAAGATCCTGGCCACTGTGCTGGCGAGCTCCTGTGCGTCCGACAACTGCGGGATCTCCAAAGTGGCTGAAGACGGAAGCGGCCTGAAGCACTGCATCAACGAGGGCCTCAAACAGGCAGGCATCAGGGAACCCGACCTCTATGTCTGCGGAACGCCCGGCGTACACTACGCCGACGACATGGAAGCCAACGTTGTGCGTGAACTGTTTGACGAAAAGACGGCGCTGACCGCTCCCCAGGCGCTGGTGGGAACCACGCTGGGCGCGTCCGGCGGCTACGGTATCCTTTCCGCGCTCTACGCGTTTGAGAAGGGCGAAGTATGCGGTATGCCGGACGGCGATTATGAAGTGGGCAGAGGCCTGGGCGACAGGCTCCTGAAGGAAAACCGCGCGAAGGACGTCAGGACGGCCTTTATCAGTACGATCGGCTTCGGCGGCGCATACGCCGGCATCGTACTCGGAAAGGGCGAATATGAGCAGTGAACCTAAAACGCCGGTCCTGTTCCGCGTCCGGCCTGACGAGGTGGATCCGTACCGTATCGCGCATCATTCCCGATACGCGGTATGGGCGGAGGCCGCCATGCTCAGGTGGATGGAAGAGGCCGGAGAAACGGCTCCTTACCAGGTGACGGATTTTCAGTGCAAATATATTGCATCCGCCCTGCTGGACGAGGAGATAGCCGTTATGCTTCGCCGGAAACCCGGAGAAGACGGCATTTCAGAGTTTTCTTTTTCCATGAGAAAGACAAGGGGCCAGACGCTCCTTTGCACAGGGTCGCTTACGGTCCGGCGTATACCCGGCTGACGCCGGACCGCAGACCCCGGGCAGTATTAACGCATTTGCAACAACAGATTGCTGCAAAGAAAGGTCATACATTTATGGAGGCAAACTACAGACTCTACAAAGAGGAAGACGCCGCGCAGCTGGCGGACATGTTCTACCGGAACCGTTTTTACCTGGGCAAAACCGGAAAACGGCTGGACGCCGACGAGTATATTGCCATTCAGAAAAGAAGGGGACTCCTTTTCGCAATCGTGGCTGAGCTTGAGGGCGAGATCATCGCCCATGTTGGCGTTTATCCGGCGGGCTGCCAGCGGGTGGGCACACCCAGGGAAGTCTTCATGGACTCGCTCCTGATCGATAAAAAATACCAGACCAGGATCTATTCCCTGTATGTGATGTACTCGCGCACCCTTTACCACCTCTATGAGTTTTACCCGAACGTGCGGGTTATGATCTCGGAGGTTAACTTTGTCAACAAGCAGTCCATGTACCTGCAGCGCGGCTTCGGCGGCGTACTGCTGGGAGACCAGGCTGACATGTACGGCCAGCTGGAACTGTTCAACTTCGCGCCTTCGCTGCTGTTCATGGGCGCGCCGATGGTCCGGAAAGGCCAGCTGACAGAGGTCCGCTCCGCGCTTCCACCCACAAAAAAGAGCGAGTATACCGCTGTCGAGCCTGTGCTGGAAGGCCGGTATGTGGATAAGAAATACAACAGTATCTTCGGGGAAGACCTGACGATCACGATGGACCTGATTACCGAGAACATTGCCGCCGTGAACGTTGACAGGATGAAGCTGTACGCGAAGGTCCTGCCCGGCGCGGAAACCCTTGAACTGAGGAACGGTTCGGACGGGGAGATGCAGATTCATATCGACTTCCTGCCGAAGGAATGCAGGATGGTGGAACCGGAGTTCCAGACGATCCTGGAGACGGACGCAATCGGCCGGGACGTGACGGTTCCTGCCGGCGAAACCGTCCGCACGGAGATTCCCGCCGGGATCCGTTCCGCGGAGATCAACACCGCGGGAGAAAACTTCGCTTTCGCGCTTCCCGTC
The DNA here is from genome assembly GCA_045112195.1 of Christensenellales bacterium. Classification (GTDB taxonomy): domain Bacteria; phylum Bacillota; class Clostridia; order Christensenellales; family Aristaeellaceae; genus Aristaeella. The sequence goes on along the minus strand of JBGUHQ010000018.1, from coordinate 20,003 downwards.
GTCCGTGAAGAGGTGCGGGAGAGCCGTGATATCCCCTTCGAGGACGGCGGAACCTTCACCCTGGACGCGAACACCGGCATGCTGCAGATGAAGAACGGGAAGAACCTGTTCAAGGAACAGTGGCCGTGTCTGTCGGTTCCCTATATCACCGGCTGGATCAAACCGGATATGACCAAGGTGATGAACGTGTCCGGGGATACGCTGCAGGACTGCACCGTGACCGAGGTCAGGGACGACTACGACGTCGTCAGGACGTACAGCGCCGAACCGGACTGCGTGAAAATCCAGACAAAGGTTCTGCTGAAGGACAGCGGGGCGAAGATTGAGCCTCAGTTCCAGATCACGCTGGACGACGATACGGCGCGGGTGGACTTCTTCGCGGAGGGCAAGCTCCTGCACAGCAAGGTCTGCAATTATGCCAGGGATGTGAAAACGACCATCGCGGAAATGCTCTTCCTGGATCTGCTGAAAGAGCCGTACTCCCAGGTTCCGCTGGACTCCGTAACCTTTGATTTCGCAGGTGAGGTATGGGAGATTACCGCGGATCATCCTTTCACGGGGTTTTACCAGCACAATTACCTGGCTGTGAATTACACAGCAGACGGATACGCGTGCAAGGACGGAGAGATCGATTTCGGAACGCTGACGATCCGGAGAAAACAATGAACAACGAAGAACTGATCAGGGAGAAGGCGCTGAGAAAGCTGAATGCCGGCCTGTATGCCAGATCCGTATGGCCGGAAGATCAGGCATTCTATATGACCCACTCCTTTACGCTGGATGAGGATGTATCGCCTGATGCCCTGAAAAAGGCCCTGGACGCTGCCATACAGGTCTGGCCGTACATGGCCCTGTCTGTTGTGAAACAGGACCGGACCTATGTGCTGAAGGAAAACGGCCTGGAGTTCGTGATCCGGGAAACCGGTGAACGGATTGAACCTTCCACGGAGGCTGGGAACTACCACGCGGTGACCATCTGCTATGAGGGCCGGAAACTGAACTTTTACGTGGATCACATCCTCACAGACGGCCTCGGGTGGAAGATGGTGCTGGAGACCTTTTTCTACTACTATTTCTGCGCGCTGGACGGAAACGAATACCCGGTTCCGGAAGGCGTACGGACGGTTCCGGACGGACCGGCTCCGGACGAGCAGGACGACGCCTATATGAAGGCGCCCGCGGCCATGCCCCGGGGAGTAATCGCCGGCGCGGCGGAGAAGAACATCTTCCACTGCCCGGAGGTGACCGGAAGCAAGGACGCCCTTACGGTGGAAGACTGCGGACACTATATGATTTCCGTCCCGTCGGAAGCGTTCATGGGCTATGCCCGGACCGTCGGGGGAAGCCCCAATTCCGCGCTGATCCAGATTATGGGGCAGAGCATACAGAAGCTTCACCCGGAAAACCGTCAGCCGATGGCTTTCTGGATTCCTGTCAGCATCCGGGCAGCCATGGGGAACACGCATTCCCTGCTGCACCAGGTTGTTCCCACGATCTGGTACGCGGATCCGGAAGTGCTAGCCGCAGGCGGCGGCGCCGCCGGAATCAACGAACAGATCCGCGGCCATCTCAGGGACTTCTGCGCAGCGGAGAACATCCGGAAGCAGTGCGGCATGATGCATATGATTATCGAAATGATCCGCAAGAGTGTTTCCGCCGGCAGACTGGGCCAGGTCATGGGACAGAAGGCAGACCAGGAGCAGTATTCCGTGCTGGCCAGTTCCCTCGGCACGCTTGCCGCCGGGGAATACGGAAGCCGGATCCATATGGACGCGTTCCGCGTCATGCCGGGGAAGAGCCTCAATGTTTACCTGATGGAAACAGGCGGAAACTTCTACGTTTCCCTCTCCCTCGGCGCGAAGACGGACGCCTACGCGAAGGCGGCGGCGGAGTATATGACACAGCTCGGGATGGAGGGCGTCAGCTGGAGGGAAGTATCGTAAAATGGGCTATGTGGAAACAAAGGCGGAAACCCGGTTTTCGGATTTCGGCCCGGGCGGGGAGCTCCATTTCTCAAGATGCCTGATGTTTTTCGAAATGGCCAGGTTCGCCATTTCGGTGGACGCCGGCCTGAAAGAGGGGCTGATGGAGTGCTATCCCGGAAAGGGCGTCAGTTTTGTCGTAATCCGCGTGCATAACCAATATGTGAAGCCGGTTCCCCTGCGGTATTACTTTAACGGCGGCCTGGTGGTCAGATCCAGACTGCTCGAGACCTGCAGCGGGAAGCTGAGCTTCGAGCAGGAGCTCTGGGGAGCGGACGATCCGGAAGGGCCTTATGTGAAGGCCAGGATCGATACCGCGATGCTCCTGGAGGGAGAAGGCCTTCTGTCAAGGCCCGACCCACGCATCATTCAGCGCCTGGACGCTTACTGCGAGCGCCTGGAGAGGGAGTGCTGGACGCTGGATACTGACAGAACCGAGCAGGGCTGAAATCAAGCGATAAAACCCAAAGAATGAAAAAACGGAACGGAGGATCGCTATCCATGAGTGCTAAGATCCAACCTGCAAAGTCTGAGTTCCTTCGGTGCAAAAAGTGCGGCGCCGTAATCTCCATTCCCGAACTGGAAGGGAATCTGTATGTATGCCCCCGGTGTGGCAACTACTATGAAATGGACAGCCTGACGCGCATCGATATGATTGCTGATCCGGGAAGTTTCGAGGAACGGTATCTGAATATTCCATTCGATAACGTCTGCGAATATCCCGGTTATGAGGAAAAACACCGCCAGGAGCAGGAAAAGTCCGGCGCGTCCGAAGCGGTCCGGGCTGGAAGAGCCACCATCGGCGGAATTCCGATCATGCTCGGCGTGATGGAACCGCGGTTCATGATGGGCAGCATGGGACGGATCGTCGGTGAGCGGATCACGCTCATGATGGAAGACGCGGTGAGGGAAAAACGGCCGGTGATCCTGTATACCGCGTCCGGCGGCGCCCGGATGCAGGAGGGGATCATCTCCCTGATGCAGATGGCAAAAACGGCCGGAGCGACCGTGAAACTGGACGAGGCGAAAATCCCGTATATCGTCGTCCTGACCTCGCCGACAACCGGCGGCGTCTCCGCCAGCTTTGCCATGCTGGGAGACGTGATCCTGTCCGAACCGGGAGCGCTGGTCTGTTTTGCCGGACCGAGGCTGGTGTACCAGACGATCAAGCAGGAACTGCCGGAAGGATTCCAGCTGGCAGAGGACGTGCTGAAACACGGGTTCATCGACGCGATTGTGGAGCGGAAAGACCAGAAGAACATGCTGATCAGGCTGCTGAACGTCTACGGCTACGAGAACAAAGACGACGGGGAACAGGCAGACGAGGATGAATCCGGAAAGGACACCGACCAGGACGCCGACCGCGGCGCCTTCCACGGCGTCAGATCGGGCCATATGCCCCTGCCGAATGAATGGATGGAGCAGCGGGACCGGTGGGAGATTGTGAAGCTTGCCCGGGATCCGAACAGACTGAGGGGATCAGATTTTATCAACAACGTTTTCCATGGTTTCATCGAGCTTCACGGAGACCGGGCCTACGGAGACGACCATGCGCTCCGGTGCGGGTTCGCGTACCTGGACAAGCGGCCGGTGATGCTGATTGTCCAGGACCGGGGCCGCGGATATGAGGAGGAAAAAGCCCGCAACTTCGGCATGCCGGAGCCGGAAGGATACCGGAAGGTATTGCGGCAGATCAAGCACGCGGAGAAATTCGGCCTGCCGGTGATCTGCCTGATCGACACGCCCGGCGCCTATGCCGGAATCGGCGCGGAATACCGGGGCCAGGCAAGCGCCATCGCGTTCTGCCTGAAGGAGCTCGCGACGCTGAAATCCCCGGTGGTTTCCGTGATCCTGGGCGAGGGCGGAAGCGGCGGCGCGCTGGCGCTGGGCGCAGCCGGTACTGTTTACATGTTTGAGAACGCGGTCTATTCCATCCTTTCGCCGGAAAGCTTTGCCAACATCCTGTTCAAGGATACCACCCGGAAGGTGGAAGCGGCCCGGACGATGAAGATCACCGCACGGGACCTGTACAGCCTGGGCGTTATCGACGGAATTATCCCGGAGGCACCGGAAGGCAACTGGACCCATCCGGAAGAGAGTTACCAGGCGGTGAAGGACGTCCTGAACAAGGAACTGGACACGCTGAGCAGCATCGATCCGGAGAAGCTTGTGAAATACAGGCAGGCCCGGTACAGGCTTTACAACTGATGAATCAAATACACATAAGAACAGCATGAGGGGGAACAACCATGAAGATCGAAGAAATCGGAAAACTGATCAAACTGCTGGACCAGTCTTCACTGACGCGGCTGACGTACAGCACGGAAACGGAAACGCTGCAGCTTTCCAAGAAAAAGGAATTTCCTGCGCCCGCTCCGCAGGCGCCCGTGATTCCCGCGGCGGCTCCGGCTATGCCGGCCATGCCCGCTATGCCTGCTATGCCCGCGGCGGCTCCACAGGCAGCGGAACCGGCAGCTCCGGCCGGCGGAGAAGCGCCGGCTGCCGCGGCGGCGGACGACTCGGTGGTGGAAGTCAAATCCACTCTGGTGGGAACGATCTCCCTGCATGAAGAGGGGAGCGACAAGCCCTTCGTCACCGTGGGGGCGAAAGTGAAGAAAGGCCAGTGCATCTGCCAGATTGAAGCGATGAAGATGTACAACAGCATCCCGTCTCCCGTAGCCGGCGAAGTGATCTCCGTGGACGTGGAGAACGGAGAGATCGTCGAATTCGGAACGGTCATCGCGAAGATCAGGAAGGAAGCGTAAGCAGGCCCGGGAGCACCCGGATCGAACAGACCGAAAAGGAAGATTTGATATGGGCCAGAAAATACTGATCGCAAACCGCGGCGAGATCGCCGTGAGAGCCATCCGCGCCTGCCGGGAAATGGGTATCGGCACCGTGGCGGTTTACACCAAAGCCGACAAGGATTCCCTGCACGTGAAATACGCGGACGAGTCCATATGTATCGGTGAAAACAAGGCGACGGACAGCTACCTGGATTTTTACAAGATTCTGAGCGCCGCCAGCGTGACTCACGCGGACGCCATTTATCCGGGCACCGGTTTCCTGTCGGAAAACGCTACTTTTTCAAAAGTGTGCGCCGACGTGGGGATGCGCTTTATCGGCGCGCCGTCCGACACGCTTCATATGCTGGGCGACAAGATCCTGGCGAAACAGGCGGCCGTTCAGTCCGGCCTGCCGGTGGTGCCGGCCAGCAAGGGCAGCCTGGCTGACGCCGACGCCTGCCTGAAGGTGGCGGAGAAGATCGGGTATCCCGTTCTGCTGAAGGCCGTGGGCGGCGGAGGCGGAAAGGGCATCCGCACGGTGCGCTCGCCGGAAGAGATGGAAGAGGCTTTCAAAGCCTGCGTCAACGAAGCGCGCGCCGCTTTCGGATCCGACGAGGTTTTCCTGGAGAAGTGCCTGGAAAACGTCCGCCACGTCGAGGTCCAGATCCTGGCGGACGGCTTCGGGAACGCGATCCATCTGTTTGACCGTGACTGCACCATGCAGCGCAGGCATCAGAAGATGATCGAGGAAGCGGTATCTCCCTTTATTCCGCCGGAAATCAAGCAGAAGATCTACGAGGACGCCATCCGGATTGTCCGTGACATCCACTATATCGGCGCCGCCACCGTTGAATTCCTGGTAGACCGGGAATATAACTATTACTTCATGGAAGTGAACCCCAGGATCCAGGTGGAGCATCCGGTGACGGAAATGGTGACCGGCCTGGATATCGTGAAGGAACAGATCCGCGTGGCGATGGGCGAAAAACTGTCGATCCGCACACCGGACGCGCCGCACGGCCATTCGATCCAGGTGCGCGTCAACGCGGAAGATCCGGAGCGCGACTTCATGAGTTCCATCGGGACGATCACGAACTGCACGTTCCCGGCCGGGACCGGAATCCGGATTGAGACCTTCATTCACGACGGACTCCGCATTACCCCGTACTACGATTCCATGATCGCGAAGGTCATCGTCTGGGCGGAAACACGGGACCTGGCGATCCAACGCATGTGCTACGCGCTGGACGAGCTGGAAATAGGCGGCCTCACGATCAACACCAAGCTTCAGAAAGAACTGCTGCAGACGAAGGCGTTCGCGGACGGAAGCAGCCACGTAACCTATGTGGAGGACTACCTGAAGAACCGGCAGGAATAACGCCGGAACAGAAAAACGGCAGGCTGTCAGATGACAGCCTGCCGTTTGTATTGTGCTTTTTTATCTGTTTCCGTACATTTTCTCGTAGTAGTTCTGGTATTCTCCGCTGACGATTTCCTCCCACCAGTCCCGGTTCTCCAGGTACCACTTGATGGTCTTTTTGATGCCGTCCGCGAACTTCGTCTCAGGCAGCCAGCCCAGTTCGTTGTGGATCTTGGTCGGGTCGATGGCGTAGCGCATGTCGTGACCCTTCCGGTCCGTTACGTAGGTGATCAGGCTTTCCGGCTTGCCCAGTTCCTTGCAGATCAGCTTGACGATATCGATGTTTGCCATCTCATTGTGCCCGCCGATATTGTACACTTCACCGACCCGGCCCTTATGGATGATCAGGTCGATGGCCTTGCAGTGATCCTCGACATACAGCCAGTCCCGCACGTTCTTGCCTTCGCCGTATACCGGCAGGGGCTTGTCGTTCAGGGCGTTGGCGATCATCAGGGGGATCAGCTTCTCCGGGAAGTGATAGGGACCGTAGTTATTGCTGCAGCGGCTTACCGTGCAGGGGAGGCCGAAGGTCCGGTGATACGCCATGACCAGCAGGTCCGCGCCGGCTTTGCTGGAGGAGTAGGGGGAGGAGGTGTGGATCGGGGTCTCTTCGGTGAAGAGCAGGTCCGGCCGGTCCAGCGGCAGATCGCCGTAGACTTCATCCGTCGATACCTGATGGTACCGCTTGATGCCGTATTTCCGGCAGGCGTCCATCATGGTCGCCGTGCCGATGATGTTCGTCTGAAGGAAGACGCCCGGGTCCTCAATGCTGCGGTCCACATGGCTTTCCGCCGCAAAGTTCACCACGATGTCCGGATGCTCTTCTTCAAAGAGCTTATACACGGCTTCCCGGTCACAGATATCCGCCTTCACGAAACGGAAGTTCGGATTGTCCATGACGCTCTTCAGCGTGCTCAGGTTACCCGCGTAGGTCAGCTTATCCAGGCAGATGATCCGGTAATCCGGATACTTGCCCAGCATGTGAAAGATGAAATTACTTCCGATGAATCCGGCACCGCCGGTTACGATGATCGTCATAATTTAACCTCCGATTTGAATAATCTTATGTGAAGGGTAACGTATCATGGAATGTTATACCGTACCCTGCCTTCCGCAACCGCTTTCAGGTGCGCACCGTAGGGACTCTTTCCGTATTTTTCGGCGCTTTCCATCAGTTTTTCCTTCGAGATCCAGCGGTTGATGAACGCGATCTCCTCCGGTGCGGAAATGACGATGCTCTGCCGTTTCTGGATCATCTGGATGAAATCAGAAGCTTCCACCAGGGAATCCATGGTGCCGGTGTCCAGCCAGGCGTAACCGCGGCCGAGCAGCTGCACATCCAACAGGTCCTTTTTCAGGTACATATCGTTCAGCGTGGTGATTTCCAGTTCGCCTCGGGCGCTTGGTTTGACCTCATGCGCCATGGCGGATACGCCCTTCGGATAGAAATACAGGCCGGTGATGCAGTAATTGCTCTTCGGGTTTTTCGGTTTTTCCTCCACGGAAAGGACCTTGCCGTTATCGTCAAACTCCACGATTCCGAAACGTTCCGGATCGTTGACATAGTATCCGAAGATGGTAGCCCGGCCGTCTTCCGCGTCCTTTGCCGCCGCTTTCAGCGCTTTGCGGAAAGCGTTGCCGTAGAAAATGTTGTCGCCCAGGACCATGGCGCAGGCCTCGTCCCCGATGAATTCCTCACCCAGGAGAAAGGCCTGGGCCAGGCCGTCCGGGGAAGGCTGCACCTTATACTGAAGCGAGATTCCAAACTGGCTTCCGTCCCCCAACAGGTTTTCAAACCGCGGGGTATCCGTCGGGGTGGAAATGATCAGGATATCCCGGATGCCGGCCAGCATCAGCGTGCTCAGGGGATAATAGATCATCGGCTTGTCATATACCGGTAAAAGCTGTTTGGAGGTTACCATGGTCAGAGGGTAAAGCCTGGTGCCGGCTCCGCCCGCCAGGATAATGCCTTTCATGCGTGTATCCTCCTTTGTTTTATGAGGTTTTTTCTTATTATATCATAAACAATCCAAAATAAAAAGTGGCAGAGCAAACAATCAGGCGGCGCGCTTGACAACAGGCGGGGAGCATAGTATAAGATACATATGGTTATTTTTTTAAAAACATAACGAATCTCCGGAGACCCGGAAGAAGGAGCGGCCTGTGGACGACAGACAGGAACGGCAGACGCCTGTGACGGCGAAGGTCAAACTGACGCTGTGCACGGATGAGCGTTTTTTCGGTCCGGGCGTATGCGAACTGCTGGAGAAGATCCGGGAAACCGGATCCATCCAGGCGGCTGCCGCCCGGATGGAGATGTCCTATACCAAGGCGTGGCGGATCCTGAAGCGGGCAGAGGAAGAAATGGGCGTGAACCTGATCACCCGGGTATCCGGCGGGAAAAACGGAGGCAGCTCAACCCTGACTGACGAAGGAAAGCAGGCGGTACGCGGCTTCCGGGGGATTGAAGCCAAAGTGGCCGCGTACGCGGACGAGCTGATGCGGTCGGACAAAACATTCAGGCGGGGATAAAAAATGGAAACAGAAGCGAGACTGACAAAACTGGCGTCCTGCGCCGGATGCGGCGCCAAGGTAGGCGCAGGGACTCTTTCCAAACTGCTGCAGGATTTCAAAACGCGGACGGATCCGCGGCTGATTGTCGGGTTTGACAAGAGCGACGACGCCAGTGTTTACGTCATCAACGACGAAACGGCGCTGATCCAGACGGTGGACTTCTTTCCGCCGATCGTGGACGACCCCTATCTGTTCGGGCAGATCGCCGCGACCAACGCGATCTCGGATATTTACGCCATGGGCGGAGAACCGCGGCTGGCGCTGAACGTGCTGTGCGTGACGGAAACCATGGAGGAGGAGTGGATCCGTGAGATCCTGCGGGGCGGCTACGACAAAGCCTATGAGGCCGGGGTGATCATCTCGGGCGGACACACGATTCACGGCAGCGAACCGCTCTACGGACTGGCAGTGACGGGATTCGCGAAACCTGATCAGATCCGGAAGAACGACGCGGCCCGGCCCGGGGACGCGCTGATCCTGACGAAGAAACTGGGCGTCGGCATCCTGACTACGGCGGCCAAGGCCGGGATGATGACGGACCGGGCCGTGATGGACAGGCTGTACCGGCAAATGACCCAGCTGAACAAAACCGCCTGCGAAGTCATGCAGCGGTACCGGGTCCACAGCTGTACGGACGTGACGGGGTTCGCCCTGATGGGGCACAGCTGCGAGATGGCGCAGGGAAGCGGCTGTACGCTGCATCTTCAGGTAGATCAGATCCCGTTTCATCCGGAAGCGCTGGAAATGGCGGATATGGGCCTGGTGCCCGCCGGCGCCTACCGGAACCGGGATTTTGCCGAAAGCGCCGCGGAAGTGCGTGGGAACGTATCCCGGGCCATGCAGGACATCCTGTACGATCCACAGACCAGCGGCGGCCTGCTGATCGCTGTGGATGGGCGGGACGCGGAACCCCTGCTGCGGGAACTGCAGTCCGTGATCCCGGATGCCGCGGTCATCGGATACGCGGCGGAAAAAGAAGAGAAAGCGATTATTGTTGAGGGATGACGCAAATGATTATCATCCGAGGAGCGGGAGACATCAGCACAGGGACCATTCACCGGCTTTTCCGCGCGGGATTTCCGGTACTGGCGCTGGAAACAGACCGGCCTTCCGCCATCCGGAGGAAGGTTGCCTTTTCCGAGGCGGTATATGACGGAACAGCGACGGTGGAAGACCTGACCGCCGTCCGGATCAGCGACGCTGGGGAGGCAGAGCAGGTCCTGGCGCAGGGAAAGGTTCCGCTGATGGTGGATCCCGCGGGGGAAAGTATCCGGCAGCTGAAGCCGGAGGTGCTGGTGGACGCGATCCTGGCGAAAAAAAACCTCGGAACCTCCATGAAGATGGCCGGAATGACCATCGCGCTGGGGCCGGGGTTTGAAGCAGGAAAGGACGTTCACTATGTGATTGAAACCATGCGGGGGCATGATCTCGGCCGGATTATCTCCCACGGGTCCGCGACGCCGAACACCGGCGTTCCCGGCATCATCGGCGGATACGGCGCGGAGCGGGTGATCCACGCGCCGGCGGCCGGCGTATTCCGGCCGCGCAGGGAGATCGCGGATGAGGTGAAGGCCGGGGAAACGATCGGCACCGTGGATACCGGCACAGAGGAGATTCCGGTGAACACGCAGATCGCCGGTATCCTGCGGGGGATCATCCGGGACGGATACCCGGTTACCAAAGGGTTTAAGCTGGCGGACGTGGATCCCCGCCTGGAACAGAAAAAGAACTGCTTTACGATTTCAGATAAAGCCCGCTGCATCGCGGGGAGCGTGCTGGAACTGGTGAGTACTTACAGCCGCGCCAGGCTGCAGGGATAAGCGTCTTTGGCAATCAGGTTGCAGAATACGCGGATCTGTTCCTGATCCGGAAGGACGTCGGCCTGATTGACAAGATAACAATCCGCCAGGGCTTCCCGGTTCAGGACGGCGGCGACGTGTTCCGCCGAAACGGGCGTATCGGGAGTGATCCCGGCCAGAGAGGCGAACAGATCGGGACAGTGGCAGGCTTCGGAAACCGGCCTGCCAAGCCCGGAGGCGCCGGCCAGGCAGACGGTCAGGTCAGTACAGGCCGGAATGACAGGCTCCCACGGCCGGTGGGCCTTGAGGGGCCGCCCGGCCGCGCCGTCTGCCTCCACGATGAGATGATCTGCCTCCCGCAGCAGATCCTCGAAGGGGATTACGGCGGAGGGGTCCGCCAGTTTGCCGGAGGGTTCGGATTTGCCGAGACAGACAACCCGGCCGCAGGCCAGGGCGGATTTGATCTCAGACAGCGCCTGTTCCCGGCCGGAGACCGCAACGTCCACCAGCGGGATGTCCGGGAAGGGCCAGATGTGGGTGGAGGTCGTGAGAATGACCGTGCCGGGAAGGTTCAGCGACAGATAGCGCAGAAAAGTTGTTTTTCCGCCGCTGCCGATTACGGAAATACACTTACCGGCGGGTTGGAACTGTTCAAAGGGTCGATACATTTCAGCCGTCCTCCGTTCATGCACAGTATAATACAGGAAAGGTGATGAGTCCATGCCGGGTTTCTTTGAATTCATCGCGAAGGCAGACCAGCCGATGACCGCCGCCTGGATCATCGAAGGGAAAAACGCCGGGGCGAAAGCGCTGTTTGACCGGCAGGGAACGGTGTTCCGGGAAGAACGGTTTCCGGAAGAACTGGCCGGAATAATCCGGACGGCGCAACCGGGTATCCTGGAGAGCGAAGGTTCCCGTGTGTTCCTGGAACGGATTTCAGACGGCAAGAAGCTGGTAATCTGCGGCGCCGGGCATGTGGCGCTGTGTGTGATCCGGATCGCCGTGACGCTGGGCTATGAGGTTACGGTAATCGAGGACCGGGAGGAATACGCTGAAAAAGCCCGGGCCGCCGGCGCGGACCATGTGCTTTGCAGGCCTTTCGGCGAAGCACTGGACGGGATCGCCGACGATCCGCTGACGGCCTATGTGGTTATGACCCGTGAACACACTCATGATGTGGAATGCCTGCGCAGGATCCTGAAGAAGGAGTTCGCTTATGCCGGGATGATGGGCAGCCGGAGCCGGACGGAACAAGTCCGGCGGCAGATGCTGGAGGAAGGATTCGACGCGCGGAAGGTGGATCTTGTTCATATGCCGATCGGCCTGCCGATCGGCTCACGGACGCCGGAAGAGATCGCCGTGTCTGTGGCGGCGGAGCTGATCTCCGTGCTGAATGCGGCGGATCCCGGAGAGGGTTTTCCGCCGGGCATGGCGGAAGAACTGGCGGCAGGCCCGGACGGCATGCTGGCCATGATCGTGGAAAAGGAAGGCGAGGCGCCGCGCAGGCCCGGTACCAAAATGCTGATCAGGGCGGACGGAAGCTTTTTGGGGACCGTGGGAGGCGGTTATGCTGAGGCGGAAATCCTGAAAACCGCCCGGCAGATGATCAGCGAAGGAAACAGGGAGAGCCGGCTGCTCCGGATTACCATGAAGAAAGGCACCATGCACTGCGGCGGGGAGATCACGGTTTTCCTGACAGCCGTGTGAGGACAGGAGAGAAATACAGCATGAAACTGATCAGGACAGAAGACGCCGTCGGGCATGTGCTGTGCCACGATATGACGCAGATTATCCCCGGCAAATACAAGGACGCCCGTTTCCGCAAGGGACATATTGTGACGGCGGAGGATATCCCGGTACTGCTTTCCATGGGGAAAGAGAACCTGTATGTTTGGGAAAAGACGGAAGGGATGCTCCATGAGGACGAAGCGGCCCTACGGCTGCGGGATCTGTGCATGAACGAACACATGCGCTGCACGCCGGTGAAGGAAGGCAAGGTGGAACTCATCGCGGAGACGGACGGCCTGTTCGAGGTGGATACGGAAAGGCTGTACGCGGTCAACAGCAACGAGGAACTGATGATCGCCACCCGGCATACGAATACGGCTGTGCATCCCGGGGATAAGCTCGCGGGCATGCGGGTCATTCCGCTGGTGATTGAAGAAGCAAAACTGGAAAAGGCGGAGAAAGCCGCCGGGAAGGAGCCGCTGCTCCGGATCAGACCGTGGAAACTGAAGACAGCGGCGGTCATTACCACCGGCAGCGAGGTGGCCAAGGGCCTGATCGAGGACAAGTTCACCCCGGTGGTAAAGACCAAACTGGCCGCGTTCGGGATTGAAACCGTCAGCCACGTCCTGACCGGGGACGATCAGGAGAAGATCCGGGATGAAATCGTCAAGGCGCATGAGAACGGTACGGACCTGATTCTCTGCACCGGCGGCATGAGTGTGGATCCGGACGACCGGACACCCGGCGCGATCGCCCGAAGCGGCGTGAAGATTGTGACCTACGGCGCGCCGACGCTGCCGGGAGCGATGTTCTGCCTGGGATACTTTGAGGACGGGACGCCGGTGCTGGGCCTGCCGGGCTGCGTGATGTACGCGAAAGCCACCATTTTTGATCTGGTGCTGCCCCGGATCGCTGCGGGCGTGACGCTGACGCGCGGCGATTTTGTGAAGCTCGGGCACGGCGGACTGTGCCTCGGGTGCGAAATCTGTCATTATCCGAACTGCTCGTTCGCGAAAGGCTGAAGATGCTGAAAGATTCATTCGGACGAACGATCGACTATATGCGGATCTCCGTCACTGACCGGTGCAACCTGCGGTGCGGGTATTGCATGCCCCATGGGATCAAACAGAAACCCATGGCGGAAATCCTGCGCTATGAGGAGATCGCTTTCATCTGCGCCCAGGCGGCCGGGCTGGGAATCGACCGGTTCCGGATTACCGGGGGCGAACCGCTGGTGCGGAAGAACTGCGAGACACTGGTGTCCATGCTGAAACGGATTCCGGGCGTCCGGCAGGTTGCGCTGACCACCAACGGCGTATTGCTGGCGGAGCAGCTGGACGCGCTGCTGGAGGTGGGGATCGACGCGGTGAACATCAGCCTGGATACGACGGACCGGGAGCAGTACAAGGCGATTACGGGCATGGATGAACTGAACCGGGTGCTGGCCTCCATCCGGCTGGCAGCCGGGAAACTGCCGGTGAAAATCAACTGCGTGGTTCAGCGGGGCGTTAACGAGGACGCGCCGGTACATCTGGCAACCCTGGCCCGGGATCTGCCGGCGGACGTGCGGTTCATCGAACTGATGCCCATCGGCATGGCGAAAAACCTGCAGACTGTGCCGAACGCGGAAACACTTCGCCGGATCGAGGAGCGTTACGGGAAAACGGAAGAAGATCCGGAACCGCGGGGGAACGGGCCAGCGGTTTACCGGCGCCTGGAAGGGTTTGCCGGCAGGATCGGGTTCATCAGCGCGGTGCACGGGAAATTCTGCGGCACCTGCAACCGGCTTCGGCTGACTTCCACAGGCGAACTGAAACCCTGCCTGTGCTACGGGGACGTGATTCCGCTGCGGGAGATCCTGCGGGACGGCGAAGGCAGGAAGGAAGAACGGATCCGGGAAAAGATCATGGAAGCAGTGCGGAGCAAACCGATGGCCCATTGCTTTGAGAACCGGAAGGATATCACTGAAGACAGAACCATGTCGGAGATTGGGGGATAAGATGGATTTTACGCATTTTGACCCGGGCGGAAAGGCATGGATGGTGGACGTGAGCGATAAGGACGATACGCGCCGGGAGGCGACTGCCGAAGGCGTGATCCGCATGAGCCGGGAATGCTTCGACAAAGCCGCGGCCGGCACCCTGGAAAAAGGAGACGTGCTGGGCACAGCCCGGATCGCCGGGATTATGGGCGCCAAGAAAACGCCGGAACTGATTCCGCTGTGCCATATCCTGAACCTGACCAAGGTGTCCGTAGCATTTGAACTGAACCCGGACGCGTGCGAAATCAGGGCGGTCTGCACGGCGAAGACCGTCGGGAAGACCGGCGTCGAGATGGAAGCGCTGACCGGCGTGAGCTGCGCGCTGCTGACGATCTACGATATGTGCAAAGCCGTGGATAAAACCATGGAGATCGGGCAGATCCGGCTGGTCAGGAAATCCGGCGGGAGAAGCGGAGAGTTTGTCAACCCGAACGCGGAGAAAGGGGAAAGCCAGTGAATCTGCAAGGAACGATCCGGGCGGTGTGCGTCAGCCCGGAGAAGGGAACGGTTAAGCGCCCGGTGGATTCCGCTGTGCTGATCAAAGACTTCGGGATCGAACACGATGCCCACGCCGGAAAATGGCACCGGCAGGTCAGCCTGCTCTCCTATGATCGCGTGACGGAATTCAACCGGCAGGGCGGCGGCGTCACGGACGGGGACTTCGGGGAGAACCTGCTGGTGGAAGGGATCGACCTGAAGGCACTGCCGGTCGGCACGATCCTGAAATCAGGAACCGTCACCCTGCGGGTGACGCAGATCGGCAAGGAATGCCACAGCGACTGCGAGATCCGGCGGCGGACGGGCGACTGCATCATGCCGCGGGAAGGCATATTCGCGGAGGTGCTGGAAGGCGGGGAAATCCGGCCGGGAGACGTGCTGACAGTACAGCTGCCGGATCCGGACCGGCCCTTTACCGCGGCGGTAATCACACTGAGCGACAAGGGAGCCCGGGGGGAACGGAAGGACGAGAGCGGCCCTGCCGCGGCGGAGATGCTGAAGGACGCCGGCTATGAGATCATTGAGACGCTCCTGCTGCCGGACGAGCCGGAGCTACTGAAGAAAGAGCTCTGCCGCCTGGCGGACCGGCGGCAGGCGGACCTGATTATCACCAGCGGCGGAACAGGTTTTTCGCCCCGGGATTGGACGCCGGAAGCGACGACGGCCGTGGCGGACCGGAACGCGCCGGGGATCGCTGAGTATATCCGGATGCGGTCCATGGAGATTACGAAGCGGGCGATGCTGGGCCGGGGCGTTTCCGTGATCCGGAAACGCACGCTGATTATCAACCTGCCCGGCAGCCCGAAGGCGGTGAAGGAAAGCCTTGGATTTATCCTGGACGCCCTGGATCACGGCCTGAAGACGCTGCGGGGCGGCGCGGGGGAATGTGGGAGGAAAGAAAGATGAAAAAGGCACTGGCATTGGTGATGGTTATGGTGCTCGCACTGGGAACAGCCGCGGCGGAAACACCGAAAACGGAGATTGTGGTCTTCGCGGCAGCGTCCCTGACAGAATCGCTGACGGAGATCAAGGCGCTGTATGAAGCGGCGAACCCGGACGTTGAACTGATCTTCAACTTCGACTCCTCGGGCACGCTGAAGACACAGATCCAGGAAGGCGCCGCGTGCGACGTGTTCATCTCCGCCGCTCCGAAGCAGATGAACCAGCTGGATATTTCCAAAGACGAGGAAAAGAATCCGGACAGGCTGGACTTCGTGCTGGAAGGCAGCCGGATCGATCTGCTGGAGAACAAGGTGGCGCTGGTGGCACCGGAAGGCAACCCTAAGGGGATCGACAGCTTTGACGCGCTGGCGGCGCTGCTGAAGGACGGCGAGGTCCTGATGGCCATGGGCAACTCCGACGTGCCGGTAGGACAGTATACCCAGAAGATCCTGGCGTATTACGAACTGAACGAAGAGGAACTGGCTGCGGCCGGAAAAATCACCTACGGCACCAACGTGAAAGAGGTGACGACCCAGGTTTCCCAGGCCAGCGTCGACTGCGGCGTGGTCTACGGGACGGACGCGTTCAGTGCGGGCCTGGAAGTGATCGACACCGCGACCGCTGAAATGTGCGGGCAGGTAATCTATCCCGCGGCCGTGATGAAGAACAGCGCCGTGCCGGAAGCCGCGCAGGCGTTCCTTGATTATCTCAGGGGAGAAGAGGCGATGAAGGTCTTTGAAATGATCGGCTTCACCGGAATCAAAGCGGAGTAATACGCATGACAGACCTGTTTCCACTGTACAATTCCCTGCGGATCGCCGCGATCAGCAGCGTGATTGTGTTTTTCACGGGGATCTTTGCCGCCTATCAGGTGGCAAAGCTTCCCCGTGTGATCAAAGGGATCCTGGACGTGATCCTGACGCTTCCGCTGGTATTGCCGCCCACCGTGTGCGGCTATTTTCTGCTGCTCATTTTCGGCAGCCGCCGGCCGGTGGGGATGTTCCTGGCAGACCTGGGCCTGAAGCTGGTGATGAATTGGCCCGGCGGCGTCGCTGCTGCGGTGGCGGTGGCTTTTCCGCTGATGTACCGGACGGCCCGGGGCGCCTTTGAAAGCTTTGACGAGAACCTGGCCTGGGCCGGACAGACGCTGGGCCGGTCCAACACCTGGATTTTCTGGCGGGTGCGTATGCGCGCCTGCCGGCAGGGCATCCTGGCAGGCACGGTGCTCGCTTTCGCCAGGGCGCTGGGCGAGTACGGCGCCACCAGCATGCTGATCGGCTATACGCCGGGCAGGACAGCCACGGTTTCCACGACCGTTTACCAGCTGTGGCGGACCAACGACGAAAAAGGTGCGTTTTTCTGGGTGATGATCAATCTGGCGATTTCGGCGGCGGTGCTGCTGGCCGTGAATATGCTGGAAAAACGCGCGGGATACAGGAGAAAGACATGGCGCTTGAAGTAGATATCGAGAAAAGACTCGGGGATTTCCACCTGCGCACCGCTTTTTCCTGCGAAAAGGGATTCACGGGGATCCTGGGCGCCTCTGGCAGCGGAAAGAGCATGACGCTGAAGTGTATCGCCGGGATTGAGAAGCCGGACCGGGGACGGATCGTCCTGGACGGGCGGACGCTGTTTGACTCCGAAAAGAAGATCGACCTGCCGCCACAGCGGCGGCGGGTCGGATACCTGTTCCAGCATAACGCGCTGTTTCCGGGCATGACCGCAAAGCAGAACATCCTGTGCGGCCTGCGCGCGGAAAAGGACAGACACCGCCGGGAACAGCGGGCGGAGGAAATGCTGGAGATGCTGCAGATCAGCGACGTGGCGTCCCTGAAACCGGAAGCGCTTTCAGGAGGGCAGGCGCAGCGGGTGGCGCTGGGCCGGATCCTGGTGAACGAGCCGGATCTGCTGATGCTGGACGAGCCGTTTTCCGCCCTGGACACCCATCTGCGGCTGAAACTGCAGGCGGAACTGAAGAACCTCCTGTCTGGATACGATAAGGGAATCATCATGGTGACCCATGACCGGGATGAGGCTTACCGAATGTGTGACCGCCTCGGCGTGATGGAACAGGGACAGATGCAGGCCGTGAAGGGGACGAAGGAACTGTTCGCGGATCCCGGAACCCGGGCGGCCGCTGTGCTGACCGGCTGTAAGAATATTGCTGAAGCTGAGAAAACGGGCGGGCAGGAGGTTTTTGTTCCGGCGTGGAATATACGCTTTATCACAGAAAAACCTGTCCGGGACGGCCTGAAGGCGGTGGGGATTCGGGCGCATAGCTTTGATCCGGATGAACCGCGGAACCGTTTCCCGGTCAGCATTGTCCGCGAAATGGAAGAGCCCTTTGAATGGATCGGCGAATTCCGCTACGCGGAGCAGGCGCCGGAGAGCCCGGCGGTCTGGTGGCGGTATCCCAAGGTGGCCAGGACAGAGAAAAAGCCGGAGGCCCTCGGCGTTCCGCCCGAAGACGTGCTGCTGCTGTACGGAGAGTAAAAGCTTACAAATAAAAAGTCAAGCTATTTGCAAGAAAAAGATTGGAGGAAAGATGCATAAAGCAAATAGGCCACCACCCAGGGGTGACCAGCAAGCCGGGTAAGTAGCACAGTCATCCCGCCGTATCAAGGACAAGCGGCTACGCCGTGCCTTCGGCATCCTTGACACGACGTGCTGCCTGTGCTGCAGGGCAGTCAAGGGGTTGCAAGGCAACCCGTGTCAATCAGAATTGCCGGAATCAATCATTGGTTGGTCCCAAAGACCTTGCTCTTTGAGACAGTCACGGACCTTTCCGTAGTAGATCCGGAGGAACTTGGTTCCGCCGGCAGTCATGTAGACATAGTACGGTTTGCCTTCGGAACGCTTCTTGTCCAGGAACTGGTAGACAGGATCATCTGCAGGCTGGAGCCGGAGCAGGATGTCCATAATGACAAAAAGCGTCTTCCGCAGATAAGGAGATCCGCGTTTAGTACTCTTGTTGGACTTCTTGACTTTGTCACCGGAATCATCCTTCTCAGGATCAATACCGGCAAAGGCAATAATAGAGTTCCTCTGCGGGAAACGGCGGATATCACCAATCTCCGCCATGAGCTGAGGCCCCATGGAAGGTCCGACACCGTACATTCCCATGACGGTCTTGTACTCGGGAAGTTGAGAGGCCAGCCGGTTCATCTCGGTTCTGTAGATTTCAACAGTGCGTGAAATGGAATTCAACTGGTTGACAGCTTCCTTGACCATCAGCTTGGATATGTCAGTTTTTGGCACCAAGGCAATCGTGCTGTGAGCATGACGATACAGTTCAGCAGCTTTCTCTTCGCTGAAATTGTACCCATGCTTCCGGCAGAACTTCAGGTAGCGCTCAGTGAAGGCGTTCAGGCTGAGTTTTCGGACACAGTCAATGTGCCAGAAAGTGCCTGCGTAGTCCACCCATTTCTCGCTTCCGTCAGGACGTGCAGGACTGGGAAAATGCTTCCGGATTCCGGGATAGTTCTGTTCCAGCAGAGCGATCAGATTGTTGGTGAAGGCAGTCTTGCTCTTGCTGGCCAACTGAAACTGCGTGTTCAGCGTCTTAAGCTGGTATCGTATCGTGTCCATGGGCTCATACTGACGCAGTTCATCCCACTTGTCAAGACCGAACTTGGCGATCATGACTGCATCTGCCTTGTCCGTCTTTACCGCATGAACCGAGATGCCTTCCTGGTAGTCCTTGAACAGCAGCGGATTCAGAGCGGAAACAAAGAACCCCTTGCTATTCAGGAACATGGCGATGGGCTCATAGTATCGCCCAGTATGCTCCATGATTACCCTGGTCTCCTCATCCAGGCTATTCAGTTTATCGACCAGCCTGCCCAGTGCTTCTGGAGTGTGGGGGACCTCAAACGGTTTCAGGATCACTTTCTTCTTGGTTTGGAGAACCGCCACTGTGCTTCTGCCGTTTGATACGTCAACGCCGACTGCAAACATGTAGAACCCTCCCGTTATGCTATTGCAATGGATAACCCACCTTTTCCCATTGCCGATTCTATCTGTTTGCTGACGCGAGATTACCCTAACAGGTTCTCCACTTACATAAAACGAACGCTGTCAATGGAAGGTTGGCTGGTTAACTTTCATACGAGCGAGAAGCTCTTGGAGAAAACCACCAGACCATTGCCTCCACATTGTACAGCTTAGGCAACGAGATGTCCCAGGCCTCTGGCTGGCTGCCAGGAACGAGGGGCAAATATATAGTAACAGGAG
>JBGUHQ010000017.1:0-97068 GCA_045112195.1 Christensenellales bacterium | reverse complement strand
GTTCATGAACACAACGATGTAGGGCACGCCGACCTGACGGGCGAGCAGGATGTGCTCACGGGTCTGGGGCATCGGGCCGTCGGGAGCAGACACGACCAGGATCGCGCCGTCCATCTGCGCCGCGCCGGTGATCATGTTCTTAACATAGTCAGCGTGGCCGGGGCAGTCAACGTGAGCGTAGTGGCGCTTCGCCGTCTCGTACTCAACGTGGGCGGTGTTAATCGTGATTCCGCGCGCTTTCTCTTCCGGAGCCTTGTCAATTTCGTCATAGCGCATGGCCTGCGCTTCGCCCTTCACTGCCAGCGTCATCGTGATCGCCGCGGTCAGGGTGGTCTTACCATGGTCGACGTGACCGATGGTGCCGATGTTTACATGGGGCTTTGTCCGTTCATAACGTCCTTTTGCCATTTGGGGTTTCCTCCTTAAGTTATCGTCGCTCAAAAGCGAGCCGTTGATTGCTTCCGAGCCATTGATGCGGCATTGGAGCGGGCGATGGGAATCGAACCCACGTGACCAGCTTGGGAAGCTGGAGCTCTGCCATTGAGCTACGCCCGCATGCTCCGCATCAAGCCCTTGAAGACTTGCGAACAAAAGGTATTTTATCTGTTTTTCCCTTGCGTGTCAAGACTTTGAGGGGGGATTGTACGAAATGGGAGAAAAGGATGACCGGCCCTGCGTTTTCATCAGGGAACGGTACTGTCCCGGGGTGATTCCGTTCATGCGGCGGAAGTCCTTGACCATGTGGCTGCAGTCGGTGTAGCCGGTCTTCCGGCTGATGGTTTTCAGGTCCAGGTCGGAATAGGTCAGGTACTGTTCCACGGTTTCAAGACGGAGCTTCTCAATGCACTGTTTGCAGCTGATGCCGAAGTAGTCGTGGAACTGCTTGGCGAACCAGGGATAGCTGAGGGAGCAGCGGGCGGCCAGGTCCTCCACTTTCAGCGGCTCGGAGATATGCTCCTCGATATAGGCGGGGATATCGACGATGGGGTTACGGGGCTGGGACAACACCTCGGCAAAGTCATTCCGCTTATCAATCCAGAAGCGGGCGATGCCGCAGATCATCAGGTAGATCAGCGAACGGATATGCAGATCCGACAGCATATCATGGCGCTGACACTGGTACAGGCATTCCTCGATGATCCTGTCCAGATGACGGGCCTTTACTTCTTCGGCGTTCATCTGGATCGGAAGGCGGGTCTGGGCGCTTTCCGAGGAAAGGGTGCGAAGGTCGTTCAGGTAGGGAGCAATTTCCTTCAGCCGGGTGGCGCTGTATTTCACGACGTCATAGACCACCGGATTCCCGTCCTCAGAGGAGATGGAATGGGGGACAAACGGCGCGATATGGATCAGTTCGCCCGGGTTGAGGATGTGGGTGCGGGATCCGCGGATGATCCGGCAGACGCCGCTGCGGACCAGCAGGATCTCGCTGAAATAGTGGCTCTGGGATTCAGGCGGGAACACGCCGCCCGCGGCGGCGGAATCAAAGCGGAAGCACTCAAAAGCCGGGCAGAGTGCGGAATCAAGGGGTTGTTCGCTCAAGGGGATGACCTCCTGTACTTACTCAATAAACATGGCGTCGCCGAAGGAGAAGAAGCGGTAGCGCTCCTGTACGGCTTCCCGGTAAACCCGCAGGGCTTCCTCCCGCCCGGTCAGCGCGCTGACCAGCATGAGCAGGGTGCTCTGGGGCAGATGGAAATTGGTGATCAGGGCGTCCACGGCCTTGATCCGGACGCCGGGGTAAATGAAGATCGCGGTATCCCGGGCGCCGGGACGGATGACGCCGTCCTCCCCGACCATGGTTTCCAGCGTGCGCACGGAAGTGGTGCCGACGCAGACGATCCGGCCGCCGGCCGCGCGGATGCGGTTCAGGGTATCCGCCGCTTCGGGCGAGACCTGGCAGAACTCGCTGTGCATGACGTGCTCTTCCGCGTTCTCCACCTTTACGGGGCGGAAGGTGCCGAGTCCCACATGGAGCAGGACGGGCACGACGGTGATCCCCTTCGCCCGGATGCGGTCCAGCAGCTCCGGGGTGAAATGCAGCCCGGCGGTCGGCGCGGCGGCGGAGCCTTCCTGCTTGGCGTAGACGGTCTGGTACCGGTTCGCGTCCTGCAGCTTCTCATGGATATAGGGCGGCAGGGGCATCTCGCCCAGCCGGTCCAGGATTTCCTCAAAGACGCCGTCGCAGTGGAAGCGGACGATCCGGCCGCCGATCTCCTCCACGTTGTCGAGGACTTCGCAGCGGAGCAGGCCGTCCCCGAAGGAGCAGAAGGTGCCGGGGCGGAGCCGGCGGCCGGGGCGGACGAGGGCCTCCCAGTCGGTGGCGTTCCGCCGGCGCAGGAGCAGGACCTCCACCGGGACGCCGGTATCCTCCTTCACGCCGAGCAGGCGCGCGGGGATGACCTTGGTCTCGTTGATGACCAAAGCGTCGCCGGGATTGAGATAATCGATGATGTCATAGAAATGCTTATGCTCAATCCGCCCGTCCTGCCGGTGATACACCAGGAGACGGCTGTGGTCCCGGGGCTCGACCGGAGTCTGGGCGATCAGTTCTTCGGGCAGGTCGTAATCGAAATCGGACGTTTTCATGGGGGTATCAGATCTCCATCCTGATTTGGGCTTCCGCCGTGGCGGGCATGTTCTTCTTCATGTGGGTCCAGGCGGCCGGTGTGCAGACCCGCCCGCGGGGCGTCCGCATGAGGAAGCCCAGCTGCATGAGATAGGGCTCATAGACGTCCTCAATGGTGACGGCGTCCTCACCGGTGGTGGCGGCAAGGGTATCCAGCCCCACCGGGCCGCCGGCAAACTTGTCCATCATACAGGCCAGGATATTCCGGTCCACCTTGTCCAGGCCGAGTTCATCCACGTCCAGCAGGGCCAGCGCCTCCCGGGCGATGTCCCGGCTGATATGGCCGCCGGCCTTGACCTCGGCATAGTCCCGGACGCGCTTGAGCATCCGGTTGGCGATGCGGGGCGTGCCGCGGCTGCGGCGGGCAATCTCCAGCAGGCCTTCGCTGTCCGCGTCCACGCCGAGGATGCCGGCGCTGCGCTCCACGATCCGGCGGAGTTCCTCCGGCGTATACATCTCCAGCCGGAAGAGCATGCCGAAGCGGTCCCGCAGGGGAGCGGAAAGCTGGCCGGCGCGGGTGGTGGCGCCGACGAGGGTGAAACGGGGCAGGTCCACCCGGATGCTGCGCGCGGTGGGGCCCTTGCCGATCATGATGTCGATGGCAAAGTCCTCCATGGCGGGATAAAGCACTTCTTCCACCTGGCGGGAGAGGCGGTGGATCTCGTCGATAAACAGCACGTCCCCGGCGTTGAGGTTGCTCAGGATGGAAGCCAGGTCGCCGGGCCGCTCAATGGCCGGGCCGCTGGTCACGCGGATGTTCTGGCCCATTTCGGCCGCGACGATGCAGGCGAGGGTGGTCTTGCCCAGGCCGGGCGGGCCGTAAAGCAGCATATGGTCCAGCGCGTCGTGGCGGGAAAGGGCGGCCTTGATATAGATATCGAGGCTGTTCTTGACCGCCTGCTGGCCCACATATTCCCGGAGCGTATGGGGACGGAGGGTCTGCTCCACGGAGCTGTCTTCCGCCATATAGGAACCGGTCATCAGTCTGTCATCATACATAGGTGGTTACTCCTGTTGAGAGAGTGTGTGATTGTCAAAAACCTGCCATGGCGCGGAGCGCGAGGCGGATGAGTTCTTCCGGCTTGTCGGTCTGGTCCCGGACCTGGGAAATGGCGTTGCGCGCCTCGGTGGAGGAATAGCCCAGGGCGATCATGGCCTCAATGGCCTCGGACACAGCGTCGGGGCTCAGCGCCGGAGCGGCGGTGCCCTGCGCCGGGGCCGCGGCGGCGGAGACGTCCGCCTGGCTGATCTTGTCCTTGAGTTCCAGGGCGATGCGCTGGGCGGTCTTCTTCCCGATGCCCGGCGCGCGGGACAGGGCGTTCACATCTCCGAGGAGGATCGCGAGGTTCAGCTCCCGCAGGGGCATGGCGCCGAGCACGCCCAGGGCGGTCTTCGGCCCGATGCCGGAAACGGAGGTCAGCTGGAGAAACATCTCTTTTTCCTCCCGCGTGGCAAAGCCGAAGAGCTCCATGGCGTCCTCCCGGACGGAAAGGTACGTCCAGCAGCGCATCTTTTCGCCCAGGGGCGGCGCGGCCTGCAGGGTGTTGTTGGAACAGTTGAGCTGCCAGCCGACGCCGGCGGCCAGAAGAACGAGGCTGCCGTTCAGCTTCTCACAGACCTCGCCTTCGATGAAAGCGTACATATCGTTTCCTCCGTGTTATCAGCGGTCATTTCATGCGGAACTGGGCCCTTGCCACGCCGGCCTGGCAGTGGGTGATGGCGCAGGCGATGGCGTCCGCCGCGTCGTCCGGCTTCGGGATCTCATCCATCTTCAGCAGGAGCTTGACCATCTGCTGGACCTGTTTCTTGTCGGCCCGGCCGCTGCCGGTGACCGCCTGCTTGATCTGCATGGGGGTATACTCATACAGGTTTTCGGTATATTCCGCGGCGGCGATGATCGCGGCGCCGCGGGCCGCGCCGACCATCAGGCCGGTGGTCGCGTTATGGGAAAAGAACAGTTCCTCAAAGGCGATCTCATCCGGGTGATGGATGCTGATCACATCCCGGATACCGAGCTGCAGGGTGCGGAGCCGGTGATAGATGGGGACGCCGGCCTTGGTCTCGATACAGCCGTAGTTGATCAGCTTCATGCGGCTGCCCTCAGCCTCCACAACGCCCCAGCCCATCAGGGCATAGCCCGGATCGATACCCAGAACGATCAAAAAACCGCCTCTTTCCTTTATATTCCACAGACCATGGTAAACGCTGACCCCGGTAATGTCAAGGCGAACAAACAGAGAAATTTACAATCGGGGAAAAAGGGAAAGGCCCGGCGCAGACAATGTCTTTTTTATGCTTGATTCTATTGCGAAAACGGGCGTTTCGTGTACAATGTTGATATCGTCTGACAAAGAGGGAGGCGCACCGGATGAAGCTGACAAATGAGGGACTGAAAGATACTGCCGCGTGGCGGAAGGCGGAGGTTGCCCTGCCCGGGTATGACCGGAGCAGCATGATCCGCGCGACGGAAGAAGCCCCGGTGTGGGTGCATTTCGGCGCGGGCAATATCTTCCGGGGCTTTATCGCGGGCCTGCAGCAGCGGCTGCTGAACAAGGGCCTGGCAGATCGGGGCATCATCGCCGCGGAGACCTGGGACGGAGAGATCATTGACCGGATCTACAAGCCGTACGATTCCCTGACCCTGATGGTTTCCCTGCGGCCGGACGGCGGCACGGACCGGGAGATCATCGCCTCGCTGGCCGGCGGCCTGAAGGCGACGCCGGCGGAGGAGAAGGACTGGGGAGAACTGAAGCGGATTTTTGAGGCACCGAGCCTGCAGATGGTATCTTTCACGATTACCGAGAAGGGATACGCGCTGCGGGACATGAAGGGAGAGTACTTCCCCGCGGTGCAGGCGGACCTGAAGGACGGGCCGGAGACCGCCCGCCACGCCATGGCCATCGTGACCGCGCTGATGCGGCACCGCTATGTATCCGGCGCCGCGCCGGTGGCGCTGGTCAGCATGGATAACTGCAGCCATAACGGGGAGAAGCTTCGCGGCGCGGTGCTGGAGATCGCCGGCGAATGGGTGAAGGCCGGTTTCGCGGACGAAGGCTTCCTCAACTGGCTGAGCGACGAAGGGAAGGTTTCCTTCCCCTGGACGATGATTGACAAGATTACCCCGCGGCCGGCGGACTCCGTGACCCGGAGCCTGGCGGAAGCCGGGATTGAGGATATGGAACCGATCCAGACGGAGAAGCATACCTATATTGCGCCGTTCGTGAACGCGGAGATTCCGCAGTACCTGGTGGTAGAAGACCGTTTCCCGAACGGGCGGCCGAAGCTGGAGGAGGCGGGCGTCTACCTGACCGACCGGGACACCGTGAACCGCACGGAGCGGATGAAGGTGACCACCTGCCTGAACCCCCTGCATACGGCGCTGGCGGTGTACGGGTGCCTGCTGGGCTACACCCTGATTGCCGACGAGATGAAGGACCCGGACCTGAAGCGGCTGGTGGAACGCATCGGTTATACTGAAGGGCTGCCGGTGGTGACGGATCCCGGGATCCTGCGGCCGGAGGACTTCCTGCGGGAGGTGCTGGAGAAACGGCTGCCGAATCCCTTCATGCCCGATACGCCTCAGCGCATCGCCTGCGATACGAGCCAGAAGGTGCCGATCCGCTTCGGCGAGACGATCAAAAGCCGGCTGAAAGACGGCAGCGCGGACATGCTGGAAGGCATCCCGCTGGCGATTGCGGCGTGGCTGCGGTACCTGCTGGGCGTGGATGACAAGGGAAATGAGATGCCGGTCTCCCCGGACCCGATGGTTCCGGAACTGCAGGCCGCCCTTGCAGAAGTGAAATTCGGCGAGCCGGACAGCGCGGGGGATGCCCTGGCGCCGATCCTGGCAAACCCGGTGATCTTCGGCACGAACCTGCTGGAGACGCCGTTGAAGGAGAAAATTGAAACCGTTTTCCGGGAGATGCTGCTGCCCGGCGGGGTACGGAAGTCACTGGAGCGGATCTGACAGGACAATCAAACGAAAGGACCGGATGAGCATATGAAGCTTTGGGGAGGACGGTTCGGCAAGGCGACCGACGGACTGGTGGACGATTTCCATTCCAGTATTTCCTTTGACCAGCGGCTGTTTGAGCAGGACATTACCGGGTCCATCGCCCACGCGACGATGCTGGGCGAGGAAGGCATCATCCCCGCGGAGGACGCGGAGAAGATCGTGGCCGGCCTGAAGGGCATCCTGGAGGACGCGCGGGCCGGGAAGATCGAATGGATGGTGGACGCCGAGGATATCCACATGAACGTGGAGACGCTGCTGACCGAACGCATCGGCGAGGCGGGAAAGCGCCTGCATACCGGCCGGAGCCGGAATGACCAGGTGGCGCTGGATACCCGGATGTACGCAAAGGTTGCCTGCCGGGAGACGGAGAGCATGCTGGACGAGCTGCTGGAAGCGCTGCTGGCCATCGCCCAGGACAACCTGCATACGATCATGCCCGGCTATACCCATATGCAGAAGGCGCAGCCCATCACCCTGGCCCACCATATGATGGCCTATGTCCAGATGTTCCTGCGGGATCGGAACCGCTTCCGCAACGCGTATCAGGCGGCGGACGTCATGGTGCTGGGCTCCGGCGCACTGGCCGGCACGACCTATTCCCTGAACCGGGAACGGGTCGCGGAGATCCTCGGCTTCAGCCGGATTTCCGAAAACAGCCTGGACGGCGTGGCGGACCGGGACTACATGCTGGACTACCTGTCCGCGGCCTCCATCTGCATGATGCACCTGAGCCGCTTCTGTGAGGAACTGATCCTGTGGAACACGAACGAGTTCCGCTTTGTGGAGATGGACGACGCCTTCGCGACAGGATCCAGCATCATGCCGCAGAAGAAGAACCCGGACGTGGCGGAGCTGATCCGCGGAAAAACCGGCCGGGTCTACGGCCACCTGATGGGCCTGCTGACCGTGATGAAGGGGCTGCCGCTGGCTTACAATAAAGACATGCAGGAGGACAAGGAAGCCTTCTTTGATACCCGGGATACGCTGGTGAAGGGGCTGACCGTGTTCACCGCGATGCTGAAGACAGTGACCTTCCGGAAGGACGTGATGGAACGCGGCGCTTCCGGCGGATTCACGAACGCCACGGACTGCGCGGACTACCTGGTCAAGAAGGGTGTGGCCTTCCGCGACGCCCACAAGGTGGTCGGCGAGCTGGTGGCCCACTGCCTGAACGAAAACAAAGCCCTGCTGGACCTGACGCTGGAGGAACTGAAGCAGTTCCACCCCGCCTTTGAGCAGGACGTGTTTGACGATCTGAGCATGATCGCCTGCGTGGAAAAAAGAAAGATCCCCGGCGCGCCGGCGCCGGAGATGGTACAGCGGGCAATTGACAATGCCCGGAAAGCACTAAAGGATTAATCGAGAAGCAGCCTGATTGCTTCGGCGCAGCCGCCGTGGTCCAGGTCGGAAACGACCCGGTCCGCGGCGGTTTTCACATGCTCCGGGGCGTTGCCCATGGCGACGCCGAGGCCGGAGGTGCGCAGCATCGCGACGTCGTTTTCCGCGTCGCCCACGGCAATACAGGCTTCCATTTGGATGCCGAGGAGACCGCACAGCCGCTCCAGCCCGGAACCCTTGCTGACGCCGGCGGCGGAGCATTCCACGGAAGAAACTTCGGAATAAACCAGGTCCAGGTCCGGAGATTCCAGCTGCGCCCGGGTACGGATCCGCTCTTCCGGATCGGCATGGTACAGGTTGATTTTCAGGAACGGATCGCGGCAGGTTTCGGCATAGGCGAAGATATCCGGAACCAGCGTCATGGCCTGCTCATACATGGGACGGTAGACGTCCATATGGAAATGCTCCAGCTGTTCCATGTGGGAAGCCTGGATCACGTCGGCGTCCGGCACCACGATCTGGGGCATGACGTCCTTTGACCGGGCGAGGGACAGAATCCGGTTCACCTGCCCGGCGGGAACGCCGCGGAGGCCGAAGGTTTTCTTTTCTTTGATATCATACAGGCCCGCGCCGCTGGCGAAGACCGCGTAACGCACCTGCGGCAGCAGGGCGATCTGCTCATCCAGTTCGCAGACGGCCCGGCCGGTGGCAAAGACGACCGTCTTACCGGCGGCAGTGACGGCGCGGATGGCTTCCGCGGCTTCCGCCGGGATTTCCTTCCGGCTGTTGAGCAGCGTGCCGTCCAGATCCAGGGCGATCAGCTGATAGTTCACTGACGGTCTCCCTTCCCCATGATCCGGCGGTCAAACAGGGCCAGCAGCGCCGGCAGCAGCGTCAGCACAAGCAGGACGGACATGGCGGCGCCCCGGGAGATCAGCAGGCCGATGCTGGAAATATAGTAGATACTGCACTGGACGCCGATGATGAACCCGGCGGTGATCAGGATAATGCCGGAGGTCAGGACGGTGGGCAGGGCACGGCTCAGCGCTTCCTGCAGCGCCTCCTTCACTTCCATGCCGCCGCGGCGGAACGACCGGTACTGGTCGCTGAGCAGGATGCCGTAGTCGATGGTGGCGCCCATCTGGATGGACAGGCAGATCAGGTAGCACATAAAGAACACAGACTGGCCAAAGACCTTGCTGAGCCCCATGGAAATCCAGATGGCGCCTTCAATGACGAAGACCAGGATCAGGGGCAGCAGGAAGGAACGGAAGCTGATGATCACGATCAGCAGAATGGCCAGCAGGGTGATGAGGTTCACCTTCATCAGGTCGCCGCGGAACGCGTTCCCGATGTCATAGGTGGACATGGGGCTGCCGGTGGCGTAGTATTCGTTTCCATATACGTTCTCCGCGGCGGTGAAGATGGCTTTCATGCAGGGATCGAAATCAGTATCTGTTACGGTAAAAGACGGGTCGAGGATGATGCGCTGGTAATGCTCCCCGATAAACACCTCGCGGGCGGAATCCAGCTGACGTTTCAGGTCCAGAACAGAATCATTGCCCTGGGCAAAGGATTCCGCGGCGGACAGCAGAACATCCGCACGGACGGAATCGCCGAAATCGTTCATCAGGAAGAAGACGGAGATCAGGCTTTCATTGATGCCCGTCATCTCCGCCACGTCCGCCGGGGTATAATAACGCAGCGCGTCAGCGCCCGTGGTGACCATGGCGGTGACGCCCCGCAGGGCGGGAGAACCGTCGGCGCGCTTGACTTCCTCCAGCTGGCGGACCAGTTCGCGCTGCCGGTCGTAATCCTCATCCGTTTCTCCACCCGGAACCAGAATGACCAGGGGATTGGAAACACCGAAAATGCCGGAGATCATGCTTGTGTCATCACCGGTCAGCGTATTGGGAACCATGAAGCTGTAGGTATTGAGCGCGGTCAGCGCCGCGCCGCAGAGCACCAGCACGACCAGAACCAGGGCAACGGGTTTCCGGACTTTCCAGACCCATCCGCCCAGCTTCGCGCCGTTCAGGCGGATCGGTTTATGCCGGGTTTTCAGCAGGGGCTTTTTGAGGAGCAGCGTCAGGGCGGGCATGAGCAGGAACACGCCCAGCATGCTGAACAGGATGCCCTTGCTCAGCACCAGGCCGATATCGAAGCCGATGGTGAAGCTCATGAACAGCAGGGAGAGCAGGCCGGCTACGGTGGTCATGGCGCTGGAGGTAATGCGCATGAAGCTCTGGGAGAGCGCTTCGATCATCGCTTCTTCCGGACTCAGGCCGCTGTCGCAGCAATCGTTCCAGGTGTGCAGCAGCATGATGGCATAGTCGATGGACAGGGCCAGCTGGAGGATCGCGCAAACGGCAAAGGTGATGAAGGACACGTCCGGGAAAAGGAAGTTGGTGCCCATATTGATCAGGATGGAAACCGCGAAAACGACCAGGAGCAGCAGCGGCTCAAACCAGGCATGGCTGGTAAGCAGGAGCACGAGCAGGACAACCGCGACGGCGATGATCATGACGCCTGGAATCTCCGCGCCGACGCTGTGCTGGACGTCCAGCTGCTGGGCGGCGGTCCCGCCGACCCAGTATTTACCCGCGTCGGGGAACAGGGAGCGGAGCTTTGTGACCAGCGCGGCCGCGTCGCATTTGTGCAGGGTCAGCGTCAGGCGCCGGTAGGTGATTCCGTCTTTTTCTTTGATATCAGCGGAAGGATCGGACTGGACAAACCGGATTTCTTCCATGTTCTGCAGCTGATCGGTATATCGGGTGATCTCCTCGTCGGACCGGTCCGCGAACATGATATACAGCTGCTCCGTGGAGCCGAACTCCTCATTCATGACCTTCAGCGCCCGCTTGGTCATGGTGCTGTCCGAGAGGTACCGGGTCAGGTCATAATTGATCCGGGTCCGGGAGATCTGGGGAACGCTCCAGACGGCGGCCAGCAGCAGGACAATCAGAATCACAATGCGGTATTTGACAATGGCTTTCGCAATCGCGTGTTTCATGGAGGCTCCTCCTTCCCGGTTTGGCTGCAGTGTATCCTATCACACCCGCCGCGGGATGTCCACAGCAGGAGAAAAAAGGGCTGGACAAACAAAAAACCCTTTGTTATAATACCCGTTGCTGGTTGTGCCGATGTGGCTCAGTTGGTAGAGCAGCCGATTCGTAATCAGCAGGTCAGGGGTTCGAGTCCCCTCATCGGCTCCAGTCATATCGAGGTGTAGCGCAGTTTGGTAGCGCGTTTGGTTCGGGACCAAAAGGCCGCGGGTTCGAATCCCGCCACTTCGACACAAAAACCCGAAGTGCCCTTCATGGGTGCTTTGGGTTTTTGCTATCCGGAATGATGGGAAAGAACCCGCGGCGGCCGCGGCAAACGAGGGAAGCGTCTCCCCAGCGGGGAGTGCCGAAGGCAAGCGCCCCGAGTTTGTTAGCGCGAAAGGGAGAACGAAACCAGCTCCAAGGGTTTCGGGCGACCATTGAGCGAACGGAATCGAATCCCTCCGCAAACTTTATAGTCGCAACTCTCCACAGGAGAGATTGCTCCTTAAAGTTTGACCTCAGCTCTGACGAGACTCCTGCCACTGGCAGTCGTCAGCGCTTCGCCCGCTTCGACTCCCCGGGACATTGAAAATCAATGCTCCCGGGGTTTTGCTTTTCGTGCGGGTTTTCCGCTTTTTTCCGCTTTGAAAATGTCCACTTTGAAATTTTCCTGACTAAGTTTCGCGTTCAACGGGGTTTTTCGCGGAAGGAGAGCTAAAAGTCTCTCGCATGTGAACCGAATGCCCGGATGGCGGCGGGATTTTGCCGGATGGACACAGCCCGGGAGGTTTGATAGAATGGCAGCGGGGAAAGCATAGAAACTGCATGGAGAAGGATGCGTTATGGGCTTTGTATATCGAAAAGCAACAATATCTGATTCCGAAAGAATTGCGGGATTGTTCGAGGAAATGCTAAGGACCATATATCATACCCAGGACGTTGAAGGGTATGAAAACGGGTATCTCGATAAGTTTTTTTCTGCGGGCGATGATCTTATCTATGTTGCGGAACTGGAGAAAGAATTAGTGGCATTTCTCTCGGTTGAAGTGTACAGGGAAGAGGGATATATCTATCTGGACGATTTGTCTGTGACTGCAGAATGCCGTAATCAGGGGATAGGCACGAAACTGATCAGCCTGGCAGAGGATTATGCTGAATCCACAGGCATTCCGGCAATCGTTCTTCATGTGGAGAAGGCAAACAAGAGAGCGCATGAGTTGTACAGAAAACGCGGATATTCGGATTATGAGGATCAGGAGAAACGCATCATGATGGTCAAAGAGCTCAGAAAATAACCCATAACACAAAAAGTGCGGTCTGGACAGAGACAGCTGCTCTGTTCAGTACAGGCGGATCTGAAAGACCGGGAGAAGAAAGGAGCAGACGGATGAAACGCATCTATTCTGAAATGCCGGAAAGCCTGAAGGGAACCTATGCTGATTATTCCAGGAACTTTGGCTTCTCATGGAAGGAGTTCGTGGCGACGGTGCCGTCGCCGCTGTTTCTGGTAACCACTTATAAATCAAACGGCCTGCCCAACGCCTGTATGCAGTCCTGGGCTGCTTTCACCAGTGCTGACCACGGAAAGGGGTTCTATGCAATCCTGGCCAGTGTGAATAAACGCGGACATCTCTATCAGACCTTAAGGGAACAGCAGGAAGCTGTGATCAATTTCATGTCGGCAGATTACCATGCCGCCTGCATGGCAACCATCCGGAACAACGCATTTGAGGCAGACGAGATTAAAGCTTCCGGGCTGACAGCGGAAAAAGCAAGCCAGGTGAACGCTCCGGTGGTCAAAGAATGCTTTATGAACCTGGAATGCCGGTATGTATGGGAAAAAGAGATCGTACCGGGAGACGGTCATGTGATGATCTGCCTGGAAGTGCTGGGTGTGCATATCGATGAGGATCATCTGGAAGACAGGACCGGCGAAGAGGGACTTCTTTATAACATTCATTACCAGATGAATCCGGAACATGTGATGAAAACCGGACATGATTATGCGGCTGTGCTGCAGAAAAAGATTGATGTGATGGAATACTGATCCTGCTATAAAGTTCTGATTACTGAAAAAGATCTGGTGTTCTACAAGATCAATGAGGATCAAGAAGAAGTTACGATTTATGCAGTATTCGACCAAAGACAGGACTATCCGAGTATTATCAGAGGTTTATGAATCCGTACTTCAGCCTTAAGTGAAGGTTTCCTGGTATTATTTCAATTCAAAGGGGAGATCAGTTTCTATGACCGGAAATGATACTCAGCAACGCCTGGCTGCATTCATAGGGCGGGAGACAGAGTACTGGGACTTCTGGGGCACCATTCGCATTGTAAAAAACGGAAACATTCTTTGGGAGACCAGCCGTGGGTATGCCTGTCCCGAGTTTGGCGTGAAGAACAGCATGTCTACCCGGTTTACCATCGCATCGGTTACAAAGCAGTTTACTGCTTTTGCGGTGATGCTTCTGTATGACAAGGGCCTTCTATCCCTGGATGCGGATGCGAATACATATCTTCCGGAAGATATGCAGATTCCTTCCGGGATTACTGTTCATGATCTTCTTGCCCATACCTCAGGACTGTATAACTTTTACAACTTCGAAGATGATTTCTATATCGGGGAGGACAGGCTGCCTTATGACCGGAAAGCATTCCTCAACAAATGGATTCTGAGGCAGCCGATGAACGCCCCGGGAGAATCGTTCAATTACAATAATTCAAATTACAATCTGCTGGCGTGGATCATCGAATATGTATCAAAACAGTCCTACGCAGGATTCCTGCATGAAAACATATTCCTTCCGCTGGGAATGACCGGCACCGTGTTTGACGACGGCCTGGCTGTTCACGAAAACAAGGCAGCCAATTATATGCATGATTACGGGAAGACGGTTCGTGTGCCGTATGTCAATAACCTGTTTCTGACGGGAGCCGGGGCATTGGTCTCGAACTGTGACGATCTGCAGAAGTGGTATGAGTGCCTGAAAGAGGGAAAGCTGCTGTCCGCAAAGGCGTATAAACGGTTTTTTGCAGAGAACATGAATCATTACTGCTACGGGCTGGAACGGCATGACCGAAACGGTGTCACAATGTATGCCCATGGCGGGGATGCCAACGGGATTGCTGCATATACGCAGTACTTCTTTGAGGATGATGTCTGCATCATCATTCTTTCCAATAATGAATCGCTGAACCAGTACCGGCTGGGAGAAGGTATCGCTGATATCCTTTATGGAAAAGAACCGAAACATGCGACGAGGCCGGATGAGGTACCGGTTTTGGATGAGGATCTCCGGAAGTTTACCGGCACATATCTTCCCGGCAAAATACAGGTTGAAGTGAAGAACGGGAAATTGTATCTGGTGCGTGTAAACCAGAATATCCATATTGAATTGTACTGTATCGGTCCCAATACATTTATGCGCAGGTATGAGGAACAGAGTTATACGCACAATCTGCTGCCGGAAGGTAATGAAAAGCCTGTGATTTGGGGTTGTGAACTGATCAGTAAAGAGTTTGTATGATGAAAAACCGGAGAGGATAAGGTATGGACGGCCTGTTTCTGAGCGCGTTTTATTTTCCGGGGGCAGAAGCGGAATCCGACTTTATGTTCGGACTGAAGACCACTTATGACCAGACCGTGTATCCGTATGGTGTTCTGCCAAAGGCCGGGCTGAATGAGATCATTTTTCGTCCGGTGACGATTCTTTACGGCGGGAACGGCAGCGGAAAAAGCACGGCCCTGAACGTGATCGCGGAAAAACTCCGGCTGATCCGGAACAGTGCATACAACCGTTCACGCTTTTTTGAGAATTATGTGGACCGGTGCCGCGCAACGGTGGATGAAGCAATCCCCGGAGGGAGCCGGATCATTACCAGCGACGATGTGTTTGATATGATGCTGGATATCCGTTCCATCAATGAGGGTATTGACCGCAGGAGGGAAAAGCTTGCGGAGGATTATTATGACCTGAAGCATGAGAAGTTTCAGCTCCGATCCCTGGAGGATCTGGACCATCTGCACCGGATCAATCAGGCAAGGAGCAAAACAAAGAGCCGGTTTATTGAGAACGAATCCGGGAAAAGCCTTCGGGAGCGGTCGAACGGGGAAAGCGCGCTGATGTATTTCCAGAGCAAGATCGATATGGACACGCTGTGCCTGCTGGATGAGCCGGAGAACAGCCTGAGTCCTGAAAACCAGGTGATTCTCGCGGATTTCCTGACTGAATCCGTCAGGTACTGTGGAAACCAGCTGGTGATCAGTACCCATTCACCATTCCTGCTGGCCCTGCCGGGCGCGAAGATCATCAACCTGGATGAGCAGTCCCGGGTGGTGGACAGCTGGACGGAACTGAAAAACCCCAGGGTATATTATGACTTTTTCAAAACACATGCTGATGAGTTTGAGGGAAACTGACTGATCAGTAAAGCGTTTGTGAGCAAGGGGAACCTGATAGGAACCGGCGTTTACGGAGGAATCATGCTGCAGCTGATAAAGCGGTGTCCTGAATATGCTGATGGATATAAGGCATATTGCCAGGAAGCCTATGATCACAATATTGTATTCTTCAGGCCTTCAAATCCGAAGTATCTGGCAGATGACTGGTTTATGAGGACAAAGGACTGGTATGACCGGAAGGAAAAGGGACTTGTGGAGGGCCAGCCCGTCAGCTTTCATTACTGGGCAGTGGATGACGGCAGGTTTATCGGGGAGTTCCAGCTGAGGACAGAGTTTCCTCCGATAGTGATGCTGGATATCGGGAGCATCGGCTACGCAGTAAGGGTATCGGAATGGAACAAAGGATATGGAACGCAGATCCTGCGCCGGGGTCTGGAAATTGCAAAAGAGCATGGCATGGAAAAGGTACTGGTGAACATCAACGAAAAGAATGCGGCGTCCATTCATGTCTGCGAAAAGCTGGGCGGAAAACTTTGGGATACCATTGAGAGGTATAATGAAGCAGAAGGCAGTCATCTTGTCAGGCGATACTGGATCATGCTGTAAGCAATAAAAGGATATGACAGACAGAGAGCGGAGGAAGCATAAGTGACGATCGGCGAGGTATGCCTGATACGAAGCGTTTTATGAAAATGAAAAATGATATGATGGATTATCAGCTGGAAAACCTGACCCTTCATTACGTTACAGAGGAAGATCTGACAGAAGTCGCAAGGACCTGGCCTGCCGATCATCATCCGCTTTCTGATACAGAGGCACGGGAAGTGATCGCTTCTATGCGCGGAAATTACAAAAGGAATAGAAAAGGCTGTATCTGTCATCTTTGCCTGGCGGTATGCGGAAAGGATCATCCCGGAACCATCATGGGCTGGTGCGGACTGGACGGCACGAGGAATCATTCGGAGCCTGAAATCTTCATTCTGCTGGATGAAGAATACAGAAATCAGGGATACGGAACTCAGTGTGTCCGGGAACTGCTGCGGATCGCCGCGGAGGACTATGCGCTTCCCGGAGTTCACGGCGGCTGTGCCAAAGCGAATGTCGCCTCCGCCAGGGCTATGGAAAAAGGCGGCATGGTGCAGTATGGCACGGAAGAAAACGGCGATCCGCTGTTCAGATTTACGGCAAAGGAGGAAGCTGAGTGATAAAAAAGAAGCTGATCCTCATCAGTGGATCCCCCTGCGTGGGAAAGACCGCCGCAGGCGAAAGGCTCTTTGAAAGCTATGACAACAGCGCGTATCTGGACGGGGACTGGTGCTGGTGTGTGCATCCCTTTTCCGTGGCAGACAAACGTCTGCGGAACGGAGACAGAAGCATGTCCTTTGTTCTGTCCAATTATCTGGATTCGGACTTTGAATATGTATTCTTTACGTCAGTGGTGCTGACAGACGCGAAAATCCGTGAAAACATCCTGAACGGGATCACGGTAAAGGATTATGAAACCATCGCCTTCACGCTTACCTGCTCGGAGGAAACGCTGAAAAAGCGGCATGACATGCGCGGCGATCAGGGCGAAACGAATTACTACTGGCTGCACCTTCAGCCCTGCCCGGGGGATATCGTGATTGATACAGACAACAGGAGCATCCGGGAGATTGTCAAAGAAATGAAGATGCAGATCGATTCGGTAAACAGGCAGCCTCAGACATAACCGGACAAAACAAAGAAATCCGGGACAGGATTGTTTCCGTGAACAACCTTATGATCAATTACGAAAGGAGAGAGACCGGATGAACGGGACCAAAACGAATAATGACGCCATGGACCGATCGATTCTGGATTGGCTGCTGGAGGAAGAGACGCCGGAAGTGCGGCTCAGGACGCTGAAGGAATATCTGAAACTGCCGGACGATGATGAAAAAGTCATCGAATGCAAAAGGCAGCTGCTGCAGAGCAAAACCTATGAACGGGCGCTGAAAAAACTCAGGAAGGATAAACCGTGGGATAAGTTCGACGCTATTATGGCATTTGCCGAATGGGGACTGACCCGTGATGATATCGGAAAAGATATTGACGATGAGGTATTTGTGCTCATAGAGAGCACCGGGTTTAAGATGCTGTGCGGAGAACCCTACCTGCTCCGGAATCTCGTGAAACTGGGGTATGATCAGGAGGAGGCCGTAAAGAACGAAATTGCCTGCGTTTTAAGCGGAATCAAGGAAGACGGCGGCTTCGGATGCATCAGCACAAATAAAAAGACAAACGATCCGAGGAAACCGCATAAGAGCTGTGCCAGGCTGACGGTGGAATACCTCCTGCTGGTCGCGGAACTGCATCTGCTGGGATACAGGACGGACTGCGAGCCCGAACTCATCCGGTATTTTACGAAGAGAAACATCTTCTACAGGATGGACGATATGAAGACGCCCATGGTGGACGTGATGCTGGGCACATTCTATCCTTCCGACCCGATCAAAGTCGGAGCGCAGAACATACTTTATGCGCTGAGGGTTTTAGGGTGCGAGCCGGATTCCGAAGCGATGCAGGCCGGATACAAGGTGCTGGATCAGCATCGAAAGGAAAACGGAAGATACATTTTAACGGGTTCCAAAAGCGTGCCGGCATTCAAGGCGGGCAACGTCGGCGAAGAGAACAAGTGGGTGACGCTTTATGCCTGTATGGCGCATGAATAAGGAGGACAGAGATTGACCGGCATTCCGGCGGATGGACATTTTGATTTTTGTCTGCTAAGATGATGGCAGAAAAACGGCAGCTCTGAACAGTTCTTTCAGCCGGACAACTGAAATACAGATGGAGGAAGAAACAATGAAACACACCAGATGGGGGATATCCTTAGCCGCAGATGTTTCTGCTCCGCGCAAGGTCTGATAAAGGACGAAACCTGCACGGAGCGATCGGGACCCATTCGTCCGGTCAGGCTTTGCACAGCATGAGAATCAATACATGTAAGGAGCAAAGCCATGAATAAACACTCTTATAAACAACTTCACCGTTTTCTTTTGCTGTGGGGATCGCAGACCGTATCTCAGCTGGGGACGGCCATGACGGATTATGCGGTCATTATCTGGGTATACAGCCGGAAAGGAACCGCGTCCAGCGTGACCCTGCTGACGGTATGCACCTTTCTGCCTACTATCTTTTTCCGTTTCCTGGCCGGAAGCGTGGTGGACCGGTTGAATAAAAAGCGGATCATGCTGATCGCGGACCTGCTGGCGGCCTGCGGGACGCTGACTGTGTTTGCGCTGCATTCAGCGGATGTCCTGCAGATTTGGCATCTGTATGTGATCAACTTCCTGCTCAGCCTTATGAACGCTTTCCAGGAACCGGCCTCCTTTGTCGCTGTCAGCATGCTGGTGCCGAAGGAGCATTATGCCCGGGCCGGCGGCCTGCAGGGATTCAGCGGAGCCGCCGTATCCATCCTGGCCCCGGCGCTGGGCGCGTTGCTGCTGGCCTGCGGCGGACTGGACCTGGTGCTGATTGTTGATTTGTCGACTTTTGCTGTCGCTTTCCTGGTCCTGCTTTTCCTGATCCGGATTCCGGAAGAAAAACGGCAGGCAACGGAAAACGAACCGTTCTCAAAGACCTGCCTGGAAGGAATCCGCTATCTGAAAGACCATACGGCCATCCTGCGGATTATTCTGTTCCTGGCAGTAATCAATTTCCTGGCCAAACTGGGCGACGACGGAATGCTTTCTCCTTTTATCCTGGGCCGGACAGGCAATAACCAGGCTGTGCTGGGCATGGTGGAAAGCTTTACAGCCTTGGGAGTGCTGGCCGGAAGCATGCTGGCGACCTTCATGAAACCGGGAAAGAAGCGGATTCCGATCATCTTTATTACCACCGGACTGGTCTTTGCCGGGAATATCATCCAGAGCCTGACTTCCCGCCCATGGCTGTGGTGCGCAGCGGCGTTCGGCAGCTATCTGATGGCGGCCGTAATGAACGTGAACGAGGAAACCCTGATGCGGGAGAAGGTTCCGATGGAGATGCAGGGACGGGTGTTCTCCGCAAAGAGCACCCTGCAGAATTTCACGATTCCGCCGGCTCTCCTGCTGGGCGGCCTGCTGGCAGATACGGTGTTTGAACCGTTTATGATGACAGATTCCCCGGCGCAGCAGGCATTGTCCGGACTCTTCGGGACAGGAAAAGGAGCCGGCATCGGGCTGATGTTCTTTATCATCGGGATCGCGGGGATGCTGATCAGCTTTACCCGGCTGCGGAAGCCGGTCTACAGGGAACTGGACCGGACAGAAACAGATGCATTACAGACAAAAGGGAACGGAGGAAACGATCATGAATAATCATAAAGCAATCGCATTTTTCAGCGGATTCCCGGACCGCCGTTTTCCGGATGAAATTGCCGGACGCCTGGAAAAAGAACTGCCCGTGCGCCGGTGTATTGTGTTTATTACCGCCTGCCCGGTGGACTATCAGCAGAATGACGAGGATTCTGCCGGGATGCATAGGATGTTTGAGGAATACGGTATCGGCTTTGAACGGTTCTGCGTAGTCGATGCCAGGATGGAACCTGCCGATGCGCAGAAATGGGCCCGGGAAGCAGACTGCTTCTTCCTGATGGGTGGTGGTGTCTGCGCCGAGCAGATGCAGCTGATGCGTGACAAAGGCATCTATGATATTGTCCGGGACGGCCCGGCAATGGTCTTGGGCGTCAGCGCCGGATCCATGAACATGGGAAAAACCACGGTGGATATCTGGGAATCCATGGTTCCGTATGAAGGACTTGGGTTTGCGGATATCACGATGATCGGCCACTTCAGCTATGAGGACACGGAACGGCTGCGCCTCATGAAGGCGGTTTCCATGGAAAGGCCTGTCTGCGCTATGGAGGATGAGAGCGCCATCTTTATCACAGACGGAACGGCTGATATTATCGGCATTATTCACCGGATTGATAAGGGTGAAGTCGGGCTATTCACGGCAGAAGAAGTCAAATTTTGAATGAAAAACTTTGAATTTTATGAACTATCGACAAACCGTAATTTGACGGAGGAAACTATGTTAAAAGATTATTTGACAGATAAACCAATTCTTGAAACTGACAGATTGATTATTCGTACGCTTAAAGAAAGCGATGTGGCTGATTTAAAAGAGTGGCTGGGGAGAGATGAAATCTATACATATTGGGGAAGAAAAGCAAGCAGGAACGAGAAAAATCCTGAACTTATGTTTGCGCCTGATCCCCGCCCCTGGGTAAAAAGAAAACCTTCTCCTGATTTTGATTGGGTAATTGAATTGAAAGAATCCAATAAAGTGGTAGGCATGATTGCGGTATTTGATATCCAGAATGCCAGAATGGGTGATATAGGATACAGGGTTAATCCGGAGTACTGGAATATGGGAATTACTACAGAAGCATTAAAGGAAGTGATAAAGTTTGTTTTTGAAAATACGGAAATAGAACGGCTGAACGGACGTGCGGATGTAAGGAACATTGCCTCAAATAAGGTTATGGAAAAATGTGGTTTTATAAAAGAAGGGACCGTTCGCCGGGGGAAAATGGTCTCTGTTTATTGCGATTATAATATTTGGGGTATGCTCAGAGGTGATTATGCTATATGATCCTGATTCGCATCATGTAACAAATCTGTTCAGAACTGTGAATGAACAGATAAACCGGGATTTAAACAGAGTTGTCTGCTGTTCAAAAAACGTTATCGGCGAAGCAGAAAACGTAATCATATGGTCTTTCCCCGGGACATGGTTATTCAATGTTCCGGGGCTTTTGCAATCCAGGGCGCCGCAGGTTCCGGCCGTGATTGACGAACGGTGAGCCGGCAGAGCATCCGGACGGTTTGGCGCCTTGTTTAGTCCGGGTTATCTTTCAGGTTTTCTTCCGGAACGGGGATACGGAGGGATCCAGGTGCCCGTCCCGGAACATGGAGAACTGATCCATCGGATATTTTTCCAGGTTTTCCAGGATCCGGCGGCCGTCTGCCCGGCTCAGCAGTTCTTTCCGGTCGCGCAGGACCTGCGCTTCCGCCTGATGCTTGGAAGGACCGCCGATACATCCGC
Source organism: Christensenellales bacterium (assembly GCA_045112195.1). Taxonomy (GTDB): domain Bacteria; phylum Bacillota; class Clostridia; order Christensenellales; family Aristaeellaceae; genus Aristaeella. Next base: position 75,586 of record JBGUHQ010000017.1, on the reverse strand, counting down.
CAGGGCACATCATGCCTTCCACAAAATCCTCCTGCAGTTTTCCGGCCTTGAGCAGCGTCATGGCCTTTTTGCATTCATCCCCGCCGGAGCATTGCAGCAGCCGGATATCGGAAGGATCTTCGCCCAGTTCTTTCATCACCTGCAGGACGGCCGCGGCAACGCCGCCGCTGCCGGCAAACTGCTTGCCGAAGAGGGAGGCCTCCTGATAGGCCTCCTCCACTGGCTCCAGAGCGATATCCCGGGAATCCAGCATGGCGACGATCTCTCCGTAAGTCAGCGCGTAGTCCGGCCGGTCCGCGATGAACTCGTTCAGCGTTTCTCCCTTCTTGGCGATGCACGGACCGATAAACACGGTGACGCAGCCGGGATCCAGATGCTTCAGGTACCTGGATACCGCGACCATCGGGCTGACCGTGCTGGATTTATATTTCCGGTATTCTTCCGGGAAATGATGACGGAGCATGGAGATGAACGCGGGGCAGCAGGACGTGGTCATTTTGCGGCCCTCTTTTCTTGCCTCAATCCATTCAAGCGCTTCGTAGGCGGCTGTCATGTCCCCGCCGAGGCCGACCTCCACCATGTCCGTAAATCCCAGTTTTTTCAGCGCGGCCCGGATGGACGCCATGGACACATCCTTTCCGAACTGCCCTTCCGTGGCGGGCGCGCACATGGCATAGACCCGTTTTCCGCTCCGGATCTCCCGGATGATATCCACCGCGTAGATCCTGGATCCGATCGCGCCGAAGGGACAGTTGTGGATACAGTGGCCGCAGTGGACGCACTTTTCATCATCGATCACGCACAGCCCGCTTTCGGAGTATGTAATAGCGCCGACCGGACAGGCCTTCCTGCAGGGCCGTTCCATATGGACGATCGCGCCATAGGGGCAGGCTTTAGCACACATACCGCATGATTTGCATTTCGCCGGATCAATATGCATGCGGGTGTCTCCGGGCATGACGGCGCCGAAACGGCAGGCGTTCAGGCACGCTTTTCCGAGACAAAAACGGCAGATGTCCGTGATCATGTATTCCTGGATCGGACAGTCGTCACAGGCGGCAAGGATGACGGCCACCACATTGCGGGAGCCACTGCTCACATCCGGACTCAGTCCCATGGCCAGGCGGACCCGTCCGCGGACGATCTCCCGCTCCTTGTATACACAGCAGCGGTACTGAGGCTGAGGACCGGGGATCACTTCCAGTACCAGCCGTTCGCAGCTGTCCGCCGTCAGCCGGTCTTCCCATGCCAGGCGGCATACCTCACGCAGAATATGATGCTTTAATTCCACAATGCCCTTGTCATTTGTGATCATACCCAGGACTCCTTCCGGCGTATTTCGTTTTACAGGTAAAGAAGAAACCGGGTCATTACCCTTTTTTCCAATTATACCCAAAAACGCGCGGGACGGCAATGCCTGATCCGCCCGGCAGGCGAAGCGGGGCGGGGGCCCCCGCACGGGGACCGCGCGGGAGACAAAACGGGATTGGAACCGGAAAAACACCCGGCATACCGGGCTGCCGGAGGATAATTCATCCGTTCAGCGAAACCGGACAGATGAAACACAACTGTGAGCTGACATTTCAGCAGGAACAGACGCCATCCGCTTCCGGGCGGGCGAAGGCAGCGTCATTGCAGGAACCCGGCAAGGTCGATCTGGGTCCAGTCGGCTCCTCCGATGACGCGGAGCCACATCATCCTTGTTTCCGGGACGACGACGATCTGGTATACGGTGAGCTCGTTCTGAGCACCGCCTGCTTCCAGCGGCATTCCGATGATCTTCATCATTGCCTGCTCATCGATTTTCCCCTTTTCCGCCTCACATAGCGCGATCAGGTTTTTGCGGCGTGTAAGGCCTTCCCAGGACGCCGCGTCGGACGGAACAGCGAACAACCAGTCGGGATTAACGTAGTAATTCGTGGAGACGAGAAGGCCGTCCGGCAGATCTTTTCCTCCCTGCTTCACGTCCACAGGACACCACTCATAGGACAAGGCCCTGCTGCTGTCCGCGATATTGATGATGTAGGACGAGCTGCAGTTTGTCGTGTTGAAGAACAGATCCCAGTCTTCCAGTTCATCCGCCTCAAACATTTCGGAAAACAAAGCCGTTGTTCCCGTGATTCTTGAGTTTGGGGATTTGATGTTCGTGGAGGGTTTTCCGTTGTTCAGTTCCAGGAAGATGCCTTTTTCATTGATTGCGTTGACCGCGTAAATCTCCCCGGCATACCCGATTGTCGCAGTGGCAAGCGATCCGTCCGCGGGATGGTATACCGTTACGGCTACGTCATCCTTCAGAAGTCCGAAAGCGTCGGAATAGTCGTAATTCCGGCCGATAACCAACGGACCGGCAGTATACTCACCCCAGCAGAAAGCCGCGCTGCATTTCGGCAGCCCGCCGATACGCTCCACTGCGTTGACGGCCTGCAGCTGCTCTACTGTCAGGCCGGAGGTTTCCGCCGCTCCCTCAAAGAACTCCCTGATCCGGTAAGGCGTCTGCGCGGTCTGGACCGCGATGATGCTCCTGGCTTTTTCCGCATTTCCGACGCTGTATTCAATGATGGTATTTACAAAGAAGAAAACCTCATCCAGCCGGTCTTTCATCAGCATTCCGTACTGCCGTCCCATTTCACGCCAGGTTCCGTAAAGACTGACGACAGTAATCCCGTTGATGTCCGCCCGGAGCCCATTTTCGAAGGTGCGGTCCGCGTCGGCGACGGTCAGGATTTTTCCGCTGCTTTCCGGGATGGACGCGGCGGAAGCCGGACTGAAAACAAGCGCAATGCACAGCACGGCCAGCCAGGCTGTAATCCTTTGGAAGCTCTTTCTTTTTATGCCGGATTTTTCGGTTTCAGACATTCATTTCATTCCTTTCTGAATTGCTTTTTCTGCGGCGGACCTGCGCTTCCCGGACGGGTAATGCGCATCTGCCTGTTCTGCTCAGTCATCTGTTTTCTTTCAGGAGCGGTTCCCCGCCGGGCGCCGGTCCTCCGGCTGACGTATTCGCCTGACAGATCGTTATACGCGGCAAAGGAGAAATGAGCCGGTGACCGGGGCTGTTCCCTGTAGGAACACCGCCCGTATACGCAAAAAGAATATGGCATTCATATGGACTTGTCAATCATCGGGATTGCCGGGACGCTGATCAGCTTTACCCGGCTGCGGAAGCCGGTGTACAGGGAGCCGGACCGGACGGAAACGAAACAGCATAAGCAGTGCAACCTGCAGTTGCGCGATTTTCTGAAACAGCGCCTGTGAGTTGGTTGGAAAGCTGCCTGGTCTGTGTTAATCTGTCTGTGCAATGCGGAGCAAGGAACTGCCAGGGGAAACAAATACAGATGAAAAGGAGAAGAAACATGAGCTTTGGCAAAAACCTTCAGTATTTAAGGCAGCTGAGCGCAAACATGACGCAGGAAGCGCTGGCGGAGAAACTGAACGTAAGCCGCCAGACCATCTCAAAGTGGGAAATGGACGCGGCGAATCCGGAAATGGACAAAGCGCTGGAGATCTGCAAAATCTTCAACTGCTCCCTGGATAATCTCTTCAGGGAAGAAATGGACAAGCGCAGCGACGCCTATTCCAATCTCAGAACCGAGAAAGTCGAAGGATTCCGCTATGTGGAGTATACAGTGATCAGCCGCGAGCCGGAAGCGGACGCCATCGGCAGGATGTACAAATGCGCGGAAGAGAACGGAATCGCGAATCCGAAAGTGATCGGCTGGGATTTCCCGAGGCTGTCGCAGGAGCAAGTGAACGTGTTCAACATGCATGGATATACAGCGGCATTGGTATTGCCGAAGGACGTTACGCCTGAAGGATATGAAATCAAAGAACAGTCCGCGCATACCTATGCCGCGATCCATATTGACAGGCCGTTTGACAACCCCTTTGTGACGATCCCGGGAGCCTACCACACACTGCAGGATTATATGAGGACGAACGGGCTGGACCGTGCGGAGAATGGAGTGATCCCCTGCTACGAAACAGATGGCGAGAGCATGGACGTCTATCTTGCCTGCAGATGACGGGACAGGAGGACAGATTTATGAATCTGCAGTTTGTGAAAGCCGGAACTTCAGACGCCCTGGTGCTGACCGGCATTTCCAAGCAGGCTTTCGACAGCGACGTGGAGGTGGGAGCCCCTTCCTCCGGCGGTCCGCCCGGCTACCGGTCTGTTTCGTTTCACGTAAAGATGGCCAGGATGAATCATTTGTTCAAACTGGCTGATGAGAACGGCGTGATCCTTGGCGGAGCGATTCTGTTCCGCCGGGGAGACACGCTGAACATCGGAAGGATATTCATTGATCCGCAGCACTTCCGGAAAGGGTACGGCATCCTGATGATGCGGGAAATCGAGGCCCTGTTCCCGGACGTAAAGGTTTTTACGCTTGACACTCCCGTCTGGAACACCCGGACGAACGCCTTCTACACCAGGCTGGGATATTCGGAAGTGAAGCGGGACGCTGATTTTGTTTACTATTCAAAAGACGCTGACAGTGAAGCAAAAGTTTGACATCGGATACCGAACAGCATATAATTCAATCAGCAGTGAACCCGACAAGAGCGGGCAATCACCGCGGAGGTGTGTTTGGAGTCGGTTCGTTAACGGGGAGCATGGTTGAACAAAGAACGCGGTGACATGACCGCTTGTTTGCTGACGCCATGACGCGGTACGGACTGATGCCGGGCACTTTTTTGTATGCTTTTTTCGTGCCGCACTCCCTGATTCTCTGTTCATGTCCATCAAAACAGGAAAAGAGGAACCGGCATGACACAGGATATGATTACGCTCGGGTTTGACCAGATCATTATACAATTGCAGGAACAGGCGGTTTCCCAAACAGCCCGGAAGCGGCTGGGGGAGACGGAGCCGATTATGAGCGAGGGACTCTGCAGGGCCCGGATGGAAGAAACGACAGCGGCACGCTGCGTGATGGAAAACGCGGGCACCCCGCCGCTTACGGATACCGATGGAACAGAGACCGGCCTGATTCAGGCGGCGCAGGGAGGAATGCTCCTTCCGGCACAGCTGGCTTCCGTCGCACGGTTTTGTTCGACGGTTCAGCGGCTGCGGCGTTATCTTCAGGGCGCACAGATGTTCAGCGCCGGGATCTCGTCCTGGCATACGGAACTGCCGGCCATGGACGGACTGGAGGATGACATTGAACGGTCCGTACGGGAGGACGCTGTGCTGGACGACGCGTCCCCCGCGCTCCGGAATCTGCGCCGCAAGCGGGAACATACGGAGCAGGCGATACGGGAAAAACTGAACCAGATTCTTCTGCACCACAAAAAGGAGCTGGCGGACTCCTATATCACGCAGCGGAACGGCGTTTTTGTGATTCCGGTACAGAAACGCTTCCAGAGCACTTTCCCCGGACGGGTGGTTGACGCGTCCGGAAAGGGCAGTACTGTCTTTATGGAACCGTCTGCCGTACTGGCCATGCGCCAGGAACTGGAAGAACTGCTGATCGATATCGATACGGAGGAACGAAGGATCCTCTGGGAACTGAGCGACCGTGTTGCCTCAGAGGGGGATTCACTGCGGGCAGCGATCCGTGTCATGACTGATCTGGACATGATCTTTGCCCGGGCGAAGCTGAGCATGGAGATGAAGGCGAGCCCGGCGGAACTGACCACGGAGCGACGGATCCGCCTGGTGGACGCCCGGCATCCGCTGCTGGATCCGGAGACATGCGTGCCGCTGAACCTGGAACTCTGCCTGCCGGATTCCGGCATTGCCGTGACCGGGCCGAACACCGGCGGAAAGACGGTATGCCTGAAGACCGTCGGGCTGCTGACGATGATGGCGCAGAGCGGGCTGCATATTCCCTGCGGCAAAGGGACGACCATTGCCATGATGGACCGCGTGCTGTGCGACATCGGTGACAGCCAGAGCATCAGCCAGAATCTGTCCACATTTTCCGGGCATATGACCAACGTGATCCGGATTCTGGAAGAATGCAGCAAGGAGAGCCTGGTGCTGCTGGATGAACTGGGCAGCGGAACAGATCCGGCGGAGGGCTCCGGACTGGCGGCGGCGACCCTGGAGGAACTGCTTCGCCGCGGATGCTTCTTCATGGTTACGACGCATGACCCGCAGATCAAACAATGGGCGGAGCAGACGGAGCATGTGATATCCGCGCGGATGGCATTTGACCAGGCATCCCTGATGCCGCTTTACCGGCTGGAAATGGGGCTGAGCGGAGAAAGCTGCGCAATCGAGATCGCCCGCCGCCTCGGCATGAATGAGGGACTGCTAGCGAGGGCCAGGCAGGTGGCGGACGGCGGACTGAACACCCGGCCGGAACCGGCACGAAAACCGATGCGGATTCCCGCCGGCCGGCTGCAGCGCCTGGCGGCAAAGAAAGAGGGAAGCTTTGAGCGGTTCAGCATGGGAGACAGCGTGATGCTGCTGCCGGACAGAAAGAACGCCATTGTTTATCAGCCCGCGGATGACGAGGGAAACGTGGTCATCCAGATTCAGGGCCGGAAGATGACGGTGCGGCATAACCGGTTGAAACTGCTGGTGCCGGCGGAACAGCTGTACCCGCCGGACTATGATTTCTCGATCGTGTTTGATACGGTGGCAAACCGCAAGGCAGCGCATACCATGGACCGCAAGTTTGATCCGGACGCGGTGGTTATTGTGAAGGAAGGCAAGAAGGAGGACTGAACCAAAATGAACAGAGCAGAACGATACAGCAAATATTTTACAAAAGAATACCTGATGGGCCCCAATTCATTCCGGCTGCTGGACGAACTGATCAGCAGGAACCCCTATGACACGCGCTATGACCGGACGCTGGACCTGGGCTGCGGCATGGCGCTGACGTCCGTTTTCCTGGCGAACGAAACACCCGCGAAAACCGTTTACGCCTTCGATCTCTGGGTGAACGCAACGGATAACCTGAAGCGGATCCGGGATCTTTCCCTGGAGGACCGGATTATCCCGATCCACGGCGACGCGGTGGATATGCCCTTCGCTCAGGACTGGTTTGACGCCATCGTCAGCGTGGATTCCTATCATTATTTCGGCTGCAAGGCAGGCGTGTTTGCGGAGAAGATCCTTCCCTTTGTACGCCGGGACGGATCCGTTATGATTGCCGTTCCGGGACTCAAAGAAGAACCGCAGGGGGAAATGCGCACACTGTTTGAAACCTGGGCGGAAGGCGATGATTCCCTGTGCTTCAGGACGGCCGACTGGTGGAAAACCATGCTTGAAAAGGAATGCGGAGACCGGTGCGGCATTTCCGTCATGGAGGCCGAATGCTATGATGAAGCCTGGGAAGACTGGTTCAACACCGGCCATGAGTACGGAATCCGGGACCGGGAGTTTCTGTCCCGGGGACTGGACCGGATCCTGAACTTTGTCCTCATGTATGTCCGAAAGAAATAAAAACAAGCGGAAGCAGGAACATATGACAGGCATCCGGAAGATCTGATCTGCCGGACGGATGAAAGCAACAGGGAGTTGCTTGCGAAGAACGAAACAGCAGGTTATGATGCAGGTGAAAACAAACCGCAGGGAGGTTGCATTATGGAAACGAGCGCATTACTGAAAGAACTGAGAGAAAAACATCAGCTGACCCAGGAAGAACTGGCGGAACGGGTGCTGGTGACCCGGCAGGCGGTCAGCCGCTGGGAAACCGGGGAAACGATGCCGAATACGGAGACGCTCAAACTGCTGTCCCGGGAGTACAACGTATCCATTAATACGCTGCTCGGTTCCCCGCGGCAGCTGTACTGCCAGTGCTGCGGCATGCCGCTGAACGAGGACGGAATGATCAGCAAAGAACCGGACGGGTTCTTTAATGAAGACTACTGCAAATGGTGCTATGCGGACGGAAGGTACGCCTATCCGACCAAGGACGCGCTGCTTGATTTCCTGATTGAGCATATGCCGAATCCCGAAGGCCTGGACGTTGAGGACAGGCGCAGCCAGTATGACAGCTGGCTTTCCCAGCTGAAGCACTGGCAGGAAAGCTGACGACGCCGCTCCGGTACATGAATGTTTTGTTCCCCTTTCCATGCCCGGCGCTTCATAGTACAATCAATATATATACTGCAGGGAGCAGACAGAACCGATCAGATCTGACGGAGGGAGCGGCCGGGATGGACATTTTTGCAGAAGCGTTATTAAGTGAAAAAACCGAAAAGATTCCGGAAGCATACGATTGGTTTGCCCCGCTGATCGGGGACTGGGACTGTGATTATTATGACGAACCGGAAGCAGGACGTAAACGCCATGTGAAGGGCGAATGGATCTTCAGAAGGATCCTGGAGGGCACGGGCGTCCAGGACGTTTTCATTTTCCCGTCCAGAAGCACAAAGGAGACTGAACCGCAGCCGGACGGCGAATACGGCACGTCACTCCGCATGTTCAACCGGGAAAAAGGCTGGTATGACGTGGTGTATACTTGTGAAAGATGCATGAAAAGGCTCACCTTCCGGAAGGAAGGGGACAGGCTGGCCGGAGAAATGCTGGATGAAAAGGGCGCTTACTGGGTTTTTTCGGATATGACAGCAGACGGCTTCCACTGGGAGAACATACTGATCAGGGAAGACGGTTCAAGGGATCTGGTCTGCGAGATATTCGGAAAACGAATCGGATAGACAGGGAACGAAAAAGGATGGAGACATTTTATACAAGCGAACGAAGCGAATGGCGGAAATACCTGTCCGACCGCTTTGAAACGGCGGCGGAAATCTGGTTTGTGTTTCCGCTGAAGGGATCCGGCGAGGAAAGCCTGTCCTACAATGACGCGGTGGAGGAAGCGCTGTGCTTCGGGTGGATCGACAGTACGAACAGGCGGCTGGACGAACAGCACTGTATCCGCCGGTTTACACCCCGGAAAAAGGGGAGTCCTTTTTCGCGGCCGAATATCGAAAGACTGATCTGGCTGGACGCCCGCGGCATGATCCATCCAAAGGTACGGGAAGCTGTTTTGCCCGTGATCGAGGCTCCGTTTGTGTTTCCGGCGGATATTATGGACGCCGTCATGAAGGACGGCGCCGCATGGGAGAATTACCAGCGGTTTTCGGAACCCTATAAACGCATCAGGATCGCCTATATTGATGCGGCGAGGAACCGCCCGGAAGAATTCCGGAAGCGGCTGGACAGTTTTATTGAAAAAACCCGGCGGAATAAACTGATTATTGGCTACGGCGGAATAGACAAGTATTATCTGTAAACTGTCTTTTGAGCAAAAGGGGAAACAAATGCATTTTACAGATGCGAAAGGAATCCTAACCGGCGGGAAAGGCCGTTACGGGATGAACATCTACCGGGGGTGCTCCCACGGCTGCGTTTACTGCGACAGCCGCAGCCGGTGCTATCAGTTTACCCACGCGTTTGAAGACATCGAAGTGAAACAGAACGCGCCGGAACTGCTGGAGCAGGCGCTGAAATCCAAGCGTCAGAAAGCGATGATCGGCACCGGGTCCATGTCCGATCCGTACATGCACTGCGAGGAACAGCTGGGCCTGACGCGAAAATGCCTGGAGATCATCTGCAAATACGGATTCGGCGCGGCGGTCCAGACGAAGTCGGACCGGATTCTGCGGGATATCGACCTGCTGGAGGAGATCAACCGGGAAGCCAAATGCGTCGTGCAGATGACGCTGACAACCTGGGACGAGCGGCTGTGCGGGATCCTGGAGCCGAACGTGTGCAACACGCAGCGCCGGGTGGAGGTGCTGGAGGAGATGCGGAAGAGAGGAATTCCGACCGTCGTCTGGCTGACGCCGATCCTGCCGTTTATCAACGACACGGAGGAGAACGTGACCGCGATCCTGGAAGCCTGCGCGCGGGTGCAGGTGAAGGGAATCATCTGTTTCGACATGGGGCTGACCCTGCGGGAAGGCGACCGGGAATATTATTACGCGGCGCTGGACAGGCATTTCCCCGGACTGAAGGGAAAATACATCCGAACCTACGGGAACGCCTATGAAGTGCCCAGCCCGGACAGCGGGAAACTGATGGCCCTGTTCCGATCTTTCTGCCGGAAACACGGGATGATGTACAATCCGGATGAATGCTTTGAGTATATGGGCCGCCTGCCGGAAAAGTTTGAGCAGATATCGTTCCTGGACGGACAGGAACAGCCGTAAAAAACCTGCAGAAAGGGGAACGGGATTGATCATCTATTTTGCGCCGATGGAAGGCGTTACGGACGGTATCCTGCGGCAGGTCCACAACAGGATCTTCGGGGGAATCGACATATACTGCCTGCCGTTTCACAAGCTGACGCAGTCCCTGTCCCTGCTGACTCGGGAGGAGCGGGACGTCGCCCCGGAGGAAAACGAAGGACTGAACGTGCTGCCCCAGGCGCTGACGAGGGATCCGGAACAGCTGTCCGCCTGGCTGTACTATATCAGTGAATGCGGTTATGCCCGCGCGGACCTGAATATCGGCTGCCCGTCCCCGACGGTGACCAAGCGGGGCCGGGGCAGCGGCATGCTCCGCGATCCGGGTTACCTGCGGGCTTTCCTGGACCGGCTGTATTCAAACACCCTTCCCGTATCACTCTCCGTCAAAACCCGCATCGGATACGAAAGCGCGGAGGAATGGCAGGAGCTGGCGGAACTGCTCGCCGACTATCCTTTTGACCATGTGACGATCCACGTCCGGACGACAAAGGATCAGTATACCGGCCCGGTTCATCCGGAAGCCTTTGAGCAGGCGCTGCAGAAGGGGATTTCGCGTCCGGTGTACAACGGAGACCTGCGGACGCCGGAGGATGTCCGGGCGCTTGCGGCGCGCTGCCCGGGAACCGAAGCCGTGATGATCGGCCGCGGCCTGCTGGCCGATCCGGCCCTGGCGCGCCGGATCCGGGGAGGAAGAGAAGCAAGCAAAGAGGAACTGGAAGCTTGGTACAGGACGCTTTATGAAGGCTGGAAGAACCGCTTCCATGAAACAATCGCCCTGGGAAGAATCAAAAAACTGATGGAATGGCCCAGCGAGGGAGACATCCGGCGAAAGCGGCTGCTGCGGAGGGCCGGGGATATCGAAGGCTGTATCAACGCGATGATCGGGGAGTGAACGAACTTGTTCAGCTCCCCTTTTCATTCTCCTCATTTTTATAGTAGAATAATACTGAAAACGGATGAAAAGAACATAGATTCGAACAGGTGACAGAAGATGGAGGTCACATAAGGAGGCAAACCATGCAGAAGAAACTGACGCTTATTCTTACACTGGTGTTCAGCCTGGCCGTTATGCTGTCCGCTGTTTCCGCGGGATACGCGGAAGGCGGTACGTCCATTGCCATGGTGATGACGCCGATTGACGCCCAGGATATGCGCGTGGGCCAGTGCATGGCGCCCGCGGGCTACACGGTGACGGCAACGCCGGATATCTGCGGTTCCACGCGGAGCGTGACCGATCCGATGGGCATCGCCGTGATTGCCACCTCCCCGGACAAGCGGATCATGATGACCTATGAGAGCAGCAGCACCTACATCGAAATCGTTTCCTCCACGGCACTCGGACAGACCTACCGCGTTCACCAGGACGGCGTGTTTGATACGGAAACCATGACGATGATGGCCAAGTACATGTCGACCACCGATTACGCGCGGGCCTATCTGAACGGCGTTTTCCCGGGCGTGGAGATGACCTATACCGGATCGGCGGACCTGAGCGCGTACCAGCAGGCGCTGGAAAAGTATGCCCAGGCGAAGTACAATCAGCTGATTTCCGCCAACCCGGAGGCGATGGGAATGAGCGTCGACGGCGTGTCTGTTTACGCGGAAATCTGCGGGTTTACCTGCACGATAAACGGGGAAGAATACTATATCGCGGTCGGTACCCAGATTGACGCGGTCCAGATGACGATGGGCCTGCAGACGATGCTGGGATCTGTGACGGAAACGGAAATCGTGTGGTCGCCGATGTGCACCTATATGCTGGCCAGCCCGGCCACCGAGGCGGCCGGAATTTTCCCCGCCTTCGAGGTGTTCATGGACAACACGACGGTCAGCGACCAGTTTATAAAAGCCAACCAGAAGCTGGCGAACGAGCTGCGGCAGATCGTTGTGAACGCCCGGATGGAGACCGGGAAGAACTATTCCATGAACGTGCTGAACGACGCCGCGTCATCCGGGGAGACCTACGACGAAGACCGCTTCAGCGACTATATCTATGACCAGAACGACTACACCCTGTCCGACGGTACCCATGTGAAGATTCCCACGAACTACGAATATGTGTACGAAGGGGACAACAACGTGGTATACTTCAGCGACAGCACATTCGCGGAAACGGGAACCCAGCTGACACCCAACCGGTAAGGAACGGCTGGACAACAACCATACGGAGTATACGGATGAAAACAATTCAGGTCGTGGCGGCGGTGATCTTCCATGAAGGGAAGATGTACGCGACGCAGCGGGGATACGGAGACTGGCGAGACTACTGGGAGTTTCCCGGCGGGAAGATTGAGCCGGGGGAGACGCCGGAGGAAGCGCTGGTCCGGGAGATCCGGGAGGAACTGGACGTCGGGATCACGGTGCTGGGGCATCTGTGCGACGTGGAATACGATTATCCGGAGTTTCATCTCTCCATGCAGTGCTTCCGGTGCCGGATCGACAGGGGCGAACCGAAGCTGCTGGAGCATGAGGCCGCGCGGTGGCTCGGCCGGGAAGAGCTGGGCAGCGTGGGATGGCTGCCGGCGGACCTTCAGATCCTGCCGGAGATTGAAAAGAACTGGCCGGCGTGAGAACGCGCCGGCGGAAACAATAAGGACGTGAAAAACATGGAAGTACGCAAACTGACGGAACAGGAACACTTTGAATCCAACCTGGTCTCGTATGTGGCGTTTCACATGCGGATGGAAGACCCGGAAAAGGTGAAGGAAGAAAGCAAAAAACTGACGATTGAAGACTGGGGCGCGTTCAGCGAGGACGGCCGGATCATGGCCCGGATCCTGAACCATCGCTTTGACAGCATGCTGGACGGGCAGGCTGCCCCCAACGGCGGCATCGGCGGCGTTTCCACGCTGCCGGAATACCGGAACACCGGCGCGATCCGGAAGATCTTTGAGAAACTGATCCCGGACGCTTACCGGAACGGAGAGGTCTTCTCCACGCTGTACCCGTTCAGCCACGTGTTCTACCGCAAGTTCGGCTATGAAACCGTGTGCTGGCGGCACGATTATGAGTTTGCGCCTTCCGTGCTGAGCGGCTACCGGTTTAACGGCACGGCGGAACTGTGGAAGCCCGGGGATCCGGTGAGCGAATACACCGCGCTGTATAACCGGTTTGCCGCCGGCTTCAACCTGGCGATGCGGCGGGACGACAAACGGATGCTGGAGCAGCATCTGAAGGGCGAATATTACAAGGACCGGAAGTTCGGATACATGCTGCGGGAGAACGGGATACCCGTTGCCTACCTGATTTTCCAGGATATCCGGCATGATCCGGCGGCGATCCTCTCCGTACAGGACCTGGCCTGGGACGGCCGGGCGGGATTCAACGCGCTGCTGGGCTTCCTGGCCCGCTTTACCGCGGACTACGGCACGATCAAAATGTTCCTGCCCGCCAGCCTGCAGCTGTTCTCCTTCATCCGGAGCCCGCAGGCCTATGACATCACGCAGACCGTGCGGCAGGACTATATGATCCGCCCCATCAACGTGAAGAAGATGCTGGAGATCATCAAAAAACCGGACGACAGCAGCTTTGTCATCCGGGTGGAAGGCGACGAATATATCGCGGAGAACAACGGGACCTGGGAGGTCCGCGGCGGCAGCGCCGAACCGACGGGCAAGGCGCCGGACCTGACGGTTTCCATCCAGGCGTTCGGCCAGCTGGCAGCCGGCAGCGTGAGCCTGGACGAGGCGGCATACCGGCCTGACGTGACCGTGAACGGAAATGAAGGCACACTGACAAAGATATTCATCCGGAAACCCATCCTGGTGGAAGATCACTTCTGACGCGGAGCAATCCGCGTTTTTTATTTACTCTTTGATAACCGACCAGGCAGCAATGAGCTTTTCCAGGGACCAGGCGGCGTTGGCCGGGCTGGTGGACGGCAGGCAGGCCGCTTCCCGCCCAAGGGCAGGCAGGATGTATTTTTCATACATCTCATGGGATTTCCGTCCGTTGCAGTAGATGCGCTCAATCGGCGCGTGATCCAGGATGATCCGCAGGTCATTGGGCTTCACTTCCCGGATGCTGGCGTCGGAGGAGCCGGTGATGACGCAGCTGGCGATGGAATCCCACAGCGCCAGGTGATGGGAGAGGATCAGTTCCTTCTTTTCCGGAATCGTTTGGGGCGGTTCCTGCCCGAAGAGCGCGGCGACCACCTTCCAGAAACGGTTCTGGGGATGGCCGTAAAAGAAGTTCTGTTCCCGGGATTTGACCGAAGGAAAGGAACCCAGGATCAGGACCCGGCTTTCCGGGCCGTACAGGGGCCCGAAGGGGTGCTGAATTCTGCTTTCGGAAGCGGTCATGGCGTGATCACCCTGTAATACTTATTGAAATATCCGATCTCGATAAAATTGAAATGAACCCCGGCGACGCAGCCTTCCGCGTCCCGGTCCGTGTCAAAGATCACGACCACGGCGTCAGAGGCCGCGGTCTCTTCCGTTCCCCAGATCAAAGCGGTGAAGCAGTGTTCCGGATCCTCCGGATTGACGCGCAGGATACCGCGGTCCAGCAGGAAACGGATCTCTTCGCAGACAGGGTCGGTCAGGCGCCAGATCTTTACTTGCCGGGCGGCTTCCTGATACCAGTCCCCTTCCAGGGGCTGATGCTGCTGAAGGAAAGCGGCTCTCCGCCAGGGATGGGGGGAACCGTAGTCGTCCACCTTGAAAAAGTCACCGGCGGCGGCGATCTGTCCCTTTTTCCCCGTGGCCTCCCGGGAGAAAATCTCATAGATACCGCCGGGACAGGGAACGATCTTTCCGCAGCGGATCATCTCCTGCTCCGTCACAGAGCCCGCGCCGAGTTCCCAGGCCTGGATCCGGGAAGATTCCTTGACCGCGTACGCCATTCGTTCCGCCCTCCGCAGCTTTGCTGTGTGTGATTGTTTTCAACAAAAAAATTATAGCATACCGGGGAAAGATCAACAAGCGGCCGGGGAGAACGCTTGTTGGCGGCCGGTTCCCGTGATATACTCAAACAAACGATGAAAAAGAAGGTGAACCATATGCCGGAGATCACCTGGGAACTGTTTGACAGACAGGTGGCGGAGTGCAGGCTCTGCCCGCTTTGCCGGAATATCCGGAATAAGGTTCCCGGACAGGGCGACCGGGAGGCGCCGCTGATGCTGATCGGCGAGGGACCGGGGCAGACGGAGGACGAGGAAGGGCTTGCCTTTGTCGGCGCGGCCGGACAGCTGCTGACCAAAATGCTGGAAGCGATCCAGCTGCCGCGGGAGCGTGTTTATATCTGCAATATCGTCAAATGCCGCCCGCCGAACAACCGGGTTCCCACGCCGGAGGAGGCGGAGGCCTGCCGGATTCACCTGCGGATGCAGACTTACCTGGTCAGGCCGAAGGTGATTGTGCTGCTGGGCAGCACCGCCGCGAAGAATATCCTGGATCCGGATATCCGGATCACCCGGGAACGGGGAAAATGGACGGTCCGGAAGGGCGTATGGATCATGCCGACCTATCATCCGTCGGCGCTGCTGCGGGATCCGGAGAAGAAAAAGGAAGCCTGGGAGGATATGAAAAGCCTCCGGAGCAGGCTGATCCAGCAGGGACTGTACAAAGATATTTATAAAGAATAGGGGGCTTTCCGGTCGCCCCCTATAACCCATTCGGATGGACACTAAAAAATGAGATGTGATGGATATCCGGGTTTACCGGATATCTTTTTTGCTGTATTTCCAGTAGGCGAGGGCGACGCCGGCAAGGGTGAAGGCCAGACCGATCAGCAGCCGGCAGGAATCCAGGACCCCCTTGTTCATGATCGTCGAACCGTCGCAGTAACCAAAGGGCGTGATATAGTTCAGGAAGTCCGCGGAACTGGTCAGATTGGCGATGATGTTCATGAAATACAGGGCGATGGCCAGCCCCAGGCCGATACCCATGCCGCCTTTCCACAGGAAGGCGGAGATGCCGAAACATACGCAGCCCAGTTCGATCTGAAGCAGGAAGTAAGCGAGATGAAGCAGGGTGAATTCCTTCCAGGGGATCGCTTCGCCGATGGCCGCGGTAGACGCGATTGCCATCAGCCAGACAACCAGGTTCAGGATCACGATCTGGATCAGAACCGAAACCAGTTTGGCAGTGACGATATCCGCGCGGGATTTGGGATGGGTCAGCAGAAACTCAGCCGTGCCGTTCTTCTCCTCATTCGCCAGGGCGCCGATGCCCAGCAGGGCCGCGAACAGCGCTCCGCCGATGCCCAGGATGTTGCCGCACTCAATGCCGTAGAAGCCTTTCAGGGAGCCGAAATCCAGGGTATCCAGGCCGAAGGCGGTGGAGAACATGCCCATGGAAGAAAAGATGGAGCTGATGCTGTCCATCTGGCCCTTCATTTCAGGATACATAAAGAGGCAGATGACGATGAACGAGCCGATGGCGAGGGTCCAGATGAGCAGCGCTTTCCAGCCGCGTTTCAGTTCATGACGAATCAGGGTCATGCCTGCTCACCGCCTTTCTCATAAAAGTGCAGGACGATTTCCTCCAGGTCCGGTTCCGCGATGGTCATATCCTGGACGTCCGCTTTGGCCAGGGTGCGGATCAGGACGTTGATATCCCCGCCGTAAAGGAAGCTGACGGCATCGCCGAGCTCCTTCCAGTCCCTGCATTTCGGCAGGTCTTCCCGTTTGACGTTTCCCCGCAGGGTTACGCGGCGGGCGCTGCTTTCCGCCAGCTTTTCCACGCTGTCGCAGGCGATGATCTTTCCTTCGCGGATGACCGCAGCGCGGGAGCAGTGGCGCTGGATCTCGGACAGGATATGGCTGGACAGGAACACGGTGGTTCCTTTCCGGTTCCGCTCCTGCAGGATGCTGAAGAACTCATGCTGCATCAGGGGATCCAGACCCCCGGTGGGTTCGTCCAGGATCAGGAGTTCCGGGTCGTGCTGCAAGGCGCAGACGATGCCGACTTTTTTCCGGTTGCCGAAGGAGAGGTCCTCCACCTTCCGGTTTACGTCAAGCTGCAGACGCTCGCACAGTTCTGCGGCGGAAGCGGAACAATCCTTTTTCCGGAGATCCGCGGACAGCTTCAGGATCTCGCGGACCTTCATGCCGTTATAAAAGGCGGTATCCGAAGGCAGATAACCGACCCGCTGCAGGATCGCGCGGCTGTCCTTTTCAATATCCAGGCCAAGCACCTGCGCCTTGCCGGAGGTCGACGAGATCAGCCCCAGCAGGGTACGGATCGTGGTGGATTTGCCGGCGCCGTTCGGCCCGATGAAACCGAAGAAGTCCCCGGTTTCCACTTCCAGGTTCAGGCCGTCGATTCCCCGGGCCTTGCCGTAATACTTGGTCAGGGCGGCGGCTGTAATCGCTTTGGTTCCCATAACTTCCCTCTTTTCCGGGTTTCTTTTTTACGGTCATCATTGTATACCGGGCTCGGAAACAAAAAACAGGAGAAACAGGGCGGGTTGCCCCAGCCTATTCCTCCAAAAGAGAAAAATAGATTTTCAGGATTTTTTTGCCAGCAGCCAGGCCAGTGCGTGGACCGATTGCTGGAACCGGCCGTCCGTGAGCATCGCGTCGATTTCATCGGCGGTATGGGTTTCCACACGGAGCAGCTCCATGGCGTCCAGCTCCTGGCCGGTCACCTTCCGGCAGTTTTCGGCGGCAAAAAGATATGCGATATTGTCCGAGATGGTCGCGTTGGAAGGGATCGTCAGCAGCGGACGCCAGCTGTCCGAAACATAGCCCGTTTCCTCCCGCAGTTCGCGCTGTGCGCCGCGGAGGGCAGCGGTTTGCGGATCCTCGCCGTCCTTTTGCTCAATCGCGCCGGCGGGGAACTCGGTTGTGACCTGTTTGATGCCCTGGCGGAACTGGCGGACGCAGATGTAGCGGCCCTCCTCATCTGAGGCGACGACCACGGCATAGTCCCGGCGGGTGAAGCTGTAATAGGGCTGCCAGACCTGCCCGTCCGGGAAACGGTAGGCGGAACGGCGAAAATCGATCCACTCATCCCGGATAATATGCTCGGTGGAAATTTCCTCCCAGATCAGATCCTCGTCCTTCATTCTGAAATCCTTCCTTATAACTTGATCCGGATCCTATTGTAACGGCTGCCGCCTGAAAGTACAAGGAGAAAAGCTCTTGACGGGTCCGGACAGCGCGTTTATCCTATGATCACGGAGATCCGAAAAACAAAGGGGAGCCGGGACACAATGAGGATGAAAAGACTGGCGGCGGTACTGGCGGTACTGATGCTGCTGTGCATCGGTGCGGCACAGGGAGAGGGGAAGAAGACGATGTTTGAGCAGGAATGGTATCTGCAGGCACTGCAGGATTCGGTCATGAGCAGGGGTAATAACGCGCGGCTGAAAAAGGTGATCGAACGGGCGCAAAACGGCGAGGAGATTACGCTGGCCACGATCGGCGGCTCCATTACGGAAGGCGCGGGCGCGAACGTATACCAGAACTGCTGGGCTTCCCGGTTTGCCGTCCGCTTCGGTACTGCCTGGGGCGTGAACAACGGAAAGAACGTGACGCTGGTGAACGCGGGCGTCGGCGGTACGCCGTCCCCCTTCGGCTATATGCGGTATCAGCGGGAAATCGTCGACCGGGTTCCGGAGAAGGATTCCGACGGGCTGCCGGACGTGGTGGTGATTGAATTCTCCGTGAACGACTGGGAGGAGCCGACCCGGCACCGCTGCTATGAGTCCATGGTGAAGGAAATCCTGGACGCGCCGAACGAGCCGGCGGTGATTCTGCTGTTCGCGGTATTCCGGAACGGTTTCAACCTGCAGGATGACCTGAAAAAGATCGGCGAGCGTTACGGGCTGATGATGGTCTCCATCAAGGATGGGTTCTACGGCCATATCGGAAAGGAAGAGGGCCTGACTGCGGAGGATTTCTTCTTTGACGAATACCATCCCACGTCCCTGGGCCATCGGATCATGACGGACTGCCTGATGCAGGCGCTTACGGAAGCGGCGGAAGCGGAAGCGGACGAGCCGCAGAACACGGACGTGAAACCGGTCTACGGCACCGACTTCATGGGCTTGAAAACGATCTTCGGCGACACGGAAACGGATGAGTTTACCGTGGAGCGGGGCGGCTTTATCAGCTCGGATTCCGGCAGCTACCGCAATCAGCCGGTGGGCCAGGTCTGCGGCAAAAACTTTTTCCACGGCCCCAAGGCCCCGATGGATCCCCTGAAGGTGACCGGCGTGTTCCGCAAGTGCCTGGTGGCCTGGAAAGCGACGAACGACGACGCCTTCGGCACGGCGGAGATCCTGGTGGACGGGAAGGTGATCATGGCGGTCAAAGGCGGCGAGGGCAAATGGGGCCAGAGCGAGGTGGTGCTGGTGCTGGATGAGAAAGAGCCGGCGGAGCACACGCTGGAGATCCGCGTGAAGGAAGAAGGAAAGAAATGCACGATCACGGCGATCGGGCTGCAGTAAGGCGGAGGCATATTATATGAAGAAAGCAACCATGACCGTCCATCCGGATTTCCGGATCGGCGAAATTTCCGGGCGCCTGTTCGGCGCTTTCCTGGAACCAATCGGTTCCATGGTCAACGGAAGCATGTACAACCCGAAACATCCGTCGGCGGACGAACAGGGGCTGCGGAAAGACTTCTACGAGGCGCTGAAGGAGAGCGGCTTGCCAGCGGTTCGCCTGCCGGGCGGGAACTTCGTTTCCGGATGGCAGTGGAAGGATTCCATCGGGCCGATGGAACAGCGGAAGGCCCATCTGGATATGGCGTGGTTCCAGTATATCCCGAACGACGTGGGGCATGACGAGTATCTGCAGTGGGCAGAAAAGGCCGGAGCGGAAGCAATCTATACCGTGAACCTCGGAACGGGCACACTGCAGGACGCGGCGGACTGCGTGGAATACACCAACTTTGAGGGCGGGACCTACTGGTCCGACCTACGGAAGAAGAACGGCCACGCAAAACCCTACGGCGTGAAGACCTGGTGCCTGGGCAACGAGATGGACGGTCCCTGGCAGATCGCGTCCTGGGAAAAGAATCCCCGGGGATACGGCGTGCTGGCGCATGAAACCAGCAAGGCGATGAAGTGGGTGGATCCCTCCATCGAAACCATCGCGTGCGTTTCCAGTTCGCCTTTCCTGAACCACTACCCGGACTGGGACCTGTCCGTGCTGGAGGAATGCTACAGCGCGGTGGACTATATTTCGCTCCATCATTACCATTCGGCACCGCCGGACCTGCCGCAGGCGCTGATGGCCGGATACCAGGCGTATGAGGACTATATCCGGACGGAGATCGCGCTGTGCGATTTCGTGAAGACCAAACTGCGCTCGAAAAAGACGATGATGCTGGCCCTGGACGAATACGCCAGCATGATCCGGCCGAGAGGAGAAACCCATCTGGGCATGGGCGGCAGGCAGAACGCGGAGATGTTTAACGTCTTCCAGCCGGGCAGGAAGTATACCCGCCATGACCCGGACGACTGGTCCACGCGCCGCAATCCGCCGCGGGACCATGAGATGCGCCAGACGCTGGGCCTGGCCGGAACGATGCTGGTGATGCTGAACCACGCGGACCGGATCAAAATCGGCTGCGCCACAAGCGGGCTGGCGGCGCTGTGCTGCACCGACCGGGAGCATGTATGGAAAGGCGCGTCCCATTATCCCTACACCCAGCTGATCCGGTGGGCAAAGGGTGAGACCCTGCGATGCGAGATCAGCTGCGAGACCTACGACGTACCCGGCTACGCGATCGACGATATGAACCAGTACGGCGGGTTCACCGGCGTGCAGACAATCCAGGCGGCCGCGGCGCTGGATGAGGAAGCGGGAGAGCTGGCTGTGTTCGTCATCAACGCGGACGCGGAGGAAGAGCAGGAACTGAAACTGGACGCGCGCGGCTTTGAAGGCTGGCAGTTTACGGAGCATATCGAGATGTTCACGGATGACCCGGAAGCACAGAACACCTGGGACCGCCCGGACCGGATCCTGCCCGTCAGGAACACGGAGACAAAGGCGGAGAAGGGCGTTGTGACCGCACGGCTGAAGAAGGAATCCTGGAACGTGCTGCGGTTTAAAAAGTAAACAGAACAAGGGCTGAAAAGATCCGGAAAGGAATTTTCCGGGTTTTTTCATTTTTGGTATTGACAATCATATATTCATGTGATAAATATTATTTCGCAGATATTATTTCAGAAATAATATCACAAAAAATAATCGAAAGGGGAACATGAGATATGAAAACGAATGAGAATAAGCGGCCGATTACTGTTGAGGATCATAAGGAAGTGGCCAGGCGGCACGCGGAAAAGAAGGTGCATGCGGTGAACGAGGTGCTGAAGTTTCCGGGCGGCGATGCCTTTGAGGAAGACCTGAACGCCATCCTGAATTCCGACGCCGAGGCAAATGGCGAGATCGTGGCCATCGCGCTGATTGACTGCGACAAGTTCGACCACATCAACAAGGATTTCGGCGCCGACGAAGGCGACCGGGTCCTGATTGAGGCCGGGAAGTATATCCGGGACAGCCTGCCCGAAGGGGCGAAAGTCTACCGGATCGGCGGGGACGAGTTCGGCATTATTTTCCGCGGCACCCTGGAGCGGGAGGAGATCTTCCTGCTGCTGAACGAGATGAAAAACAACTACGCTGTGCAGACGCCGGACGGCGAGCGGCAGACCTTCACCGTCGGCATGGCGACCGCCTTTGAAGACGCGAACCGCTGCGCGGAACTGATCCGGAAGGCGGACGGCGCGCTGTTCCGGGCGAAGGTTTCCGGCGGGAACAAGGTTGCCATGGCCAAAGAGGAGAAGATGGTCCCGAAGACCAGCCATTTCACCCAGGACCAGCTGCAGCGGCTGGCCAAGCTCGCGAAGCGGGAAGGCGTGGGCGAGGCGATCCTCCTGCGGGAAGGGCTGGACCTGCTGCTGAAGAAGTACGATATTTAATAATATAGAGACAACACAAAAGGATCAGGCGTGAGGCCTGATCCTTTAATATGCTTTGGAATCATTCCGGGCAGGCGATTTCCGCCACGTGCTCGATAACGTGGTGCAGGGCGGAGGCCTGAACGCTGTCCGCGGCGCGGTAATAGACCTCTTTGCCTTCCCGGCGGCTGACGATGAGCCCACAGGCTTTGAGCAGCTTCAGGTGATGGGAGAGGGCCGGGCTGGACATATTCATCATGACGGACAGGTTCAGCACGCATTCCTCGCAGTGGCACAGCAGCCAGAACAGCCGGACCCGGGTCAGATCGCTCATGAGCTTGAACAGGTCCGCGGTCACCTCGAAAGCTTCCGGGGCGGGCATATGGTCGAAGTTCTTCTCCATGGCGGAGTGATGGTCATGGGGCAGATTCAGATTTTCCATGCGGGTACTCCTCCCTTTACAGGTTTTTGACAAACAGCGCGCGGATCGCGTTGAGCACGGCCAGGATCATGACGCCCACGTCGGCAAAGACGGCCAGCCACATATTGGCGATACCCAACGCACCGAGAACCAGGCAGACCAGCTTCACCCCGAGGGCGAAGACGATATTCTCCCGGACGATGCCCATGCACTTGCGGGCGATGCGGATGGCCTTGGAAACCTTCAGCGGGT
This sequence comes from Christensenellales bacterium, assembly GCA_045112195.1. GTDB lineage: Bacteria > Bacillota > Clostridia > Christensenellales > Aristaeellaceae > Aristaeella. The sequence continues at coordinate 52,911 of JBGUHQ010000017.1, read as the reverse complement.
TGTCGTCCATGAGGACCACGTCCGCCGCCTCGATGGCGGCGTCCGATCCCATGGCGCCCATGGCGATACCGAGATCGGCCCGGCTGAGAACGGGCGCGTCGTTGATGCCGTCGCCCACGAAGGCCAGGGTTTCACCGGGTTTCTTTTCATTCAGCAGCTCCTCCACTTTATCCACCTTGTCCCCGGGCAGGAGGTTGCTGTGGACCCGGTCGATATGAAGGGCTTCCGCTACCTGGGCGGCGGCGGAAGGACCGTCGCCGGTGAGCATGACGGTGGAGCAGACGCCGGCGCGCTTTAGGGCGGCGATGGCCTCGGCCGCGTCGGGCTTGACTACGTCGGAGATGACGATGTGCCCGGCGTATTCGCCGCCGATCGCCATATGCACGATGGTGCCGGCGCTGCGGCATTCAATGGGTTCGACGCCCAGGTGACGCATCAGGCGGCTGCTGCCGGCGGCGACCTGTTTTCCGTCGATCTCCACGACGACGCCGTTGCCGCCGATCTCCTCCACCTTGCCGACGCGGGACAGATCAATATGCTTTCCCCAGGCCTTCCGGATGCTGACGGCGATGGGATGGGAGGAGGCGGATTCCGCCAGGGCGGCGTATTCCAGCATGGTCTCCCGGTCCAGTTCGCTGTGGTGGATATCCACCACGTCGAAGACACCCATGGTCAGGGTGCCGGTTTTATCGAAAACCACGGTACCGGTTTTCGCCAGCGCTTCCAGGTAGTTGGAGCCTTTGACCAGGACGCCGGCCTTGCCCGCGCCGCCGATGCCGGCGAAGAAGCTGAGCGGGATGCTGATGACCAGCGCGCAGGGGCAGCTGATGACCAGGAAGGTAAGCGCCCGGTAGATCCATTCGCCCCAGTCGCCCGGCTGGCCGAGGACCAGACGGATCAGCGGCGGCAGGACTGCCAGCACCGCCGCGCCGATGACGACCACGGGGGTGTAATACCGGGCGAAACGGGCGATGAAATTCTCGGAACGGGACTTGCGGGAGGAAGCGTTCTCCACCAGGTCCAGCACCTTGCTGACGGTGGACTCGCCGAAGGCTTTCGTGGTCCGGACGCGCAGCACGCCGCTCATGTTGATGCAGCCGCTGACGACTTCGTCCCCGGGCTTCACGTCCCGCGGGACGCTTTCACCGGTCAGGGCGCTGGTGTTCAGGCTGGATTCGCCGTTTTCCACGACGCCGTCGATCGGGATCTTTTCCCCGGGGTTGACGGTGATGACGGTACCGGGCTCCACTTCGTCCGGGTCCACGCGGACCAGCTCCCCGTCCTGCTCCACGTTGGCGTAATCCGGGCGGATATCCATCAGCTCGCTGATGTTCCGGCGGCTTTTGCCGACGGCGTAGCTCTGGAACAGTTCGCCGATCTGGTAGAAGAGCATGACCGCGACGGCTTCGTCATAGTCCCCGGTCTTCAGCAGGCCGATGGCCAGCGCGCCGAGGGTGGCAACGGCCATCAGGAAATTTTCGTCGAACACCTGGCGGTTGAGAATGCCTTTCCAGGCCTTCTTCAGGATATCGTATCCGATGATTCCGTAGGGGATCAGCCAGAGCAGGAACAGCGGGATATTGCCGATCTCCGCGAAGCGCGGCAGGAAATGCAGCAGGATCATCAGCGCGGCGGCGATGAGGATCCGGATCAGCATCTTTTTCTGTTTCTTTGTCATGTTCCCACTTCCTTTATCAAACCTGCGGAAATCTTCCTGAATGACGGACGAAGAATGATGGATGATTATTCATCACAGATAGATTTCGCAGTCTTCCTCCACTTTTTTGCACGCGGCCGCCACCTGTTTCATGACGGAGGCCGCGTCGGCGCCTTCCTCAAAATCAACAATCATTTTCTGAGTCATGAAGTTGACGGTGACTTCCTTTACGCCGGCGGTCTTCCGGGTGGCGTCCTCCATCTTGTTGGCGCAGTTCGCGCAGTCCACTTCGATTTTGTAGGTTTTCTTCACGGGAATCGCCTCTCTTCTTCATTACGATTAAACAATCATTTAATCGTTTAAATGAATGATAACAGGAAAAACGGAAGAAGTCAACAGGTAAGATCAAAAAGGCAACGAATGGCATTCATTCCCACTGAACGCGAAGGAATACCCGTGAAAACGAATGTGAATGGCACAAAACAGGAAAACATGGAAGAACAAACACAATAAAACCCACTTAAAACCCACAAAAAGGGAAAAAGACCCGCCCGGACAGTCCGCGAATGGCACAAAGAGGGCTATAGATTCAAACTATAACTGCTTATTGTTTTCAGATATTGGACAGGAAGTAAACCGATGGATATAATACGAACCATCAAAAGACGAGGAGGGAGCGCCGTGAAAGGAAAGACCATCTGGCGGGACGGCCGAATGTGCCGATGTTACTGTACGCGGCGTCCCGGTTGAAAACAAACATAACGTGCTTTTGTAATATGAAAGGAGATACCCCCATGAAAAAGATTATCGCACTGGTTGCTGCCCTGGTTCTGACCCTGTCCCTGACCGCCGCCCTGGCGGATACAATTAAGATCGGTGTTCCGGATGATACCACAAACGAAGCTCGCGCACTGCAGCTGCTGGCTGACAACGGCATCATCGAGCTGAAGGAAGGCACCGGCGAAACCGCTACAAAGGCAGACGTGATTGCTGATAACATTGAGATCGTAGAGGTTCAGGCTCAACTGCTGCCCAATCAGCTGCCTGATCTGGATTATGCGGTTATCAACAGTAACTTCGTTCTGGATGCTCTGGCAGCTGGAATTGAGATTCCTGAAGCTTTGTTCGTGGAAAGTGAAGAAAAATACTTGCCCCGCGCCAATGTGATTGCGGTAAAGGGTGAAAATGCTGATGCGCCTCTGACTAAAGCGTTGATAGCAGCTGCCACCAGCCAGAAAGTCAAGGATTATATTGCTGAAAACTATTCTGGCGCTGTGCTGAGCGTTGTGGAAAATCCGACAGATGGTTATGACCCCGATGTGGATTACGATGCCCTGGCTGGCCAGACCATCATTGTGGCTGCGACAGCTGCCCCCCATGCGCAGATTCTTGAAGTGATTAAGGAGATTCTAGCTGAGAAGAACATTACTGTTCAGATTGAAGTCTTCTCCGGATATGAAGAAGAAAACCCGGCGGTTGACTCGGGTGATGCTTACGCTAATTACTTCCAGCATCAGCAGTACCTGGATGAATATGTTGCGCAGACTGGCGGCGATGTGGTCAGCGTTGCGATCATCCATACTGAGCCCATGGGCCTGTATGGCGGCAAGCAGCAGGATCTGTCTGCGCTCGGAAAGTGATTCCTTGTCATATGCTGAAAAGTCCCGTATAATGGGTCTGGAATTTCGGACACACCGGAAAACCCGGTGTGTCCTTTGTTTCGAGGGATGAAAGATGATCGAACTGAGGAACCTTTCAAAGAGTTTTATGACTGCTGACGGACAGGTGGACGCTCTGCGGCATATCAATCTGACGATTAACGACGGGGACGTTTACGGCATTATCGGTATGAGCGGTGCCGGCAAGAGTACGCTGGTGCGCTGTATCAATATGCTGGAGCGTCCCACGGATGGCAGTGTTCTGCTGGATGGCCAGGACCTGGGGGCTATGGGCAAAAAAGAGATACGCGATATCCGCCGGACTGTAACGATGATCTTCCAATCCTTTAATCTTCTGATGCAGCGGACCTGCCTGCAGAATGTCATGTTTCCGCTGAAACTGGCAAAGGTTCCCCGAGCCGAGGCAGAAGCCAGGGCGAAAGAATTGCTTCAAACTGTGGGCCTGCCGGACAAAGCCAACAGTTATCCCGCCCAGCTTTCCGGCGGACAACAGCAGCGCGTGGCGATTGCCCGTGCGCTGGCCACCAATCCCAAGGTGTTGCTATGCGATGAGGCGACGAGTGCGCTGGACCCCAAGACGACCCACTCGATCCTGGATCTGATCCGGGAGATTAACCGGAATACCGGAATCACGGTTATTGTTATCACCCACCAGATGAGTGTAGTGCAGGAAATCTGCAATCGGGTTGCTATCCTGGAAAACGGCGAAGTGGTGGAGGAAGGCGATGTCAGCGAGGTCTTCAGCAGTCCGAAAGCTGCGGCGACCAGGTCGCTGGTATTCCCGGAGATGGCAGACAGTATATCTGATTTTGCGCAAGGCGGACAGCATGTGCGCATAATCTTTAACGGAGCAAACGCATCCAAAGAACCGCTGATTGCGAGCATGGCGGTGGACTGCGGCATCCTGGCCAGCATTCTTGGAGCCTCAACAAGGTCTATCGGAGATAAAGCTTATGGCTATATGATCCTTGACATTCCGGGAGGACCGGATCAGTTGGCAACGGCTGTAAAGTATCTCAGTGCCAAAGAAAACATTACTGTACAGGTTGAAACGGAATACGGCAGGAAGGAGGGTGACTAATGGATCAGTTTTTGAAAGCGTTTGAACCGGACAAACTGTCAGAAGCATGGCATGTCTTTCTGACAGAATTTCCGCAAGGTTTATGGGAAACAGTCTATGTGACGCTGTTGTCTACTTTGTTCGCGATAATCATTGGTCTTCCTCTGGGTGTGATTTTGGTTACCGGCGATGAAAAAGGCATCCATCCACTGCCTAAGCCGCTGATGAAATTCCTGAATGTGCTGATCAATTTTCTTCGGTCGGTGCCTTTCCTGATCCTGATCGTGATGGTAATTCCACTGACCAGGACGATCGTCGGAACATCTATAGGTTCTGTTGCTTCGATTGTTCCGCTGGTAGTGGCAGCCTTTCCGTTTGCGGCACGGCTTGTGGAGAGCAGTCTGCGTGAGCTGGATCCAAACGTAATTGAAATGGCACAGAGTATGGGAGCCAGTCCCAGGGAGATTGTATTCCGGGTCATGCTGCCGGAAAGTGTGCCGAGTCTGATCACCAATTTTACCCTGGCGATTACAACAATCCTTGGTTATACAGCTATGAGCGGTGCTATGGGCGGCGGCGGCCTGGGCAAGATTGCAATCAACTATGGCTACAGCCGGTATAAATATGCTGTACTCTATTTGGCTGTAATTGTTCTGGTGTTGCTGGTACAACTGTTCCAGAGTGTCGGGACGCATTTGGCAGCCAAAGCGGACAAACGGATCAAGCAATGAGCATAAAAAATCCCGACAGGTTTACGGCCTGTCGGGATTTTATTTACAGATCTTTCAGGTTTTCCGGGGCGGGTTTGCGTTTGCCGTCCTGGATTTCGTGCACGATCTCCACGATCCGGTCGCTGACCGGGGTGGGGATCCCTTTCTTTCTGCCCCAGTCGCAGACCACGCCGTTGATGGCGTCGATCTCGCAGGGCTTGTTCTTCTTCAGGTCCTGCAGCATGGAGGGCTCGATCGCCGCGTGCTTCTTCATGGCGACGGGCAGGATCAGCTTCGCGACCGCTTTCTTCACCGGGTTGGTCCAGTAGAAGAGGCTGACGATATCCTTGCCCTGCACCGGGGCGAAGGTGACGCCGGCGGCCCGGCCCACGTCGATGACTTCCTTCATGCAGCGGACGCCCAGCTCTTTGCCGAGAGGGTTCTTCGTCACGTCCCCGAAGGTGCCGCCCATAACGGTGCCCAGGCCGGAGAAGGTGGCGTTGATCAGGAGCTTTGACCAGCGGGCGCCGGGCAGGTTGGTTTCAATTTCCACGGGGCACATTTTTTCGAGGACGCTTTTGACCTCTTCCAGCCTGCTTTCCGGGATGCCGGGCATGGAACCCATATGGAAGGACAGGCTGTCCGGGTCGGAGGTCAGCATGCTTTCGCCGGGGGCGGTCATGGTGGCGCCCCATTCCACGGTAACGCCGACGGTCCGCTCCGGACCGACGATTTCCGCGACGCTGTCCTCGGGGATGCCGTTCTGCAGGGTGACGACTACGCCGTCGTCCGCCAGGAAGTCCTTCAGGAAGGTCAGGGTTTCCCTGTTGTTCAGCTGCTTGGTCATCAGGAAGATAATATCATATTTACCGGTCATCTCTTCCGGCAGCAGGGCATTGACCGGGACGGTCATTTCCACCGTGCCGGTGATGCGGGCGCCGTTGTTTTTCAGGGCTTCCACATGGGCCTTATTCCGGTTGATCAGGTCGATTTCGACCCCGTTTTTTGCCAGGAAGGCGCCCATGACGGTTCCCAGGGAACCCGCTCCGTAAATCGCGCTGCGCATGGTCAGATCACTCCTCGTCGGTAAACTTCACACAACGGGTGCCATTATAGCACAAATGTCAAGGACGTTCACGCATGTTTCACAGGAAAATCAGTTTGTTCGCCTTGCAATGCACGGGGAGAAGACTCTATAATGAAAGCAATCACTGAAGAACCATGCATAATGAGGCAGAGGAGGCCGGAAAAATGAACGTGGCGCAGCTTGCGGACCAGCTCAGGCGGGACAACCACTTCATGAAGGACGTAACCCGGTGGGAAGTGATTCCCGCCCGGCCGGCGCAGACGGCGCCCTTCCCGGACAACCTGGACCCCAGGCTGATCCCGGTGCTTGCCCAGCGGGGAATCCACAGCCTCTATACCCACCAGGCGAAAAGCCTGGAGGCCATCGCCCGGGGAGAGGACGTGACCGTGGTCACGCCCACCGCCTCCGGCAAAACCATGTGCTACAACCTGCCGGTGCTGTCCGCCATCCTGCAGAACGAGGATTCCCGCGCGCTCTACCTCTTCCCGACAAAAGCCCTGTCCGCCGACCAGGTCAGCGAGCTGTACGACATGATCGAGGGGATGGGCGTCGATATCAAAACCTATACCTATGACGGGGATACGCCCGCAGCCGCCCGGAAAGCCGTGCGGCAGGCAGGCCACATTGTGGTCACCAACCCGGACATGCTGCATTCCGGTATCCTGCCGCATCACACGAAGTGGGTCAAACTGTTTGAGAACCTGCGGTATATCGTGATCGACGAAATCCACACCTACCGCGGCGTGTTCGGCAGCAACCTGGCAAACGTGCTCCGCCGGCTGATGCGCCTGTGCGATTTCTACGGCAGCCATCCGCAGTTCATCCTCTGCAGCGCCACCATTGCCAACCCGCAGGAGCTGGCGGAGACGCTGATCGGCCGGAAGGTGACCCTGATCGATGAAAACGGCGCCCCGATGGGTGAACGCCATTTTGTGTTCTACAACCCGCCGGTGGTGAACCGGCAGCTGGGAATCCGCGAAGGCGCGGTCCCGGTGACCCGGGCGATCAGCGGAATGCTGCTGAAGAACGGGATCCAGGCGATCACCTTTGCCCGCTCCCGGCTTACGGTGGAGGTGCTGACCCGCTACCTGAAGGATATGGTCCGGGATCCGCTGGGCAACGCCGGCCGGGTCCGGGGCTACCGCGGAGGCTACCTGCCCGGGGAACGCCGGGAGATTGAGAAGGGCCTGCGGGCAGGACAGGTGGACGCGGTGGTTTCCACCAACGCGCTGGAACTGGGGATCGACATCGGCGCGCTGGACGCCTGCGTGATGTGCGGCTATCCCGGAACCATCGCCAGCGCCTGGCAGCAGGCGGGCCGCGCCGGCCGCCGGAAGGGCACCAGCATCGTATTCTTCATCGCCTCCTCGGCGGCAATCGACCAGTATATTGTGAACCACCCGGATTACCTGCTGACCAAGAGCCCGGAGAACGCCCTGCTGAACCCGGACAACCTGTATATCCTGCTGAGCCACTTCAAGTGCGCGGCTTTTGAGCTGCCCTTTGCCGACGGGGACACCTTCGGTAACACGACCTCCACGGAGGAACTGCTGGGCTTCCTGGACGAGCAGGGAATCGTGCACCACGTGGAGGGGAAATACCACTGGTCCGCGGAGGATTTCCCGGCCAGCGAGATCTCCCTGCGCTCCGCCGCGGCGGAGAACTTCATCATCGTTGATATCACCGATCCGGCGCACCACCGTGTGGTGGGCGAGATGGACCGCTTCACCGCGCCGATGCTGCTGCACGAGAACGCCATCTATATGCATGAAGGGCGACAGTTCCAGGTGGAAAAACTGGATTTCGACGCCTGTAAGGCGTTCATCCGCAGCGTGGACGTCGGATATTACACGGACGCGGACCTGAACATCAACCTGAGCCTGCTGGATATTGAAAAGGAAGAGCAGACCCCGCAGGGCGGGATTGCCGGGCTGGGCGAGATCAAGGTGACCGCCCTGGTAACGATGTTCAAGAAGATCAAGTTCGATACGCATGAGACGCTGGGCTTCGGCCATGTGCAGCTGCCGGAAACGGATATGCACACCACCTCCATGTGGTGGACGCTGCCGGAGAAACTGGCGGCAAAATTCTCCAGCGACCAGCTGAAAAACGGCATGATGGGCATCGCGAACCTGCTTCGGATCGTCTGCCCGCTGTATCTGATGTGCGCGCCGCAGGATATCGCGGTGGTTTACCAGGTCAAGAGCCCGATCACGAACGAGCCGACCATCCTGCTGTATGACAACACCCCCGGCGGCATCGGCCTGAGCCACAAAGCCTTCGGCATGAAGGAACTGCTGCTGGGCAAAGCGCTGCAGGTGGCAGAGGACTGCCCCTGTCAGTACGGCTGCCCCTCCTGCGTGGGTCCGGTGGGCGAGATCGGCGAGGACGGAAAGCGCACGGCGGTCCGCCTGCTGAAGGAGCTGACCAAATGAACCTGAGGGACAAACTCAGGGCGGTTAGCGGCGCCGGCCCGGGACGGCCGGAACGGCCTGAACAGCAGACAAAAGACTGCCGGCACTTTGCCGTATACAGGCCGGAGGAGGAATTTCCCGGAGCCCGGGAGCTGACCCGGGACACCCTGGCCCTGATGAGTGAAAAGAAAATGCCGGCGGATTTCGATCCCCGGCGGATCCTGTACCTGGACACGGAAACCACCGGCCTGGGCGGGAGCGGCACGGTGGCTTTTCTCGTCGGGCTCGGATACCTGACGGACAACGGGTTTGAGGTACACCAGTTCCTGATGCGGGACTATCCGGAGGAACCCTATCTGCTCAGACATGTGGCGGCCGGGCTGGACAGGTTCGACGTGCTGTGCACCTTTAACGGAACGACATTTGATGTGCCGCTGCTGGAGAGCCGGTTCCTGATGAACCGGATGGACCGCTCCTGCCTGGACCTGCCCCACCTGGACCTGCTGCATATGTGCCGCCGGCTGTGGAAACTGCGGCTGGGAAGGTGCAACCTGGGCCGGCTGGAGGAAGTGATCCTCGGCAAACCGCGGGAGGAAGATATTCCCGGCAGCGAGGTGCCGCAGCGGTATTTCACCTATCTGAAAACAGGGGAGATTTCCCTGCTGGAGGACGTGCTGAAGCACAACGCCCAGGATATCGCGAGCCTCTGCGTGCTGCTGAACCATATGGCGGACCTGTATCTGCATCCGGAGAAGATCCGCTTCAGCGAGGACGTCTACTCCATGGGCAGGGCGCTGGAACGGGTGGACCAGACGGAGCGTGCGCGGAAATGTTACCGCCTGGCCCGCGGAGGGCGCATGGGTGACCTGGCGGGATCCGCGCTGGCGGTCAGCTACCGCCGGAGCGGGCAGCGGGAGGAAGCCGCGGAGGTCTGGCGGGAAATGATCCGGGAAGGCCGCGGCGGCGCGGCGCCCTATGTGGAACTGGCCAAATATGAGGAGCATATCCGGCGGGATCTTCCCGCGGCGCTGGAGCTGACGGAGCAGGCGATCGCGCGGATCAGCGAGCCCGGCCTCCGGCAGGACGAAGCTGTACAAGAGATGAAAAATGAGTTACAATACCGCTGGCAAAGACTGAAACGGAAGCTGAAGGAGCAATGAATCAATGGGTTTTATGACGTCATTCAAAGCCAACAAGGCATACAGGCTCCAGCAGAAAGGCCAGAAGGAAGAAGCGCTGAAGCTGTATGAGGAGGCTTTTGCCGAAGGCCTGAACGAGCCCCGGTATGTTCTCGCCTACGCGATGATCATCATCCGCAACGGCGAGTACCAGAAGGCGAAGGATTTCCTGGTAAAGCACCAGAAGGCGCCCGGCATGACCCAGGACCAGCGGATTACCCTGTTTGTGGACTACGCGGCCTGCTGTTTCCGCCTCGGGAATATCGACAAGGGTATCAGCACCCTGGAGCAGCAGTTCCGGAAGACGGAAACCGGCCTGCTGTACCAGACGCTGGGCTACCTTTATGTAGAGAAATACGACGCGGCGAACAAGCCCGCCTTTGACGAGCCGGCGGAGGAACCGGAACCCGCGGAAGAACAGCCCGCCGAAGCCGGGGAGGAGACCGGCACTGAAGAAGCCGAAGGAGCTGAACAGGCCGAAGCTTCCGAAGAAAAGGCCCTTTCCCCGCAGGAAGCCTGGGACGAGGGCGTGGAGAAGGCGGAAGAATTTATCCGCAAGTCGCTGGAATATGACGAAGAAGACGCGATCTGCCTGGACAACATGGGACAGTTCGTGTACCGTGTGAAGGGCGACAGGGAAGCGGCGAAGGAATGGTTTGACAAGGCGATCGCCATCAAGGACACACAGATCGATACGCTGTATTTCCTGAGCCGGTACGATGAGGAAGCAGGCAACCGGGAAGCCGCCCTGGAAAAGCTGGAAAAGGCGGCGGAAGGTCGTTTCTCCCCGCTGAACTACTGCGGCCGGGAGACGATCCTGAAAGAGATCGAGAGGCTGAAGGGAGTTAACTGACATGAGCGAGATCGAAAAGACTGTGGAAACCCAGGCGCCGGAAGGCGGCAAAAAGAAGAAAAAGGAAAAGGTAAAGAAAACAGTGGGACAGGAGATCCTCAGCTGGGTTCTGACGATCCTGGTGGCGGTGATCGCCGCGCTGATCATCCGCTCCGTGATTTTTGAGCCCGTGCGCGTGGACGGCGCGTCCATGGATGATACGCTGGCGAACGGCGAGATCATGTTTGTTTCCAAGTTCGACTATTCCACCACCTGGCTGAGCCTGCCCTGGCAGAGCGACGAGGTCAAGGAAAAGGCGCCGCGCATTACGCTCGGTAAAGGCCCGGAACGGTTTGACGTGGTCATCTGCCGCTATCCCGGCCGGGGAGACACCAACTTTGTCAAACGGGTGGTCGGCCTGCCCGGGGATACCGTGGAACTGAAGGACGGCTATCTTTACGTCAACGGCGAGAAGTATGATGAACCGTATATCAACGACGATTACCGCTCCGGCCCGCTGAACACCATGTCGGCCAGGGTGGTGCCGGAAGGCAAGTATTTTGTGATGGGTGACCATCGCAACAACTCCAACGACAGCCGCAGCGTCGGACCCATCGACCGGGATATGATCGTGGGCCATGTACGCCAGGTGGTGTATCCCTTCAGCCAGTGGAGAGGGATTCCGAACGGGCTGGACGTCGGCAAATAACCATGCAGTAACAAACCCCGGAGTCAGATGACTCCGGGGTTTTCTGTATGGATCCGTTACCGTTCGCGGTAAAGGTCCGCGATTTTGTTTCCCTTCTCATCGGAAATATAGGGATTGGCGCCGGACCGTTTCGCGGTGATGAAGATCTGGTCGCCTGTGTTCAGGTTCATCCAGTCGCTTTCAGCGATGCGGTAGGTGGCGGTTTCGCCGGCTTTCTTTGTGCTTTCCACAGTGAACCGGTAGGCTTCGCTCCGCTGTCCTTCCCGTTCGTTTTCCCCGAGCGTTACTTCCGGCCAGGCTGTGTTGTGGTCATCGCCGGAGGCGGTCACGTCCCGGGACGGCGTCCAGCGCCAGATGTTGTAATAATACTTGGTCTGATAGCGGGGAACCGGCACATAGACCGCCTGCTGCTCGGTTTCGTAGTAGGTTTCGGTCCGGTATACCGGATGGGAGACCGAGGTGAAGGTGCCGTTGCCGTTGTCTTCCAGCGTGTATTCGTCATGGTCGTACACCTGCCTGGTACGCGGGACTTGAACGTCTTCATAGTGGTCGAAAACCTGGTCGTAGTGGTGAATCTCACTTCGCGTGTCCGTCTGCTCCGCACCGGCGGGCAGCTCCCAGCCGGATTCGCTGAACATCCGGTTTTCTTCAACATTGATTGTCCGGACCCAGTTCAGGGAAGTGATTTTCAGATCGCCGGAAGTGTTGTTGCCGTTCAGGTAAACGAAGAGGCCGATGATGGCCAGGACGACGCAGGCAAGGATGAGCAGCGGCTTGCGGGAAGACTTTGCCTGTTCCTGACTGGGATGAGGCTGGGCAGCGGTTTCCGCGGCTTCGCGTTCCTTCTTTTTCTTTAGCATTTCGAAGTAGTTCGCCTCGGAATCGGCGCGGCTGGCGCCGCAGTTGCCGCAGACTTCCGCGTTGTCGCTGTTCAGCGAATTGCAGAAGGAGCAGTACCAGTCCGGGTTCTTGCTGAAGGACTGGGCCTTTTCCTCATCCAGCTGCTCAAACTGGTTCAGCTCCTCTTCCCGGAGGTTCTGGCCTTCCTGGTAGTCTTTGACGTAGAACTGGACGTCCCCGCGGGCACGGCCGCAGGCAGGGCAGTTGGTGACGTCCCCGCGGTTCCCTTTGTTTCCGCAGAAGGGGCAGTCCCAGTATCCCATGACAAGATTCGGCATTTTTTCGCTCCTTTAAATCAGGCTGTTCAGCCCGGGAAAAACCTGTATTCAATCCCCGTCATTGTACATTGGAAAAAGGTCTCCGTCAACTTTTGATTGGTTGGCGAACCGCTTTTTTTCTTTGGCTTTTTGGACTTCGCCAATCTTGCAAAAGGCGGGCGGATTTGATACAATAACCAAAGGTTTGTGTATAAGGAGAGGAGGCCGGCACCGGGCATGGATCCAGCAGTCAAAAAGGAGACCGGATACATTGCCGTATGGGTCATCCTCCTCAGCCTGATCATGGAAGCGGTGTTCCTGCTGCTCCGGAAATGGGACCTTTCCGTACTGTTCGGAAACCTCGGCGGAGCGGTTATATCGATCGGGAACTTTTTCCTGATGGCGCTGATCGCCACCCGCGCCATGAACCGTGGCGTGGAAAGCGGCAAGCCGGAGGAAGCGGCCGCCCGGGTCAAGGCCACGGCCATGGTCCGGCTGCTGGGCTGCGTGCTCCTGTGCGTGCTCCTGATCGCCGTGTTCAAAACCAACGTATACGCGACGCTGATCCCGATGCTCTTTCCCCGGATCGGGATCGTGTTCTGGCCGAAGTTCAACAAAAACATCAGTCCGGAACAGGCGGGGACGGAAGGAAGTGATCTGATTGACTGAAGAAAGGGTGCCGGATGTGAAGAGCACCCGGTTCCGGATGGTCGATTACGCCCTGATTGCGATGATGATCCTGCCGATCCTGGCATGCATCGTGCTGAAGGTGCTGTATACGCCGGCTACGGAAGGCGTCCACATCTCCGGCGCATTGGTTTACCTGGAATTCCCGGCTCCGCTGATGAACGCGTACATTTCCGAGAGCCAGGTAAACAGCTGGGCGGTCATGATCTCCATTCTCGGCCTGTGCCTGTATCTGACCCACGGCCTGACGACTAAGGCGGTCTGCAAACGGCAGCTGGCGGCGGAATGGATCGTGGAAAAGTGCGAAAAGCTGGTTAAGGACAACATGGGCGGCTTCTTCGCGGAGTGGGGGCCGTTCATCGCCGCGATCATGGGACTGAGCGCCTTCTCCTCGCTGATCTGCCTGGTGGGCCTGTTCAGCCCGACGGGGGACGTGAACGTCACCTTCGGCTGGGCGATCCTGGTGTTCTTCCTGATTATGCACTACAAGTTCCGCGGCGGACTGTGGAACTACTTCATCGGCCTGTTCAAGCCCATCCCCGTGTTCGCGCCGATGAACCTGATCGGTGAATTCGCGACGCCGGTATCCATGGCGTTCCGTCATTACGGCAACATTCTGTCCGGCGCGGTGATCTCCGCCCTGATCGGATCGGCGCTGACGGGGCTGAGCAAATCCCTGCTGGGCTGGCTGCCCGGCGTGCTGGGCGATATGCCGCTGCTACGGGTCGGCCTGCCGGCGGTACTGAGCATCTACTTTGACGTATTCAGCGGCGTCATGCAGGCGTTCATCTTCGCGATGCTGACGATGCTGAACGTTGCCGGCGCGGTGCCGTGGGACGACTGGAACAGGAAACGCGAAAAGCGCGGGAAGAAAGCGCTTGCCGCTGACTGAACAAAAAAGGGAAAAACAGCCTGAGGGCTGATAAACGGAGGAATAAAACAATGTTGGAACTTGCAATGGGTATCATGCTGGGACTGCTGGGACTGGGCGCGGGCTGCGCGATGATCGCCGGTATCGGCCCCGGTATCGGTGAAGGCAACGCCGTGGCCAAGGCCTGCGAAGCCATCGGCCGTCAGCCGGAGTGCAAGAGCGACGTCACCTCGACCATGATCATGGGCTGCGCTATCGCGGAAACCACCGGTCTGTACGGCCTGATCGTGGCAATCCTGCTGATCTTCGTGGCACCCGGAATCTTCACGGGAATCCTGAAGGAAGCCATCAAGTAATTCATAATTCATAATTATCCGCTGCGGCGGGGGAGATCCCTCGACTGCGCTCGGGATGACACCCGTGAGAAAGCGAATAATTGATTGGATGAATTGAGAGGACAAACATGCAGTTTTTAGACGTTATTTCCGTCAATATCTGGGCGATTATCGCCTCGCTGGCGAATCTGCTCCTGCTGACGTGGATCATCAAAAAGTTCCTCTTCAAGCCCGTCAAGAAGATTGTGGACGCCCGGCGCGCCGCGATCGACGAGGACTATGCCCAGGCGAAGGCTGCCCGGGAAGAGGCGGAAGAGACCAAGCGGAACTATGATGAAGCCATGGCTGCCGCAAAGATGACGGGCGATCAGATCATTGCCGACGCGAACCGCACGGCGGAATTCCGCAGCAATGAGATCGTGGCCGAAGCGCGGGAGAGGGCTTCCGAAATCCGCCGCCAGGCGGAGGCGGACGCCGTGCTGGAGCGCAAGAAGGCCGAGGACGAGATGAAGCACGAGATCGCCAACGTATCCGCGCAGCTGACAGGCAAACTGTTGCAGCGTGAGATCAACGAGGAAGATCATCGGAACCTGATCGATTCCTTCCTGAACGATCTGGACTGACGGGAGACAGAACATGACAACGACGAGTAGGGAATACGCCGAGGCGCTGTTTGAGCTGGCGGTCCAGGCCGGTCTGACGGAAGAAACGTCAGAAGGGCTGGAAACCGTGATCAGCGCGCTGCTGCAGACGCCGGCGTACAAGGCGCTGCTGGCCAGCCCCGCCATCACGAAGGAAGAACGCCTGAACGCGCTGGACAGCACGTTCCGCGGGAAGATCCCGGATATCCTGCTGGCGATCCTGCGGATGATGGTATCCCGGGGACATGTTTCCGCGCTGACCGGCATGGCGAGGGACTACGACGAACTGGCCCGCGGATACCGGGGCGAGTCCATTGCCGTGGTGACGTCCGCCGTTCCGCTGAAGGAAGCGGAGACGGTGGCGCTGCGCGCCAAGCTCGAGAAGAAGCTGGGCCGGAAGGTCACGCTTCAGTGCCGGGAGGATCCGGACCTAATCGGCGGAATCCGTGTGGAAGTGGACGGCCGGATTATTGACGGCAGTATCCGGAATAAGCTTGAAGAGATCAAGGAAGTGATGAACTCATGAGCTCCAAGGCAGGAGAAATCAGCAGTATCATTAAAGAGCAGATCAAGCAGTACGAATCAAAGATCGAAATGAAGGAGAACGGCACGGTCATCACCGTCGGCGACGGCATTGCCACGGTGTACGGCCTCCGTTCCTGCATGGCCAACGAGCTGCTCCGGTTTGAGGACGGCAGCTTCGGCGTGGCCCAGAACCTGGAGGAAGAGACGGTTTCTGTCGCGATCCTGTCCGACAAGGACTCCATCCAGGAAGGCAGCATCGTGTACCGTACCGGTGAGGCGCTGTCCGTTCCCGTGGGCGAGAACCTGCTGGGCCGGGTGGTGAACGCGCTGGGCGAGCCGATCGACGGCAAGGGACCGGTGGAAGCGGCCGGAATCCGTCCGGTGGAAGCCATCGCCCAGGGTATCATCCAGCGCAAGAGCGTCAGCGTGCCGCTGCAGACGGGCATCAAGGCCATCGACAGCATGATCCCGATCGGCCGCGGACAGCGCGAGCTGATCATCGGCGACCGCCAGACCGGCAAGACCACGATCGCCGTGGACACGATCATCAACCAGAAGGATACGGACGTGCTCTGTATCTATGTGGCGATCGGCCAGAAGCGGACCAGCGTGGTGCAGATCGCTCAGGAACTGGAAAAAGCCGGCGCCATGCCCTATACGATCATCGTCAGCGCTTCTGCCGCGGAGAGCGCTCCGCTGCAGTACATCGCCCCCTATTCCGGCTGTGCGATGGCGGAGTATTTCCGGGAGCAGGGCAAGGACGTGCTGATCATCTACGACGACCTGTCCAAGCATGCGGTGGCATACCGCGCCCTGAGCCTGCTGATCCGCCGGCCTCCGGGACGTGAAGCCTACCCAGGTGACGTGTTCTATCTGCATTCCCGCCTGCTGGAGCGCGCGGTCTGTATTGCGCCGGAGTACGGCGGAGGCTCCATCACGGCGCTGCCGGTCATCGAGACCCAGGCGGGCGACGTTTCCGCCTATATCCCGACCAACGTGATTTCCATCACTGACGGCCAGATCTTCCTGGAGACGGAACTGTTCCACAGCGGTATCCGTCCGGCCATCAACCCCGGTATCTCGGTCAGCCGCGTCGGCGGTTCCGCCCAGATCAAGGGCATGAAGAAGGTTGCCGGCGAACTGAAACTGCTCTATGCCCAGTACCGTGAGCTGCAGGCCTTCGCCCAGTTCGGAAGCGACCTGGACGCGGATACCAAGGCTCGCCTGGCCCTGGGTGAGCGCATCGTGGAAGTGCTGAAGCAGAAGCGTTCCGCCCCGGTGCGGGTCGGCTGCCAGGTGGCAATCGTGTACGCCGTCATCAACGGATACCTCAATGAGGTGGAACCGAAGGACGTGGCGGCCTATGAAGCCAAGCTGTACGAATACCTGGAGTCTCGCCACGGCGATCTGTTGAAGCGGATTGAGCAGGGCAAGTGGGACGACGAAGAGATTGAAGAGATGAAGCAGGCGCTGGCAGGCTTCAGGGGGTAACGGATGGGTTCTGATATCAAATCATTGCGGATCCGCATCCGCAGCGTGGACTCCACCCTACACCTGACCAAGGCCATGGGCCTGGTGGCGGCTTCCAAGATTCGCCGCGCGACCCGGACCATGAACCAGAGCAGGGAATACGCATCCGCGATGGATGATGTGGTCTCCGTGCTCCGCTCCTCACCGGAATGCGAGCGTACGCCGTATATGCGGCCTTCCGGAACCGGCACCCGGATCATTGTGATCGCCGGCGACCGGGGACTGGCGGGCGGGTACAACGCAAACGTATTCCGCCTGGCGGCCACGGAACCGGACGCGGAGTTCGTGCCGATCGGCAAGCGGGCCTGCGAGCGCTGGGGAAAGCCGGTCATTTCCTCGGAGAAATATCCGGCTTCGGAGGCTAAAAAGCTGGCGGACGAGCTGTGCCGGGATTTCCTGGACGGAAAGTTCGGCCGGCTGGGCATTCTGTATACCCGGTATAAATCCATGATGAGCCAGGAGGCGACCCTGCTGTGGGTGCTGCCGCTGGAGCGGAACGAGGAAAAGAGCGAGGAAGCCGCGCCGATCTTTGAGCCCAACGAGCAGACGGTGCTGAACGCGGCGGTTCCCACCTATGTCAGCGGACTGCTGTCGGCCTGCGTGAAGGAAAGCTACGCCTGCGAAGTGGCGGCCCGCCGGATGGCGATGGATTCCGCCGGCAAGAATGCCCAGGAAATGATCGACAATCTGCAGCTGCAGTATAACCGGGCACGCCAGAATTCCATCACCCAGGAGATCACGGAGATCGTGGCCGGATCCGGACTTTAATAATTCATAATTCACGATTCATAATTCATAATTATGAGATAGTGAGATTGATAGGTCAGGAAGGAGAAAAAGGCTTTGGATAAGGTGAATACGGGTGTCGTAGCCCAGGTCATGGGACCCGTGGTAGACGTTCACTTCGGAGAAGGACAGCTGCCGGCGATCTATAACGCGCTGACGCTGCCGGTCGGCGATCATACGCTGACGGTGGAAGTGGCCCAGCATATCGGCGACAATACAGTGCGCTGCATCGCTATGGGCTCCACGGACGGCCTGCAGCGGGGCGTGACCGTGACCGATACCGGCAAGGGCATTTCCGTGCCGGTAGGCCGGGAGACCCTGGGCAGGATCTTCAACGTACTGGGAGACGTGGTGGACGACGGACCGAAGGTTGAGACCGAGGAGCGGTGGGATATCCACCGGCCGGCTCCTTCCTTTGAGGAACTGTCCACTTCCACGGAAATCCTGGAGACCGGTATCAAGGTCATCGATCTGATCTGCCCCTACGCCAAGGGCGGCAAGATCGGCATGTTCGGCGGCGCCGGCGTGGGCAAGACGGTCATGATCATGGAACTGATCAACAACATTGCCAAGCAGCACGGCGGCCTGTCCGTGTTCACTGGCGTCGGTGAGCGTACACGTGAAGGCAATGACCTTTATTATGAAATGAAGGAAAGCGGCGTGCTCGGCAATACCGCACTGGTCTACGGCCAGATGAACGAACCGCCGGGAGCCCGTATGCGCGTGGGCCTGAGCGGCCTGACCATGGCGGAATATTTCCGCGATCAGGAAAACCAGGACGTGCTGCTGTTCATTGACAACATCTTCCGTTTCACCCAGGCCGGTTCCGAGGTTTCCGCGCTGCTGGGCCGCGTGCCTTCCGCCGTTGGCTACCAGCCGACGCTGGCCACGGAGATGGGCCTGCTCCAGGAGCGGATCACCTCCACCCATAAGGGTTCCATCACTTCCGTCCAGGCGGTTTACGTTCCCGCGGACGACCTGACCGACCCGGCACCTGCCACGACGTTTGCCCACCTGGACGCGACGACGGTGCTTTCCCGTTCCATCGCCAGCCAGGGCATCTATCCCGCTGTGGACCCGCTGGATTCCACCAGCCGGATCCTGAGCGCGGACATCCTGGGCGAGGAGCATTACCGCATTGCCCGCGAAGTGCAGCGGATCCTGCAGCGGTACAACGAACTGATGGACATCATCGCCATCATGGGTATGGACGAACTGGCGGAGGACGACAAGCTGCTGGTTACCCGGGCCCGGAAGATCCAGCGGTTCCTGTCCCAGCCCTTCTTCGTCAGCGAGAAATTCACCGGCCTGCCCGGCGTGTACGTCCCGCTGAGCGAGACCCTCAGGGGCTTCCGCGAAATCATTGAAGGCAAGCATGACGACCTGCCGGAGAGCGCGTTCCTCTTTGTGGGCACCATTGACGAAGCGGTTGAGAAGGCAAAGAAAGGCGGCAGAGCGTGAAAACCTTCCCATTGATCATTTCCTCCCCGGACGGAGACCTGTTCCGCGGGGACGCGGGGATGCTGATCCTGCGCGGTACCGAAGGCGACCTGGCGATCATGGCCGGCCATGTGCCGTTTGTGACGGCCGTGGTCAAGGGCGGCTGCGTTGTGATTACCGATACGGAAGAGCGGAAGGAAGGCGTCATTGAGGACGGCCTGCTGACAGTGGACGCGGAAAAGACGACAGTCCTGACCTCGGCACTGACCTGGAACGAATAATGGACACAGCGGACGGGAAACCCGTCCGCTGTTTTCAGAAAGAAGGATGAAAATGGACAGACTGGAACAATTTCTGAATTTCGCGGAGCAGTCCCCCACCGCCTTCCACGCTGCTGCGAATTTCCGTGAAACGCTGGAGGAGAAGGGCTTCCGTGAACTGAAGGAAACGGATCCCTGGCTGGTGGACGCGGGCAGCCGGTATTACGTGATGCGGAATGATTCCGCGATCATTGCCTTTGAGGTGCCGGAGACCGGCTTTTCCTCCTTCCGGATCGTCGCCGCCCACGGCGATTCGCCCGCCTTCAAGCTCAAGGAGAACTTCGAGGACAGCGGGGAGCATTATGTGCGGCTGAACGTCGAGAAATACGGCGGGATGATCATGGCCGCCTGGCTGGACCGGCCGCTGTCGGTCGCGGGCCGGCTGGCAGTACGGGAAGGGGACGGCGTCGGCGTGAAGCTGGTCAGCCTGGACCGGGACGCGGTGCTGATCCCGAACCAGCCGATCCATTTCAACCGGGAAGTCAACGACGGATACAAATTCGATCCCCAGGTCGACCTGCTTCCCCTGTACGGGGATGAAGGCGCGAAGGGCGGCCTGATGAAGGAGATCGCGGAGGCTGCAGGCGTCCGGGAAGAGGATATCCTCGGCCACGACCTGTTCCTGTACAGCCGGGAGCGGGCGAGTGTGTGGGGCGCCGGGGATGCGTTTTTCTCCTGCGCCCGGATTGACGACCTGGAGTGCGCCTGGGCCGGGATGACGGCGCTGGCGGAGAGCGCCGCGCGGGACACGGTGAACGTGTGCGCCGTGTTTGACAATGAGGAAGTCGGTTCGTCCACCCGGCAGGGCGCGGACTCTTCCTTCCTTTATGATACGCTGACGCGCCTGGGTTTTGCCCTCGGCGCGTCGGACGGCGAGATCCGGGCGGCGGTGGCCGGCAGCTTCATGATTTCCGCGGACAACGCCCACGCCGTGCATCCCAATCATCCGGAAAAGTTTGACAAACAGAACCGGGCCTATATGAACAAAGGCGTTGTGATAAAGCACAACGCCAACCAGAAATATACGACGGACGCGGTTTCTTCCGCCCGTTTCACCCTGATCTGCGAACAGGCGGGCGTGCCGGTGCAGCACTTTGTGAACCGGTCGGACCTGCCGGGCGGTTCCACGCTGGGGAACATCTCCAACACGCATGTATCCATGGATACGGTGGATATCGGCCTGGCCCAGCTGGCCATGCATTCCGTGTATGAGACGGCCGGGACGAAGGACCTGGAATACCTGATCAAAGCGCTGAAAGAGCTCTGGAGCTAATTCATAATTCAGAATTCATAATTATGATTACTGGTGAAATCCGAATTCACTCGGTAAAAACCTCGGGCAGGTGTTCTCGAGGGAGCAGATGACGGAGGAGGCCAGGCGGACGCCGATGGCGCAGGCTTCAGCCAGGTCTTTTCCGTAGGTCAGGCCGGCGGCGACGCCCGCGAAAAACGCGTCCCCGGCGCCGGTGGTGTCTGCGACCGGCACCTGCTGCGCGGGACAGGCACCGAACCGGCCATGGCAGTCCGCCCAGATGGCGCCGTCCGCGCCGAGGGTGACGATCATCGCGGGGATTTCCGCGCCGGTTACCAGCTCGGAAAGCCTTTGGGCAAGCGTATCAGGATCCTCGTTGCCAAACTCAACGGAGAAGAGGACACCGGCTTCCTGACGGTTGCAGACGAAACAGTCGGTCTGCTGCAGGAAAGCCCGACGCTCCAGCGCGATATTGATATTGGATACGGCCGCGTAGACCCGGGTGTTATATTTTTCCTTCAGCCGATAGATCTCCTCCACCACGGATTCTTCCAGATCCAGTTCCAGCAGGACGCTTTCCGCGCCGGCAAAGAGCTGGTTGCCCTTGTCCTGCAGCAGGTTCAGCAGCGGTTTCAGGTTCGGACGGTGGGAGATGGAGGCACAGACGTCGTTGTTGTTGTCAAAGACGGCAAGCCAGGTTCCCATACCCTCCGGAACCTGCCGTACATGATCGATTATGACTCCATGCTCCTGGAGACGGAGCAGCACGTCTTCCCCCACGCCGGTGTGATCCACCAGGGAGAGGAAAACAGGCTCCAGCCCCAGGTTGCCCAAATCTTCCGCGATGTTCCGGCTGACGCCGCCGTGTACATAGCGCACTTTGCCGGCGTTCCGGCCTCCGGGGATATAGGTACGGGAAGGATACCCCTTGATATCCACAAAGACGGCGCCGATGACAACGATACTCATATGAAACTCCTGATCGGTTTTGTCGGTGATGAAATCCTGTTTTTTTCATCATACCACAGGGAAAGGATGAAAAACAACCGGAAAACAGCACGATCGAAAACAGTATGATACAATACGAATCGGTAAGTAAGGAGGGCACGGCTGTGCACGGCGGAGCAAGGGCGGAGAAGCAGCGCGTCCGGCAGGAAACACAGGCTGTTTCCGCGGGACTGACTGAAACCTACCGGCGCGAGGCGAGCCGGGAGATTACCCGGCAGGTGCTGGCCCTTCCTTCCTGGAAACAGGCCGGGACGGTCATGGCCTACTGGAGCATGCCGACGGAACCTGACACGCGGGAACTGATGCGGGCCGCGCTTCGCGAAGGGAAGACGCTGCTGCTGCCACGCTGCCTGGACCGGACGCAGATGACGGCGATTCCTGTGGAAGACCCGGATGCGCTGAAACCCGGCATCCTGGGTATCCCAGAACCGGAATTGCCCGGGAGTGGAGCGGCGATCCCGGAACCTGACCTGATCCTGGTTCCCTGTGTGGCGGCGTCGCCGCGCGGTGCCAGGCTGGGTCACGGCGCGGGATATTATGACCGGTTCCTCGCGGAGCATCCCGGCAGGACGGTCTGCCTCTGTTTCCGGGCGCTGCTGCGCGCCGACCTGCCCATGGAGGAGACGGATATCGTCATGGATCTCGTTATTTCCGACTGAGAAAGCGGCGGGGATTGACGGGAAACCAGCCCTGGGTTACACTGCATACAATTGTTTTCTGATCTGATTACGGAGGTGTTCCGGTATGAAACACACGATCTTTACAGGCGCGGCAACCGCGTTGATCACGCCCTTTGACGGGGACGGGATCGATTGGGACGCCTTTGGACGGCTGATTGATTTCCAGCTGGACAAGGGGATCGACGCGCTTGTGGTTGCGGGTACGACCGGTGAGGGAAGCACCATCACGGACCGGGAACACGAAGACCTGACCGCATTCTGCGTCAAACGCGTCGCGGGCAGGGTGCCGGTCATCGCCGGCACCGGTTCAAACAATACCGCGCACGCCATTGAGCGGACAAAGACCGCCTGCCGTGCCGGTGCGGACGCGGTACTGCTGGTGACGCCCTACTATAACAAGACAACCCAGCGGGGACTGATCGCGAGTTTTTCCGCTATCGCGGACGTGAGCGACGTGCCCTGCATCCTGTATAACGTTCCCTCCCGGACCGGGCTGAACATGCTGCCCGCGACCCTGGCGGAACTGTCAAAGCATGAGAAGATTGCCGCGGTGAAGGAAGCCTGCGGCAGTATCAGCCAGGTCGCGAAGGAACTTGAACTGTGCGGGGACCGGCTGGACGTATATTCCGGCAACGATGACCAGACGGTGCCGGTGCTGAGCCTGGGCGGAAAGGGCGTCATCTCCACGGTGGGCAACATCGTGCCCGGGGAGATGGCGGAAATGTGCCGCCGGTTCTTTGCGGGAGACGTGAAGGGCGCCGCGGAACTGCAGCTGAAGCTGCTTTCCCTGATGAACCAGACCATGATCGAAACCAACCCGATCCCCGTGAAAGCGGCCTGCGCCGCGATGGGTTTCGGCAAGTATATCCTCCGGCTGCCGCTGGTGGAGATGGAAGAGGGTAACCGGCAGAAGCTGCTTGAGCTGATGCGCGCGCAGGGACTGGAGGTAAAGGCATGAGGATCCTTCTTTGCGGATACGGCGGGCATATGGGACGGGAGGTCCGGACCTGCGCGGAGCGGGACACGGACAGCGTGATTGCAGCCGGCGTGGATCCCATGATCCCCGCGGAGGATGTGTGCGTTCCTTCTTTTAAGGAATGTATAGCGGAAACGGATGTCATCATCGACTTCAGCCATCACTCCATGACCGGGGCCCTGCTGGACTACGCCGAAGCGAAAAAGCTGCCGGTGGTGCTGGCGACCACGGGCCAGACTGAAGAAGAAAAGGCCCGGATCCGGGAAGCCGCGAAGACGATCCCGATCTTCCTGGCGGCAAATTACTCCCTGGGTATCGCGACGCTGACGGACCTGGTGAAACGAGCGGCGGCGCTGTATCCGGAAGGGGAGATCGAGATCGTGGAGCAGCATCACGACCGGAAGCTGGACGCGCCGAGCGGCACCGCGCTGGCACTGTTCAACGCTGTGAAGGAAGTCCGGCCGAAAGCAACGGCCAACTGCGGACGCTCCGGCCAGGGCAAGCGGACGCCGGACGAGATCGGGATCCACGCGATCCGGATGGGGAACATCGTCGGCGTGCACGAGGTCATGATCGGCACCCAGAACGAGCGGATCACCCTGAAGCATGAAGCGTTCAGCCGCGGCGTGTTCGCGGAAGGCAGCCTGAAGGCCGCGAAGTTCCTGATCGGAAAAGCGCCGGGAATGTATGATATGAAGGACCTTCTGAGTGATTAATTCATAATTCTGCGATCGCTGTTACCAAAGAGCCATAGGCTCTTTGACAGCTGTAGCATGGGAGTCATTAACCATGCTGAAGCATGGATGACTCCGCAACAATTCATTCTGGTGAACAGGAGAGAATAAATATGAAGATTGCGATTTACGGATACGGAAACCTCGGACGGGGTGTGGAACTGGCGATCCGCCAGAATCCGGATACGGAGCTTTTCGGCGTGTTTACGCGCCGGGATCCGGCGACGGTGAAAACGCTGACCGGCGCGCCGGTTTACGCCGCGCAGGACGTGAAGAACTACACCGGTCAGATTGACGTGATCATCATCTGCGGCGGCAGCGCTTCCGATCTGCCTGTGATGACCCCGATGCTGGCGGAATCCTTCAACGTGGTTGATTCCTTTGATACCCATGCCCGGGTGCCGGAGCATTTCGCCAATGTGGACAAGGCGGCGCAGGCGAACGGCCATACCGCAATCATCAGCGCGGGCTGGGATCCCGGCCTGTTCTCCCTCGCGCGCCTGTATATGAACATTGTCCTGCCGGACGGGATGGACTACACCTTCTGGGGCCGCGGCGTCAGCCAGGGCCACAGCGACGCCATCCGCCGGATCCCCGGCGTGAAGGATGCCCGCCAGTATACCGTGCCGGTGGAAGAAGCGCTGGCGAAAGTCCGTGCCGGGGAGAATCCCGAGCTGACCACCCGCCAGAAGCATACCCGTGAGTGCTATGTGGTGGCGGAGGAAGGCGCGGACAGGGCGCTGATCGAAAAACAGATTAAAGAGATGCCCAATTATTTCGCGGATTATGATACGACAGTCACTTTCATCACCGAAGAGGAGATGAAACGGGACCACAGCGAACTGCCCCACGGCGGGCAGGTGATCCGCTGCGGCAAAACCGGTATGGACGGCAGCCGCCGTCACGTGATGGAGTTCTCCCTGAAGCTGGATTCCAACCCGGAATTCACGGCCTCCGTGCTGGTGGCCTGTGCCCGGGCGGTGGCCCGGATGAACAAGCGGCAGATCTTCGGCTGCAAGACGCTCTTCGACGTTCCGCCGGCGGATCTTGCTGCGATCGATCCGGCAGAAATGCGCAGCCATCTGCTGTAAGGAAGGCCTTCCGGAAGACAGCAAAAACCGGAGAAACTGCGCAAAAACGTGATTATTCATTGCGATGAGGCGATTTCTGTTCAATCGCCTCATTTTTTGTTGAGCAACAATTGAGTGTAAAATATTGTTAAAAAACCCGAAACACAAGGAAACAAAAGCGTTTTAACAACGCAATATGTGATCACCCGTGCAAACGTTTGCAAACAAAAGCGCAAAAATTGAACAGCAATAGAGCAACAAACAAGGCGTTTTGACCGGATGTGCCATTGTGAAAGTACGTACAATTTGGTCATAATATGTACAAAAGGCACATATGTGCCAAAAGAAAAAATGGAGGAGAAGAAACCATGAAGAACAAGAAGGTTCTGATTGCCGTCATTGCTCTGATCGTCGTTGCTGCGATCATTGGCGTGCTCTTTGCAACGGGCGTGCTGGGCGGCAAGAAGGAAGAAAAAGCTGAGGTTATCACCCTGACCGTCTTCCGCGGCGATCCCGGCGATCAGCCCACCGAAGACAACAAGATCTACAAGCTGATCGAAGAAAAGTTCGGCGTCAAATTCAAGTTTGAATACCTCGCCGGCGACCTGGATGAGAAACTCGGTATGATGATCTCCGGCCAGGACTATCCGGACCTGTTTGACGGCGGCAACAGCGCTGACCTCATCATCAGCAATGGCGCCCTGATCAACCTGCTGGACTACATCAGCCCCGAGAAGACCCCCAAACTGTGGGCGCACATCGAGCCCCAGAAGGCCCGCCTGATCGAGAAGGTTGACGGCAAAGACACCCTGTACATCATCCCCAACTACGGTCTGCCGGACGGTCCCCAGATCGCCCTGAGCGTCGGCGGCCCCGCATTCTTCCTCCAGAAGCAGGTTCTGGCGGATGCCGGATATCCGGACGTCAAGAACATCACCCTGGACGGCTATTTCGATCTGATCGAGCAGTTCCTGGCCAAGCATCCCACCCGGGATGACGGCACTCCCTACACCGGTTTCGCCATCCTGTGCGAAGACTGGCGTCACTTCTGCCTGATCAACCCCGTGCAGCACCTGATGGGCCGCCCGAACGACGGCGAAGTGCTGATCGACGTGAACGATCCTGACTTCCACACCGAAACATTCATCGACAAGCCCTATGCCAAGGCTTACTACAAGAAGCTGAACGAAGAATTCCACAAGGGCCTGATCAACAAGGACACCTTCGTTATGAACTATGACCAGTACATCGCCGCGATCTCCAGCGGTACCATCCTGGGCATGTTCGACCAGGCTTGGGACTTCGGTTCCGCCACCTCCGCCCTGATTGACGCCAAGATGTATGAGAACACCTACGTCGCTCTGGGCCCGGTCTACAGCGAGAAAGACATCGAGGGCGTGGAAATGCCCACCGCCAACTGGAAGATCGAAGAGCACTACCTGAACGGCTCCCTGCCGAATGTCCGCCGCGGCTTCGGTATCTCCGTGAAGAGCCAGTACGCCGAGAAGATCGTTGCCATGTGGGAAGAAATGATGTCTGACGAGTGGCAGATGATCTTCAACTGGGGCATTGAAGGCGAAGACTACATCATCGATGAGAACGGCCGTCTGAACATGACTGCCGAGCAGTACGCCAACACCCAGAATGCTCAGTGGAAGCTGGCCAACAAGGCTGAAGGCTTCACCCAGAGCAGCCCCAAGAAGCAGGGCTGGATCATGAACGACATCAAGGTTGGCGACAAGACCGTCAAGGCCGGCAACTGCTGGGAGCCCGGCAACCAGGACGAGATCGTCTTCGGCCAGATGAACGATTATGACAAGGAATTCCTGAGCAAGTACAACTACTCCAAGTGGGCTGACTTCGTCAACGCGCCCATCGAGCTCGCTCCCTTCGGAGAAGCCTGGCAGATTGACTACACCCCCGTGGATGTTGAGCACACCGACTTCTGCGCCATCCAGGATAAGGACCTGCCCGAGATCATCATGTGCGATCCGGCCGAGTTCGACGCCAAGTGGGACGCCTTCGTTGAGGAAATCACTCCCTCCGCCAAGGCCTTCCAGGATTACATGCAGGAGCATGTTGTCATCGAGGCTCACAAGGTTCTCGACAACAAATAATCAATGATCTGTCGGCCATGGGGAGAGGCTTGTCTCTCCCCATGGTTTTTTCGGAAAGGGGTTAATCAGTCATGACCAGTATCGCTCGGAATGCACAGGAGGGACTGAAGCCGGTCCGGAAGCGGGGCTTTTTTACCACGCTCGGATCCCAGTGGCAGCTTATGCTCATGTCGGTTCCGATGTTCCTGTATGTCCTGTTCTTCAACTATTTCCCGATGTATTTCTGGGTAACGGCGTTCCAGGATTTCAAACCGGGCCTTGGTGTACTGAAGAGCCCCTGGGTGGGATTGCAGAACTTTGAATGGCTCTTTGGCCGGGCGGATTTCATCAACAGTATCCGCAACACCCTGGCCATGAGCGTAATCAACCTGGTTTTCGGCACGGTAGCAGCCGTGCTGCTGGCTGTGCTCCTGAACGAGGTGCGCAACCGCAAATTCAAGCGCACGGTGCAGACCGTGACCTATCTGCCCCATTTCCTGTCCATGGTTATCGTGGTCGGTATGGCGCAGAATATCTTTGCCAGCAACGGCACCATCAACGAAGCCCTGAAAGGCATCGGCCTGGTCAAGGAACCGGTATGGTTCCTCGGCGAAGGCAAGTATTTCTGGTGGCTGGTCGGCGTGATCAACGTCTGGAAGGAAGTCGGCTGGGGCACCATCATCTACATCTCCGCCATGACGGCGATCGATCCCTGCCTGTATGAGGCGGCGGCCATCGACGGCGCGGGACGTTTCCAGCGGATCCTGCACGTGACGCTGCCCGGGATCAAATCCACCTTTGTGATTTTGCTGATCATGAACATCGGCCACCTGATGGAGGCCGGGTTCGAAATCCAGTACCTGCTCGGCAACTCGGTTGTTATTGATTATTCCGAAACGATCGACATCTTCGTACTGAAGTACGGTGTTTCCAAACAGCAGTACGGCGTTGCCACGGCAGCCGGTATGTTCAAGAGCATCGTGGCTATCATCCTGCTCCTGGCGGCGAATTTCACGGCCAAGAAGCTTGATGAAGACACGCTGATCTGAGGAGGTGGGAAACATGACGACTGCTACGATCAAAAAACCCAGAAAGCACCGGGACATTGTTTTCCCGATTGTCAATACAATCATCCTGACCCTGCTGATGTTCCTGACTCTGTATCCGGTCATCAATACCGTGGCCTATTCCTTCAACGACGGTACGGACGCCCTACGCGGCGGGATCGGCCTGTGGCCCAGGATCCTCAGCCTGAAGAGCTACGAATCCATCCTTTCGGATAAATCGGTTTATACCGCGGCGTTTATCTCTGCGGCCAAGACGGTTCTGACCACCGTGCTGAACCTGTTCTGGACCGGCATGCTGGCCTACGCCCTCTCCCGCAGGGAGTATGTGCTCCGCAAGGTGATCACCACCGTGCTGGTCCTGACGATGTACGTCAACGCCGGCATGATCCCGAACTACCTGCTGATTTCCAACACCCTGCATCTGCGGAACACGTTCCTCGTCTACATCATTCCGACGATGTTCTCGTGTTTCAATATGATTGTGATCCGGACCTATATCGCAGGCCTGCCGGACGCGCTGGTGGAGTCCGCAAAGATCGACGGCGCCGGAGACCTGCGGGCTTACTGGCAGATCATCTTCCCGCTGTGCACGCCGGTACTGGCGACCGTGGCCCTGTTTGTGGCAGTCGGCGCGTGGAACAGCTGGTTCGACACCTATCTGTACTGCGGCGGTGAAAAAGACCTGTATACCCTGCAGTATATCCTGAAGATGAAACTGGCGACGACGCAGCAGAGCGCCAACGCGGCGCAGACCTCGGTTGAGGCGCTCAAGAGCACCACCCTGACAACGCCGGTCACGATCCGCTGCGCGATCACGGTTATTTCCACCGTTCCGATCCTGATCGTCTATCCGTTCCTGCAGAAGTACTTCGTTACAGGCATGGCGTTGGGCGCGGTAAAAGGTTAATTCATAATTCACAATTCATAATTCATAATTATGGATTGAAACCACTTGTTAGGCATTAACGCAAAAAAAGGAGGTGCAGTCCGGTGTCACAGATGGGTATCAGGGAAGGATCCGCCCGGGCTGCACGCTATGAGGACGGCTTCCGGGTGCTTCAGGGCAGACGGGAGTACGTCACTTACCTGGATGATTCCTCCATCCGGATCTGGTATTCGGACGTGCCGTGGCGTTACGAAACGCACGACCATTCCGCTGTGGAGGTCGTGCTGACGATCGAGGGCACGGTGACCTATACCGTGGACGATACGGTCTATCAGGTCCGCAAGGGCGAGGTGCTGATTATCCCGCCGGACATGCCGCACTCCCTGTCCATGGAGGAGGGGAGCAGCCGGTATCTGTTCCTGTTCGAGCCGGACGCGATCATGACGATGCGCGATATCAAGTCCATCGCTATGTATTTCAACAAGCCCTTCCATCTGCGGGACGGATCGGAAGCCCATGTGCGCATCCGGGAATTGCTGCTCCGGGCCCGGGACACGTATGAGAAGCGGGAAATGATGTGGAACACAGTGTGTTACAGCTGCATCCTGCGGATATACGCCACGCTGGGCCAACAGTACATCAGCGGCATCCGGCCTCGGACAGACGACGGCATGCGGAATATGGATTCCGAAGTGATTACCGCGGTGATGACCTATATCAACAACCATTACCGGGAGGAACTGTCCCTGGAGGATGTGGCCCGGTTCGCGGGTTTCAGCCGCTACTATTTTTCCCGTTCCTTCAAGCGGCAGACGGGATATTCCTTCAAGGACTACCTTTGCCAGAAACGGCTCCAGGTCGCAATGGACCTGCTGATCCGAACCAACCGCTCCATGCGGGACGTGGCGATCGAAAGCGGTTTCGGCAGCGTGGCGACCTTCAACCGGGTCTTCCGGGAAAAGAAGGGCTGCACGCCTACCCAGTACCGCGCGATTTACGGAACCTATTAAACAATTCAGAATTCATAATTCAGAATTCATAATTATGATTTGAATTTCAGAAATGTCATTACATCACAGCCCGGTACAAGCCGGGCTGTTCTTTATGTCAAAAGGCTCAGCAGCGGAATGGTAATGATACTGAGCAGGGTGGAAAGCAAAGCGCAGTTGGCGGCGAGTTCCTGCCCATGGTGATGGATTTCCGCCAGGTTCAGTAGGATGCTGGCGCAGGGCGTGGCGGCAAGGATCAGAATGCTGCCCCGGAAAACCGGATCCAGGTTAAAGGGAAGGGTCAGCGCCCAGCAGAACAGGGGGAAGGCCAGCAGCTTGCCGGCGGAGATAAGCCAGATCAGCGGCGTGGTGAAGAGCTTTTTCGGGTCCATGGTCGCCAGGCGGATGCCAAGGATGATCATGCACAGCGGCGTGGACATGGCGCCCAGCGTCCGGAAACCGCCGCGAACCAGGTCCGGCAGCCAGGTGTTGGCCTTCAGCAGATAGAGAATAAAGCCGATTCCGGCGGCCAGCACGGAGGGGTTGACCAGGGCCGCGCGCAGCGAGATATATTTCTTTTCACCGGTCAGGGTGAAAACGCCGACTGTCCAGGCAACAATATTCAGGGACACATTGAACATGCAGGAATAGACAGCGGCCTCCGGCGCATCGGGAAAGAGGGCCCGAACCACCGGCATGCCGAAAAAGCCGACGTTGCCCATCACGGACGCGATGGACAGCATGCGCAGACCGAATTCTTTCCGCTTCCGACCCGGCAGGAGCAGGATCAGCAGCATGAGCGTCGTTTCACCGATCAGGGAGAAAAGGATGAACAGACCCATCCGTGCGGTCAGTTCCGGTGTGACATCCAGATCAATCAGCGCGTTCAGGA
Source organism: Christensenellales bacterium (assembly GCA_045112195.1). Taxonomy (GTDB): domain Bacteria; phylum Bacillota; class Clostridia; order Christensenellales; family Aristaeellaceae; genus Aristaeella. Next base: position 21,643 of record JBGUHQ010000017.1, on the reverse strand, counting down.
ACATCCCGGGCCCGCAGACGTACAGCAGGATCACGCTGGCCGTGCTCAGGTGCTCCGGTTTGACTTTTTTACATTTACACAGCAGGAAACCGGGCAACAAATACAGCAGCATCAGCAGCACATTGCCGAAAGTAACGGAAAAGCTGACCATAGGGATCCCTCCTGTCTGACAAAGCCAGTATACACCGCGTTTTTTTTGCATACAAGGTTACATACACAGAAAACACGAAAACCGCTATATGCACAACATATAGTTTATTTTTCGTTTTTGCCTCACAACATATTGACTTCACCGTAATGGCGTGATATATTAACTGAGCACGTTGAAAGGGGCGATTCTGCCCCGTCAAAACTTCAAAAACTACGGAAACAGGAGCACGAAATCATGTATCAGGTTGTCAAAAGAGACGGAAAAATCACCGAGTTTGAGATCAGCAAAATCTCAAAAGCCATCACCAAGGCCTTTGAGGCGCTGGAGAAGCAGTATCATCCCAGCGTGATCGATATGCTCGCTCTTCGCGTTACGGCGGAATACGAACCGCTGATCCACGACGGGAAAATCGCCGTGGAAACGATCCAGGACTGCGTCGAAAAGGTGCTGTCCGAGGCCGGTTATTCCGACGTGGCCAAGGCCTACATCCTTTACCGCAAACAGCGTGAAAAAGTCCGCAACGTCAATTCTGCGCTCCTGAACTATAAAGACCTGGTGGACAACTACCTGCGGATCAACGACTGGCGGGTGAAGGAGAATTCGACCGTCACCTATTCCGTGGGCGGACTGATTCTGTCCAACTCCGGCGCCATTACGGCGAACTACTGGCTCAGCGAGATCTATGACAACGAGATCGCCGAAGCCCACCGCAGCGCCGCGATCCACATTCACGATCTGAGCATGCTCACCGGCTACTGCGCCGGCTGGAGCCTGAAGCAGCTGATCCAGGAAGGCCTTGGCGGCGTTCCCGGCAAGATCACCAGTTCCCCGGCCAGCCATCTGTCCACGCTGTGCAACCAGATGGTCAACTTCCTGGGCATCATGCAGAACGAGTGGGCCGGCGCCCAGGCGTTCTCCAGCTTTGATACCTACCTGGCGCCCTTTGTCCGCGTTGACAACCTGAGCCAGAAGGAAGTCAAACAGTGCATCCAGAGCTTCATCTACGGCGTGAATACGCCCAGCCGCTGGGGCACCCAGGCGCCTTTCTCCAACATCACGCTGGACTGGACCTGCCCGAAGGACCTGGAGAACCTGCCGGCCATCATCGGCGGCAAGGAGATGGACTTCACTTACGGTGAGTGCCAGAAGGAAATGGACATGGTCAATAAGGCGTTCATCGAGATCATGATCGAGGGCGACGCCAACGGCCGCGGCTTCCAGTATCCGATCCCCACCTATTCCATTACCCGCAACTTCGACTGGTCCGAGACGGAAAACAACCGCCTGCTGTTCGAAATGACCGCCAAGTACGGCACCCCCTATTTCAGCAACTATATCAACTCCGATATGGAGCCCAGCGACGTACGCAGCATGTGCTGCCGCCTGCGCCTGGACCTGCGTGAACTGCGCAAGAAGAGCGGCGGTTTCTTCGGAAGCGGCGAATCCACCGGTTCCATCGGCGTGGTCACCATCAATATGCCGCGCCTGGCCTATGAATCCTCCGATGAGAAGGACTTCTACCGCCAGCTGGACCGCCTGATGGACATCTCCGCCCGCAGCCTGAAGACCAAGCGCACGGTTATCACCAAGCTGTTGGAGGGCGGTCTGTATCCCTACACCAAGCGGTATCTGGGCACCTTCAGCAACCACTTCAGCACCATCGGTCTGGTGGGTATGAACGAAGCCGCGCAGAATGCGAAATGGCTGAAAAAAGACCTGACCCATCCGGAAGCGCAGCAGTTCGCCAAGGACGTGCTCAACCATATGCGGGAACGCCTGAGCGACTACCAGGAAGAGTACGGCGACCTGTACAACCTGGAAGCGACTCCGGCCGAGTCCACAACCTACCGCTTCGCGAAGCATGACAAGGAGCAGTATCCGGATATCATCACCGCGAATATGAACGGCACGCCCTACTACACCAACTCCAGCCACCTGCCCGTCGGCTACAGCGAGGACATCTTCTCCGCCCTGGACGTGCAGGACGAGCTGCAGACCCTCTATACCTCCGGTACGGTTTTCCACGCCTTCCTGGGCGAGAAGCTTCCGGACTGGAAAGCGGCGGCGAACCTGGTTCGCAAGATCGCGGAGAACTATAAGCTGCCCTACTACACCATGAGCCCCACCTATTCCGTGTGCAAGGATCACGGCTACCTGACCGGTGAGCAGCAGACCTGCCCGCACTGCGGCCAGAAGACAGAGGTCTACAGCCGGATCACCGGTTACTACCGTCCTGTCCAGAACTGGAACGACGGCAAGGCGCAGGAATTCAAGGACAGGAAGGTCTATGACATCGGCCACAGCCGGCTGACCCATTCCGGCCCCATCATGGCGGCGGCGCCGGAAGCGCCCGTTGCGGAACAGCCTGCTGCTGAGCCTGAGAAGGAAAGCAAGGCCGGCACCAGCCGCGCGATCCTGTTTGTCAGCGCGACCTGCCCCAACTGCAAGCTGGCGATCAGCATGCTGGAGAAGGCTGGCTTCCTGTTCAAGAAGGTGCTGGCGACCGACAATCCCGAACTGACCAACCAGTACGGCGTAAAACAGGCGCCCACGCTGGTGGTGCTCGGCCAGGACGGCGAGTTCACGAAGTTCAAGGGCGTGTCTGAAATCAAGGGTATGCTGACCGCGAAGCAGGTCGGTTAACCCGGCAATCATAAGACAGGGACGCAGCCGCGTCCCTTTTTTTCGGAGGAAGAAGGATGACGGATATTATTGTGGTCGGCGGCGGCCCTGCGGGCATGACGGCGGCGCTGTATGCGCAGCGGAACGGAAAGAACGCGCTGGTGCTGGAAAAGCACGGTTTCGGCGGACAGATCACCTACAGTCCCAAGGTGGAAAACTGGCCCGGAACCGCCCAGATGAGCGGGAATGAATACGCGGAAGCGCTGCTGGACCAGATTATGGCCCAGGGCGCGGAGGTAGACCTGGCAGAGGTGATCCGGATCGAGGACCACGGGGATTACAAACGGGTCTTTACGGATGACGGACTGGAGCGGGACGCGAAGGCTGTAATCATCGCGGCGGGCGTGAAGCACCGGATGCTCGGACTGCCCGGAGAAAATGAACTGGTCGGCGAGGGGATCAGTTTCTGTGCCGTGTGCGACGGTGATTTCTATACCGGAAAAACGGTGTGCGTCGCCGGCGGCGGCAACTCCGCCCTGCAGGAGGCGATCCTGCTCTCCGGCAAGTGTGAAAAGGTAATCATGCTGCAGGATTTGCCGGAGTTCACCGGAGAAAAGAAACTGCAGGATATCCTGTTTGCCCGGCCCAATGTGGAGAAACTGACCGGCGTGAAGATTACCGGGCTGAACACGGAGGAGGGAATCCTCCGGAGCGTGAGCGTACAGCCCCAGGCCGGCGGTGCGGAACAGCGGATCGCCTGCGACGGCCTGTTTGTCGCGATCGGCCTGATTCCGGAAAACGACGCCTTCGCGCATCTGGCGGACCTGAACAAATGGGGCTATTTCGACAGCGACGAGCGCTGTGAGACGAAAACGCCCGGCATCTTCGCGGCGGGGGACTGCCGCAGCAAGACGGTGCGCCAGCTGACCACCGCCGCGGCGGACGGAGCGACGGCGGCCCTGGCGGCATGCAGGTATATTGATTCACTATAAAAAGGAGCGGCTCGGATGAGCCGCTCCTTTTCGGTGAAAGATTACGCGATCAGGATCTGCTTCTTCTCGGGAACCTTACGGGCTTCCTTCTTCGGCAGGGTGATCGTCAGGACGCCGTCCTCGTATTTCGCCTGCACATCCTCTTCCGTCAGGTTTTCACCGACGTAGAAGCTGCGCTGCATGGTGCCGGTGTAGCGCTCCTGGCGCAGGATCTTGCCATGCTTCTCTTCCTTGTTCTCCAGGTTCTTCTCCGCGGAGATGGTCAGACAGCCGTTCTGAAGGTCGAGATGAATCTCTTCCTTCTTCATGCCGGGCAGATCCACAGCCAGTTCATAACCGTCGTCCGTTTCCTTCACGTCCGTCTTCATCATCCGGGGCGCGTTCTTGCCGTAGAGCATCCGCTCCGGCCGGCCGAAGCCGCGGAAGAAATCACGGTCGAAATCATCAAACAGGTCCATCATATTTTCACCGAAAACAGCAGGCAGGAAACTACTCATAATTAACCCTCCATTCTGATTATCCGGTTCCGGTCTGATTCCGGTTCCGGGAATTTTTGGTGCTGCGGTCATTAACCGCCGCGCTCTCTCAAGCGCTGATTATAGTATACTCAAAAGTCAAAGAAAGTCAAAGAGATAAATAGTCAAAAATGATGCTTTTCGGACGATAATGGGCAGTTTTCGCCGAAAAGCTCGATTATTCTCAAAATATCTCAAAATTATAAACAAATTGTTGCCCGATGGGGCTGCTTGACATCCTGATTGACGTCAGCTACGGTCCGGAAAGCTATGAAGCAGAAGGGGGGAGTGCAGGTTCGGTATGGTATAAGGTCATCAGGGTAACGCCGATGGCCGTCAGGGAAGACAACATCATCAAATCCAGCAGTATTGTATACTGGAAGCCGGACGCATCCGGATCTGCCGTGGCCAGGATGTACAGTAAAACCAGGATGCCGGAAAACAGGGCGAAGAATCCAGCCGACAGTTTTCCGGCTTCTCCGCGGAAATGAATCAGCAGTATGCCGAACAGCACTGCTGTTGCAATCATGGTTATATACAGCAAGGGTTCCATTTGCGGTTTGTCAAAGACGAATTCGGCGAACACCAATGCTCCGGTCGCCACGGCCAGCACGGCGAAGCTCAGGCCGGCTTTCGCTTTGCCGGGTTTGCGCCGGATCACCAGACAGATCATCAGGGCCAGTAAGGTCAGGATAGCCGCGATCTGGGTGAAACGGACGAATGAATTCAAGCGCACAAAATTGTCTTTCCGGAACTGCTCTAACAAGATCTGGCTTGTACCCAGCAGGGTGGTGAACAGCACGGTGAGTTCTCCGGTTTGTGCCTTTTTTCGGCGGAACAGCAGGATAACAAGGATGATCAATGCTGCAACCGCTTCCCAGAACCAGACTGCATACAACCAGAATCCGTCATTCAGCCCAGTGCTGGCAATGGGAAAGAAGGAAAGAGATTCCAGCGCTTCAGCGCCGACACCTTCACCTGTATAGTATTCTCCGATCCGGCAGAAAAAGAGGACCGCGCAGGCTGCAGGCGCCAGGGAATCCAGTGCTTCCAGGGGACGGATGCCGCTCAGCTTCGCGCCGGCCAGCGCACCGAGCGCGCCGCCGATCAGCGCGCCGTAAAGCGTATATCCGCCCAGCCAGGGTTGGAACATGAACGCGAAGGAACTGACTTCATCTATATAACCATCCAGCCGAAGGAACACCCAAAAAGCATGACCCAACACAACCGCACCCAGAATTGTCAACGGCAAGAGCGGAAAGATCTTCTTGTTCAGCAGGCACAGCAGCACACCGGCCAGCACGCCGGTCAGCACTGCCAGCCCGTAGGGAGTCAGGTTCAGAGGTCCGATGGACAGGAGGGTATTCATAGGCAGATGCTTCCTTTATTGGCGGTGGGCAGCGAAACTGCTCCGGGCTTATTCCGCAGGAGTGGGGTCTTCTTCGGCAGTGACAAAGTAGATGATATCCTGGATATCCCGCTTTTTGCCGCGGGTGGCGTTGATGCGGTCGGTACCGAGCACCAGCCAGCTGGAAGAACCGCCGTCCAGGTTATATGCCTGTACCGCGCCGCAGTCATAGGCCAATTGGGCCATTTCCTGACCCGTGAGACCGCCGTCCTTGGACTGTTCCGGACCTTCCGCAGTGATCATCAGGTAGGTCAGGTAATCCATCTGGCAGATGGCTTGGCGCTGCAGGTATTTATGGAGTCCCATACCGGGGGAACTGGCGTAATTGTTGCCGTCCAGCACCTGCATCTTGCCGTCAACGACGAGCGCGGGTCCGAAGATAAAGCTGTGGGAGATACAACCCTCGTAAGGCTTGAAATCACTGGGATCGGGTTTCAGCAGAATATGGAAATTGCCGTTCAGGTCGATAATCAGCGCGTCATAGCCGTAGCCGGTATCGAAAACACTGTTCCGCAGCCGTTCGCCGTTCCGGTAGACGATGCCTTCTGTTCGGTCGCAGAAATAGTCGCCGTTGATGGCCAGCACGGAGCGTTCCCGGCGGGCAAGAGAGGTTGCGGCGACGAGCTGCTTGGAAGGATAAGGCTGATTGGTGCTGGTGCGGAGCTGGGACGGATCAGCAATCTTCACCCAGGTGAAATACACAGTGGTTTTGCCGCCGATGCCGTTGACAACGGTTCTCTTCTCAATTTTGACGCAGATTGTGCCGTCCTGGTAACCCAGCGGGTCGTTCGTGAAGGCATCCTTATGCGGGGCATACCGTGAAACCATGGAGTTCTTATATTTCGGGTTCGGCTCCAGCGACACCGGTTCCGGTGCAGGGTTGGCAAGCTCTACATCGGTGAAAACCGGCAGCTCTTCAGCGCCGGCATACGGGAGGGCGGAGGGAACCAGGAAGGGAATCAGCAGGAGCAGAAGAATCAGCGGGACGAGCCACACCAGCGTGTGCTTTTTCTTCATCGGGAAACCTCCATCAAACGGATATCTTAAACGGCAGAAAACCATAAAAATACTGCGTAATTTTACCATGCAGAAGCCGGGAAAGTCAATCAAACCAGATCTTTCACCGTCAGCTCCGCCACCCGGACGAGGTCGGCGGGATCCAGCTCCACCTGGCAGCCGACGCGGCCGGCGCTGACAAAGATCCGATCCAGGCCGGAGACGCTCTCATGAATATATGAAGGGAAACGCTTTTTCATTCCGATGGGGGAACAGCCGCCGTGAACATACCCTGTCAGCGGCAGCAGATCCCGCTGAGGAATCATGCTGACGGATTTCTCGCCGACGGCGGAAGCAGCCTTTTTCAGATTCAGTTCAGCGTTGACCGGGATGACGAAGACATAATACCGCTGAGGCTTGCCGGTGGTGACAAGGGTTTTGAATACCTGGGAAGGTTCTTCTCCCAGGATACGCGCGATGTCTTCTCCGCTGAGAGAGGGATCCGCTTCATACAGATGCGGCGTATAGGAGATCTTTTTGCTCTCCAGCACGCGCATACAGTTGGTCTTATCCTGCTTTCCCACAGAACCTCCTCCTTCCGGCCGGGGATATTGTATCACAAGGCCGGGCCGCTGTCATCCGGGAAGACGCCGGGCTTTACGCAGGAACGGCATTCGGATATAATCAGAAGGAACGACCGTCATAAAGAGGAAAACATCATGAAACAGAACAAGCTGAGCATACTTTTCCCTTATCAGGATGAGATCACCTACCGGGAGATTCCGGAAGAAAGCTGGCATGATCTCGGCCTGGACGCGCTGATGGAAAAGGTGGCAGCAAAGCCGCAGGAAATCCCCCTGATCAGCCGGGTAATGATGTGCCTGAGCCCCGACCCGCGGGCAGCGGCGTTCCGCAGCGATGTTTTTGAGGACATGATGCGGCATCCGGAAATCCGGGAGCAGCTGATGAAGCTGCTGGACAAAATCAAGATGTTCTATGACTACGGCGTGGTGAACCGGCACGAGGGGGATGAGTCCGGCGTCTGGGACCTGATGCACCGGCTGGAGGAATACCACGACTATGTCCTGACCGTGGAAGCGATCCGGAAATGCCTGTCGGAGAAGGACCTGGCTTCCGAAGGGTTGATCAACCTGCGGGATACCGTGGACCGGATCTATCGGGACCAGGGGTTTGCCGCGCTCCGCAGGGATGTGGAGGAGATGCGGATTTCCGCTTCGGAAATCCGGAGCCTGACGATAGGCGTCAACCTGAACGACCGTTTCGAGGCGGTCAGTATGGGCCTGGTTTCCGTGAATGCGAAACCCTTCACCAAGTCCGGTATGCTGAAGAATTTCCTGGCTTCCGTGAATCCCCGGGATGAGATTGAGAAGGAAGCGGAGTGGAGCGGGAACAGCACGTTTTATCCGGCCAATACGGAAGCAGGCCTGCTGGAGTCTGCCGGCCAGATGGTAGAGTCGGCCATCATACTGCGCAATCCGCTGGCGGCTATGTCGCTGGCGCGGATCCCGGAATCGGACGGATCCGCCAAGGTGCCGCGCCAGATGGACAGCGCCGCCACGATGCTGACCTCCCGGATTACCCGGAAACTGCGGGACACCCTTGCCCGGCACCTGAACGTCAGCGTCCGCGAGATGGCGGACCTGATCCCGGAACTGGTGTTTTACACCCGCTGGGCGGAATACATTGAGAAACAGCAGCAGAAGGGCTGGCGTTTCTGCAAGCCGGAAGCCAGGCAGCAGAAAGAGCGGGCGGCCGGGATGGAGGCGAAAGGCTTCTATAACCTGAAGCTGATTGAAGGCGGGAGTCCGGAAACGACGGTTCCGAACGACCTGGCTTTTGATGCGGAAAAACGGGTCTATATCCTGACCGGCGCCAACCGGGGCGGCAAAACCACCGTGACCCAGGCAATCGGTCAGCTGTTCATCCTGGCCCAGAGCGGGATTCGGGTGCCGGCGGAGCGCTTCAGCTATGACCCGGCGGACCGTGTGCTGACCCATTTCCCCGCGGACGAGGACAAGACGCTGGATCTGGGACGCCTGGGCGAGGAATGCCGCCGTTTCCGCGAACTGTTTGTTTCCTGCACGGCGGACAGCCTCCTGCTGCTGAACGAGACGTTTTCCACCACTTCGTTCGAAGAAGGCTACTTTATCGCGGCGGACGCGGTCCGGGCGATCCTCCGGCGGGGAAGCCGCACGATCTACAATACGCACATGCATAAGCTCGCGCGGGAACTGGATACAGCGATTAACACGGAGGATGCAGAGGGGAAGGCGGTTTCCCTGGTGGCGGAAACCAAAGGGAAAGAGCATTCTTTCCGGATGGTGATCGCCCCGCCGGAAGGCCAGTCCTTCGCCCGGGACATCGCGGAAAAATACGGCGTGACCTATGAAAGCCTGACGGCGGCGCAGCCGGAGGCATAAAACAAGGGCCGGAGGATTTCCTCCGGCCCGGTTTAGTCGTTGGGATTACTTGTTTTCAGCGATCTTCGCGTTGATGGCGTCGATGACCTGATCCGCGGGGATGCCGTGCACGGCGGCGGCGTCCTGCAGGGATTCACTGCGGGAAGCCGGGCAGCCCAGGCAGTGCATGCCGATGGACAGCAGGATCTCGATTGCTTCGGGATACTTGGTTACGATTTCGCCAACCAGCGTTTCGCCGGTAACATACTGTTCAGCCATGAGAAAAAACCTCCTGTGTATGATGTACGGGCACATCATACACTATCCGTCCCCAAAACACAAGGAAACAATCAGATAAATTTCCGCCGGGCGGCTTGCGCGGAACCGCAAAAGCGGATATAATGTCCATACAAAAGCGTAAACGTTTGCAGAAAATGGAAATAAAATGAGTCAACGGAGGACCTGACAGATGGGAAACTATCGGAATTTCAAGCTGGTATACTACTTTGTCGCACAGGCAACAGCCCATGCGGACCAGGAAAAGCTGGAAAAGGGAATCCGGTTTTTTGAGCGGTATATGCGTCCGGACAAGGTCTATCTGGAACCGTACCGCTCCGGCGTTTTCGCGGATGAGGAACATGTGGAGCTGTGCAGGGAGGTTTTTGAAAAGCACGGGGTGGAGGTGGCCGGCGGACTGACCACCACGATCCGTACGCCGGAAGGTGACGAGCCGAAACAGCGGTTGTTTGACACCTTCTGCTATAACGACGAAAAGATGCTGGCGGAGCTCCGGAAGGTCAGCGCTTTTATCGGAAAGCATTTCAACGAATTCATCATCGACGATTTCTTTTTCACCAACTGCACCTGCGAGGCCTGCCGACGCGGAAGGGACGAATACAACCGGGAGCACGGCATCGCGGACGGCAGCTGGAAAGGATACCGCCTGCACCTGATGGAAAAGGTGAGCCGGGAGGACGTGATCGGACCGGCGAAGGCCGCCAATCCGGACTGCCGGATTACCATCAAATATCCCAACTGGGCGGAGAGCTACCAGGAGACCGGATACAATCCCGCAGCCCAGCGGAAGCTGTTTGACCGGATCTACACAGGCACGGAAGCCCGCGACACCGTATCCACGGACCAGCATCTGCCCCGGTACCTGAGCTATTCCCTGATGACCTATTTTGAGAATATGTGGCCGGGACATAACGGCGGCGGTTGGTTTGATCCCTTTGATATCCATATTACGGAACAGTACCTGGAGCAGGCGTATCTGACTGCGTTTTCCAAACCGAAAGAGATGATGATGTTCTGCTTCCAGGCCCTGGAGGATAATCCGTTTGTGCCGCCGCTGGGCTGGCACCTTGACAAATTGGACGAGGTGCTGGACTATTGCGGGAATCCCGTGGGCATCCTGTGCTATCTGCCGGATGACAGCCAGGGGGAGGACAATATCCAGGATTTCCTGGGCATGTGCGGCCTACCGGTGATGCTGACGCCCTACTGGCCGGAAAACGCGGAATCCATCCTGCTGACCCGTGCGTCCGCCTGCGATCCGGACGTGGTGGAAAAGCTGGAGAAGTATGTGGCGGCCGGCGGCAAGGCGCTGGTGACCAGCGGCTTCCTGGAAGCGACGATGGACCGGGGCATTCAGCGGATGACGTCGATCCGCTTTACCGGTCGCCGGATCCGAGGCCGGAACTACCGGGTGGAAACCGCCGGAGTCTGGCATGCCGTGGAGTACCCGAAGGGAACGGAAGAGATCGGGATTCCGGTGTGCGAGTTCCGCAACAACGCAACCTGGGCCCTGGTAAAGGTGGCGGAGTCGGAGGAAAGCTTCGGCATCCTGCTGCGGGATTCTTACGGAAAAGGACAGATGCTGACGCTGGCTGTGCCGGACAACTTCCCGGATCTGTACAAATTGCCCGGCAGGGCGCTGACCCGTATCCGCCGGGATTTTCCCGCGGGCGGGATTTACCTGGAGAGCCGCGCGGGGATCAGTCTCTTCCCCTATGACAACGATACGTTTATCATCTATCCCTATTCCACCAGCCAGGCGCAGCCGGCTTCCGTCCTGATTCATGTGGCCGGAGACGCGGAAGCGCTGGAACTTCCGTTGAGAAAAAATCCCATAACCGGAGATACCATCCGGATTGAGCCGCTGTACCGGAAGAACGGGGAGACGGTATTCGAGGGCCGTACGGAACCGGGCCGGTACGAACTGTGCCGGATTGTCGGCCTGAAGAAGAAAAAGAACGATTCGACCCGGACGGTGCCGCGGATGTAAACAGGCAGAAAAAACCGGGAAGAGCGGAGGCTCTTCCCGGTGCGTTTTTGTACTGCCTTACAGCGCTTTGCGGATCAGCGTGAGCAGTTCGTCGTAGGTTTCACAGGCAGGATACTGCGGATAATCCTTCTTGATCTGTTCCGTGGAACGGAAGAGGAAACCGGCCTTGCTGGCCTGGATCATGCCCAGGTCGTTAAAGCTGTCGCCGGCGGCGATGGTCTCAAAGCCGACGCTCTGCAGCGCCTTCACGGTGGACAGCTTGCTCTTTTCCACCCGGATGCGGTATCCGGTGATCATGCCGTCCGCGCCGACTTCCAGCTCGTTGCAGAAAATGGTCGGCCAGCCCAGCTTCTTCATCAGGGGAGAAGCGAACTGGGTAAAGGTATCGGAGAGGATGATCGCCTGGGTCTCGCTGCGCAGGGTGTCAAGGAATTCTTTCGCCCCGGGCATCGGATCGATGGTGGCGATGGTCGCCTGGATATCCTTCAGGCCCAGGCCGTGCTCCCGCAGGATGCCCAGCCGCCATTTCATGAGCTTGTCGTAATCCGGCTCGTCCCGGGTGGTACGCTTCAGCTCGGGGATTCCGCTCGCCTGGGAGAAGGCGATCCAGATTTCAGGAACCAGGACGCCTTCCAGGTCCAAACAAACAATGTTCATACCGTTTCAACCTCAGACGGGCGTAAAGGCGTCCTTGCCCAGTCCGCAGATGGGGCAGACCCAGTCTTCCGGGATGTCTTCCCAGGCCGTGCCGGGTTCGATACTGCCTTCGGGATCGCCGATTTCAGGATCATAGATATAGCCGCAGGGACATTCGTACTTCATGATGCATTCTTCCTTTCTGTTTTTCAGCGGAAACGGCTGTTTCCTTTCTGTGTTCATGATAAACAATGCGGCAGGTTTCGTCAAGCGCCGAAATGGACAAAGGCAGGGAATACTGATATACTTCGGGCTATAGACAAACCTGAAAATCTTCGCTTCATCCGCAAGGACACCGGGGATATCCGGAATGGCGCAAAGGAGGGAAACAGCCGTGGCGGACAGCCTGACCGTCGGACTGGCGGCCCATGTGGACGCGGGCAAGACCACCCTGTCCGAAGCCATGCTGTTTCTCAGCGGAACGGTGAGAAAACAGGGGCGGGTGGACCACGGGGACGCGTTCCTGGATACCGAGCAGATGGAGAAGGAGCGCGGGATTACCATTTTCTCCAAGGAAGCCAGGCTGGCCTGGAACAAAACGGAACTGACGCTGGTGGATACCCCCGGGCATACGGATTTTGCCGGGGAAACGGAGCGGGCGATCAGCGTGATGGACGCCGCGGTGCTGGTGATCAGCGCGACCGAGGGCATCCAGTCCCATACCCGCACGCTGTGGAAACTGCTGGAGCGCAGCGGGGTCCCGGTGATCCTGTTCGTCAATAAGACAGACCGATATGAGGGAGAACGGAAGGAACTGATCAGCGCCCTCGGCGCGCTGTCCGATCGGATTGTGGATTTTTCGGATGATCCGTCGGAAGGGATCGCCATGTGCGACGAAACCTGCCTGGACCTGTATCTGCGGGAGGGAAGCATTCCGGAAAAACGGATCCGCGCGCTGGTGCGGGAACGCCGGCTGTTTCCGTGCTTTTTCGGCGCGGCACTCCGGAACGAGGGGGTTGAACCTCTGCTGGACTTCCTCGCGGATTTCGCGCGGGAGCGGACATACCCGAAGGAGTTCGGCGCACGGGTGTACAAGATCGCGCGGGATCCCCAGGGAAACCGCCTGACTTTCCTGAAGGTGACGGGCGGTGAACTGAAAGCACGGGACCAGATGAGCGGCGGGGAAGGGGAAAGCGCCTGGACGGAGAAGATTGCCGAAATCCGGCAGTATTCCGGCGCACGCTATATATCTGTTTCGCGGGCGGCGGCCGGGGAACTGTGCTGCGTGACCGGGCTGACCCGGGTACTGCCCGGTGACGGACTGGGCACGGAACGCCGCGCGGGGGAACAGACCCTGCGCCCCTGCTATGCCTGCCGGGTGATTCCCGGGCCGGGAGAAGACCTGCACCGGGTACTGGACTGCCTGACGGCGCTGACGGAGGAAGAACCGCTGATCCAGACAGAATTTGTGGAAGCGCGCCGGGAAATCCGGATCCACTCCATGGGGGACGTGTACCTGGAAGTGCTGCGCAGGCAGATGAAGGATCGGTTCGGCGTGGAGATCTCTTTCGGGGAGACCAGCGTGCTGTACCGGGAAACCATTGCAGAGCCGGTGGAGGGTGTGGGCCATTACGAGCCGCTGCGGCATTACGCGGAGGTTCACCTGTGGCTGGAGCCGCTTCCGCCCGGCAGCGGCATGGTTTTTGACACGGATGTGTCCACGGACGATCTGGCGCTGAACTGGCAGCGGCTGATCCTGACCCATCTGAAGGAAAAGGTTCACCGGGGCGTGCTGACCGGCGCGCCTCTGACGGATATGCGGATTACCCTGATTGCCGGCAAGGCTCACCTGAAACACACTGAGGGCGGGGATTTCCGCCAGGCGACCTACCGGGCGGTCCGCCAGGGCCTGATGAAGGCCCGGAGCGTGCTTCTGGAGCCATACCTGGCGCTGGAGATTGTTGCGCCGCAGGAACACCTGGGCCGGATTATGACCGACCTGTCATTGATGGGCGGCAAGCCGGAAGGACCGGAGGAGGCGGAAGACGGCATGCGGTGCCTCCGGGCGGTTGTGCCCGCGTCCGCCTGCCGGAATTATGCGCGGGAACTGAATGCCCAGACCCGGGGCGCGGGACGGATGACGGCCGCCTTTTCCGCTTATCTGCCCTGCCCGTACGCGGAGAGGATCATCGCGGAGAAGGGGTACGACCCGCTCCGGGACGTCATGAATCCGCCGGATTCCGTTTTCTGCTCCCACGGCGCGGGGACTGTGATTCCCTGGGAGCAGGTGGAACAGTATATGCATCTGCCGCTGAGGACAATCGGAAAGAAAGGCCCGGCACCGGAAGAACGCGTCCGCGCAGGCGCAGTGGGGCCGCGCCCGGGATCGGCGGAGGAAGAGGAAGCGCTGCGGATCATTTTCGAGAAGACTTACGGCCCGGCGAAAACCCGACAGCTGCTGGCGCCGGCGCCGAAGGAAACACCCGCTGAATCCGTTCCGGAACCGAAGCGGGAGCCGGCACCGGAAGGCGAGATTCTGCTGGTGGACGGATACAACGTACTCTTTGCCTGGGAGGAATGGAAGGATCTGCTTCCGGACAATTTTGAGGCTGCACGGACGCAGCTGACGGAATTGCTGTGTGATTACGCTGGGATGACCGGCCGGGAGATCATCCTGGTTTTCGATGCCTATAAGGTAAAGGGTAACCCCGGCTCCGCGGAACGGTACAAAAACATCTATGTCGTATATACCCGGGAGGCCCAGACGGCCGACGCCTATATTGAAAAGACAACGCTGCTGGCCCGGAACCGGGCCCGGGTTCGGGTGGTGACGTCAGACCGGCCGGAACAGCTGATTGCCCTGGGCAACGAGGCGCTGCGCACATCCGCCCGGGAATTCCGCCGGGAAGTGACCGGTGTGCAGGGGAGCATCGCGGAGTATATTGCTGCCCATAACCGTCCCGGTACCGAGCGGGCGCTGGAAAGACTGTATAAGGACGCGTGGAAGAAGGCGAAGACGGAATGAAGGAAAGAGAAAGACTGATAAAGCGGAAATGGATATGGCTGTGCCTCCTTTTGCTTCTGCTTTGCCCGCTGTTCAGCCGGGCGGAAGTGGCCTATGAGGGGCTGACGTTCACCGGGAATGAAGAGTACATTGATCTGCAGGATCATGTCGTGCGGGATTTTGACGCGTTCATGGCCTTCCTGGACCAGATGCCCAACCTGAAGCAGGTGGACATGTGGCAGAACAAGATGACCAAAGATCAGTGCGACATGCTGGCCGGCCGCTATCCGGACATGAAATGGGGATGGACCATGCTCATCCGGATCTGGAAGCAGGACGAGCACCTGGTGCGGACAGACTATACCTCCTGGTCCACGCTGCATAACAACGCAAGCAGCAAGCACACCAGCGAGGATTTTTCCGTGCTGAAATACTGCTGGAACCTGATGGCGCTGGATATCGGTCACAACAATGTAACGGACCTGAGCTTCCTGTACGACCTGCCGAACCTGCGGGTGCTGATTGTGGCCTGCAACGCGGTGGAGGATATTACGCCCATCGCCTCACTGAAAAAACTGGAATATCTTGAGATTTTCAAGAACAGGGTGACCGACCTTTCGCCACTGAAAGAGCTGCCGCATCTGATGGACCTGAACATCTGCTTCAACCGTGTGAAGGACCTGACTCCGCTGCAGGAGATCAAATCCCTGAAGCGCCTATGGATCTATTCCTGTGAAAGGAACGATACTGTCCCGTCCAATGAGGCGGTGGACGCGCTCCGCGCGGCCCTGCCGGATACATATATCGACTCGATCCATTATTCCACCAACGGGGGCTGGCGTACCATCAGCAAAAACGAGCTGGATCCCCACTATGAGATCATTCTGAAGATCTTCGGCAAGGATCACCTGCATCCAAAGTATGAATATATTCCTTTCCATGACAGCTATCCGGATGACAGCATTGAGTTTCCGGATCAGATTCCGCCCCTGGCGGTGAAGATTCCGCAGGACTTTTCCGACCGGTCATATCTGCTGCCCGTTGATTTTTCCACCGGCAGCGCGCCGAAACCCTCCGGTTATTCGGCGGACGGCATGTCTTATTCGGACTCCACAATCTCCGTGACCACGGGCACCGGCCAGTACCGGTCCAGCCTGTACTGGTATGCGGATATTCAGCTGTCGGATCCGTCTCAGCTCCGAACCATGGCCGCAACCATGGACGGGGCCTTTGACACGGACGGACAGATTGACGCCATGCGGATCGCCGAGCGCTCCGGTGCGGTGGTGGCGATCAACGGAGACTGCTGGATGACTGACGAGAAGCGCGGGATGGGCTTCGTTGTCCGCCAGGGTACCCTGTACCTGGATCACCTGGATCAGGTCGGCAAATCGGGGGCGATCCTGATGGATGTTCTGCTGATCAATGAGGATGGGGATTTTATTGTCCTGCACCAGCCGACGGAGGGAACGATCCGGAGCCGGGTAAAAGGGAAACGGATCCTGAACGCTTTCACCTTCGGCCCTGTCCTGGTTGAAAACGGCCAGCCTGTGACGCATTACGGCGGATCGGACAGCTGGATTGACATGAAGCCGTATAAACCAAGGCAGCGCATGTGCATCTGCCAGGTGGGTCCGCTGCACTACAGGGTGGTCTGCTGCGCAGGCAATTCCGTCAAATATACCGGCCTGCTGCTGAATGAGTTCAGGGATCTGGTGGCTTCGATGGGCGTACAGACCGCCTATAACCTGGACGGCGGCGATTCTACGCTCCTGTTTTTCAATGGAAACAGGCTCAATGAGTTCGGGAGCAAAACCCAGCGGAAACTGATGGATATTATTTATTTCGCATCTGCGGAATAACCGGGGGAGCAGCATGACGCAGGAAGCAAGCTGGTGGATCACTTTTTCAGCCGGAGCACTGATTTCCGGCGGATTGTTTGTGCTTTCCGCCCGCCGCGGCGGCTTTTCCATCCGCCGGGCGGCTGTCAGTTTCCTGTGCGGGATCCTGGCGGCGCTCCTGGCCGCCCGGCTGTTTCACACGGCGTGGTACGGCGCAGGTGAATGGCTTGGGATGAATCCCAGGTCCTTTTCCTTTGCTGCGGGCTGCGCCGGTTTCTGCCTGGGAGCGATTCTGCCATGGCTGCGGCAACGGATGGACATTCCGGCGCTGCTGGACTGCCTGGCGGTTCCGGGCTGCTTATTGATTGCCTTTGCCCGCTTCGGGGAGATTTTTCTGGGCCAGCTCGGCCTGGCGGATGTGTATTCCCTCGGCCTGCCGGATATTCCGGAAGGCTCTCTTCTCGCACGGTTTCCTTTTGCCGCGGCGGACGCCTGGGGATACTGGTATCTGTCCGTTTCCACCCTGGCGGCGCTGCTGGCTCTGGCTGCGGCGGCGTATGGCCTGTGGCTGAAGCATAAAAAGAAAACAGCCCCGGGCGTGCTGTTTGACCGCTGCGCGGTGCTGCTTTGCTCGGCCCGGATGTTCCTGGAACTGATCCGGATGGAAAGCCTGATATTCCGTTATGTGCACCTGGATCAGGCGCTGTGCGCGCTGTTCCTGCTGGGACTGGTCATCCGTGCCTGCATCCGGCGGCAAAAAACGGCAGGACGTTTTCCTGTCCTGCCGCTGGTCCTTGTGATTCTGTGTATCGCTGTAAACGGCGTCACCCAGTTCCTGATGGACAAGCCCTGGATGTTCGAGCCGATTCTGCCAGAAGGGGTTTACCTCTGGCTGAACGACAACCTGAAGGTCTTCGGCCTGTGCCTCCTGCTGGTCACTTCGGTTCTGCCGACAGTGATCCACGGCCGCCTTTGCTTCCGCACGGTCAGCCCCGGGTCAGGAACTCCCGCAGACCGCTGATCGGGATGGGTTTGGAATACTTGTATCCCTGCAGATAGGAAGCGCTCAGGCTCCTGCACATCTCCTCGTCTTTTTCATTCTCCACGCCTTCATACAAAACGGAATAGTTCAGCTTGCTGAACAGGTCGGCCAGGCTGCCAAGCACCTGTTCGGAGCGTTTGTCCTGGCCGCCGGCGATGACCATGCTCCGGTCAAACTTGATGATGTCAAAGGGCAGCTCCAGGATGCGCTCCATATTGCTGTAGCCCGTGCCGAAGTCGTCCAGGTAGAAGGTGATTCCTCTGGTCTTCAGCTCCTCAATCCGCTCTTTCATCAGCAGGAAGTCGCTTTCACTGCGGGATTCCGTCAGCTCGATGGCGATCCGTTCGCAGTTTACGCCGCTTTTGTCGATAATCTCTTCGATGTCCGAGCAGAAATCCGGATCCCGCAGCTCCAGTGCGGAGACGTTCACGCTGATCCGGGTGATTTCATAGCCCTCGGCGATCAGATCATGCAGTTCCCGGCAGGTTTTGCTCAGGATGATTTTCGTCAGGGCGTGGATATAGCCGTTCTCTTCCGCCAGAGGGATAAACAGGTCGGGATAGACAAATCCGGTCTCTTCAAGCTTCAGCCGCATCAGCGCCTCAGCGGTGTCATATCTGCCGGTCCGCAGGTTCAGCACCGGCTGGCAGTAGACCAGCACCCGGGGATCTTCCGGATCCTGCTTTGCGGCGATATCCTCCAGCTCGTCCAGCACGCCTTCGTACCGGCGGAATTTATCCAGGTCGTCGGGCTGCACCCGGTAGATGGTATTCTCCGGGATCCGGGCATGGATGCTACGGATAAAGCCGGCGTATTCGCTCCGGCGGGTCAGCTCCCGGTTGCTGTCGCCGATGACGATCTTATAGTCGTACCTGAAGTTTTCATACTCTATTTTGAACTGTTCCAGGATCTGCACAGTCCGTTCTTCCCAGTGGGCGTTCTTCGCCTTCGGGATCATCAGCAGCACATGGCCGTTGCTGACCTGGAAGAGAACAGATTTCCGGAAATAGGATTCCGCCACATGGCGGATCAGGGCGCGGAGTTCGTCGGACATGGTTTTGCCGTTCTCGTCCAGCTCGCGCATAAACAGGCTCATGAACAGATAATCCTGACCCTGCTCGTTGATGTAGTAGATCAGGTTGTTCAGCCCCCGCAGGTCGTTTGTGCCCAGCTGCGCGTCGTAGGGATTGGAATGCAGCAGGTACATGACGGCGATCAGGGGGAACAGGAAGGTGGCGGCCGTGAAGGTGGACTGGGTCCGAATCCGCGCGGCAACCAGCAGGATCAGCGAGATAGCCATCACGCCGAAGAATCCGTTCATCACCTGCCGGTACAGCCGGCGGCGCACCCGGATGAGCAGCACCGTCAGCAGCAGCACGAACAGGATATAACCGATGATAAAGATCGTGGATCCCTCAAAGGAAATGACCCCGTCAATGATATGCATGGTCCGGCCGATGAAAACACCGGCTGTGTCCGCAACGGAAAAGGTGATAAACAGCACGTTGGCCGCGATGATATAGGGCTTCCGGCTGTTTTTGCCCAGCAGGGTGATCTCGCAGGTATAGAAAATGTAATGGTGGAGCATACCGAACAGCAGAATGTGGTAGGCGCTCCGGAATGTATAGAGCACGGCGAGGGGCGTATCCGGGTTGCCGGCCATCAGATAATGGAGCAGCAGATCTGCCGAGGTGGCGCCGATCAGCATGCCCAGCATGGCTGCAAAGATCCGGAAGGATTTCATCCGGACTTTGAAGGAGACGATCAGCAGCACGAGCATGACTAAACAGACCGCCAGTACGGTGATCTCACTGGAAGGATCATACTGTTCCAGTCTCATCTGGGTGCCCATGACGGTATCCACCTCTTTTTACACGGAGTTCCGGCAGGCGCAGCCCTGCCGGGCATGAACGATAATTATTCCTGACTGTCCTGGCCGGCTTCCGTCACGATGGTGACGGATTCCTTCGGCTGCTTGAGGACTTCCGCCGCTTCCGCGTCCAGGGCATCCTGGTATCCGGGATCTGACGGATCGGGCAGCGGCGCGGCCCCGCCGTAATTCTGGTGGTTGTGATCCTTGTCCCAACCGCAGAGGAACCAGGTTTCCCCAAAGAAGTTGTCATACTCGACGGTATAGTATCCAGCCTCGCTGGTGGTGGGATTCCAGTACAGATACAGGCGGCCGCACTCAAGCGATTCTTCGGGTTTCGGAAGTGTAATCCGCATCAGGTAACCTCCGTCCTCCTGCGGGATCACCGTTTCGGAGAAATCCTCCTTTGCGTAGACAGGATCAGTGTCGTTGTTCTGCATGAAATCGAACCAGAGCTGGTAGGCGCCATATTGGTATATGATGTTC
This sequence comes from Christensenellales bacterium, assembly GCA_045112195.1. GTDB lineage: Bacteria > Bacillota > Clostridia > Christensenellales > Aristaeellaceae > Aristaeella. Next base: position 1,373 of record JBGUHQ010000017.1, on the reverse strand, counting down.
ATAACCCGATCCGGGTTTTCGTAGAACGGCTGAGTCATATATACATGTTCATAGTGATACCGGTAATCGTGAAGCGTAACCTATTTTGTTTCCGCGGCGTCCGCGCAGGCGGCGGCGCAGGGCAGCAACAGGCAGAGCGCCAGCAGCAGGGCGAGTGTTTTCTTCATTCTGTTTTTCTCCTTCCGAAAAGGAAGGGGGATTGTTCCTGCCGAAACAAATCCCCCCTTTTGAATTCAGGCCTTCAGCGGCCTGTAATTATTTAAAGTACCTTTCCAGCAGGCCCTTGAAGGCTTTGCCGTGACGGGCTTCGTCGCGGGCCATTTCGTGCACGGTGTCGTGGATGGCGTCCAGGCCGAGTTCCTTGGCTTTCTTGGCCAGGTCGGTCTTGCCCTGGGTGGCGCCGTTCTCGGCTTCCACGCGCACGCGCAGGTTTTCCTTGGTGCTGGGAGAAACGACTTCGCCCAACAGCTCCGCGAACTTGGCGGCGTGTTCCGCTTCCTCAAAAGCGGCGGTCTTCCAGTATTCGGCGATCTCCGGATAGCCTTCGCGGGCGGCGGCCCGGCCCATGGCCAGGTACATGCCGACTTCGGTGCATTCGCCCTCAAAGTTGGCGCGGAGGCCGGCCTTGATCTCTTCCGGCACATCCTTGGCGATGCCGATCACATGTTCGGCGGCCCAGGACATTTCGCCGTCCTGCTTGATGAATTTGGAACCGGGAACTTTGCAGACCGGGCACTTTTCCGGCGGTTCGGGTCCTTCATGTACGTATCCGCATACGGGGCATACCCACTTCATAATGATTACCTCCAAATATGATATTTTTGTTTACGGCTTTTGCCTGAGCAGATTATACCATTGACAGCGGCGGAAAGTAAAGCAATAAAAATACAGGAACCCTGAAAGCGAATGATATCAACGAAAATGCTTGCTTTTGGCAAGAAGATGTGCTAAAATCCATCCGATTACGCACCTTTTCCCCGCGACTGCTTGTGCCGCATACCGCGGTGGCCGGCCGCAAAAGGGAAAGGGGTGGAAAATAACAAGGAGGGAACCCCTATGGCAGTCATTTCCATGAAACAGCTCCTGGAAGCCGGCGTACACTTCGGTCATCAGACCCGCCGGTGGAACCCGAAGATGGCGCAGTACATCTTCACCGAACGCAACGGAATCTACATCATCGACCTGCAGAAAACCGTCCGCAAGGTTGATGAGGCCTATGCTTTCGTCCGCGACATCGCGATGGAAGGCAAGAGCATCCTGTTCGTCGGCACCAAAAAGCAGGCGCAGGAATCCATCGAATCCGAAGCCAAGCGCTGCAATATGTTTTATGTCAACAACCGCTGGCTGGGCGGCATGCTGACCAACTTCAAGAC
>JBGUHQ010000016.1:0-15517 GCA_045112195.1 Christensenellales bacterium | reverse complement strand
CACGCTTATTAAACGTCTCTTCAGCCCGGTCTTTTCCCGGTTCTGTTTCAATTATCCCTTTTACGCCGCGATTTGTCAATTGAAACGCCCGGGAATCTTGACAAACGGGCGTTCAGCGATATAGAATCGAAACACAGGAATAATTTCACATTCTCCCCGTAACGAAACACAGGGCGGAAGGAATCAGGCGTTATGAAAGAAAGAGTATTCTGCAAAAACGAAGTCGTATTCCGTGAAGGCGACCGGGCAGAGCACTTCTACCAGGTCAAGGAAGGTACCGCCGGCGAAGACGCATAATACCGGTACGCCGTACCGGACTGATCCCGGGACCCGTTTACAGCCGGATCCCGGGTTTTTTATCCAGCCCGCGGAAGCGGCCGGAAAACACTCTGAGAAAGGGTAACCGGACATGCTCAATGAACTGAATTCGGAGTGGCTCAACGACATCCTGCTGAACATGGAGGATGCAGTCTGCCTGACCGGCAAAAACGGCGAGCTGCTTTACGCGAACCCGGCGGCGCTGAACCTGTTCAGCCTGGACGTCACCCTCAGCCCGAAAATCTGGGACGCGATCCCCTACGTGGAAGGGAACGACGCCCTGATCCAGCTGTTCATCGACGGCGTCACGCAGAAAAGGGAATCCTTCAGCGCCCCGGTGGACTATGTGAACAACGAGGGCGAAGTGTTCCGCCTGTACGTGACCCTGACCTGCAAACCGTCCAAATCCGGAACGATCCTGATCGTGATCCATAACCTGACCAAGCTGATCAAGGTCTATTCCGCCTTCGAGCGGTATACCTCCCCGGAGATCGCGGACTATGTGCTGTCCACCCCGGAAGGGGAAAAGCAGGGCGGCCGGGTGCGGGAGGTCAGCATCCTGATGAGCGACCTGCGGGGCTTCACCGCCATGAGCACTCACCTGTCCCCTGACCGGCTGATCACGATGCTGAACCATTACTTCGAGGCCATGGCCGCCGTGATCCGGAAATACAGGGGCACGGTGATCGAATTTCTGGGCGACGGGATCTTCGTGGTCTTCGGCGCGCCGAAGGATATGCCGGACCATGCGACGGCCGCCGCCTGCTGCGCGGTGGAGATGCAGAACGCCATGGCCGGCGTGAACGCCTGGAACCGGGAAAACGGCTACCCGGAACTGGAGATGGGCATCGGCGTCAACTCCGGGCCGGCCGTGGTAGGCAACATCGGCTCGGACCAGAAAATGAAATACGGCTGCATGGGCGAGACGGTCAACCTGACCGGCCGGCTGGAAAGCTTCAGCCTGGGCGGGGAAATCTGCCTCTCCGAAAGGACGCGGAACCTGATTCCCGCCGACGTGAAAACGCTCGGGGAGAACGCTTTCATGCCCAAGGGCGGCCGGGAGGAAATCCGCTACTTCACCATCGCCGGCGTCGGCGAGGACTGCGTACTGAAAAACGCCGCCGGAACCATCCGGTGGCGCAGACTGCCGGAAGCGAAAGAAACCGTTTTCTTCCTCCTGGAGGGAAAATCCGTAGAGCCGAAGGAATACGCCGGCTGCCTCACCGAGGTGTCGGAAGATGAACGGTACGGCATGCTGGCCACCGATACCGTGCTCAATCCGCTGCAAAACATCCTGCTCCGTTTCGGCGGCACGGAGGTATACGCAAAGGTCACCCGGAAAGCGGAACGCGGTATCCAGATCGGCTTTACCATGAAGCCGGAAGAGTTTTCCGCACTGATCGGCTGACCCTTCCGCAGAACAACAAACCCCGGAACCGATGGCGGTTCCGGGGTTTCCTCATTTTCCGCCGGTACAGTACAGCAGCTCAATCAGCTCATAGGCCGCCCGCTGCTCCTCCGGCAGCAGCGAGACCGGGCTGATGTCCAGTTCCTTCGCGTGGCGGATAATCTGGCGGCTGCTCATTCCCAGAATCGACTCGGCCCATTTCTTCTGTTCCGGGTCCCCCGTCGCCATTTCGTAGGCGAGGTTATGCGCGATCCACTGGGCCTTCAGGAAAGAAAGGGTTCCGAGCTCCTCCTCGCTGTAATATTCATGCTTCACAACCAGCTCAAGCACGGCTTCCATTTCGGCCTCGTCGGTGATCTTCAGGGAATCCGGGATACAGATCACGGTGCCCGTCTTTTTCGTACGGTAGAAGCAGACGCTGAACTTTCCCCTCCGGGCTCTGCCTTTCCCGCGCACATAGAGATTCACCGTTTCCCCGTTATACTTTTCCCGCGCCTTCTCCAGGCGCTCCTCCCAGGTCACGGCGGTCTCCGCGGCGGCGGACGAAAGCAGCAGCAGCAGCGCGGCCACGGCGCACAAAACACACAGCGCGACGCTGAAAGCGGACGCGCCGTCCCTTTGATCCCCCGCTGAAGTGATACGCATTCCTTTCCCCTCCCGACGCCGGCAAATCCAGCGGATCCGTTCTCTCTTTTATTGGTGCCTTCCCGATTCGCGGGCCTTGTTCCGCCGGCGGATGATCACCGCAGCCGCGGCCGGCACCGCCAGCACCAGCAGGTAAGGCAGGGCAGCCAGCAGGAAATCGCCCATATCCGAGAAGAACGCGCCGGCTTCTGACAGGAAGCCGGTTTTTTCCTGTCCGGAGGGTTCCGCCGTCGGTTCAGGGTCAGGCGCTTCCGTAGGCGCGGCCGTCGGCACGGCCGTGGGGACTTCCGTGGGGGCTTCCGTAGGCACAGGCGCCGCTTCCTCGTAAGCGGCTTCTTCTTCGTATTCAGCTTCCGCGTCCTCCCAGACGGGCGCGGCTTCGTCCGCCGCTTCCGCAGCCTTCCCCGCGGTCAGGGCAGGCGCTTCGCCGACGGGAGCATTCGCGGCGGCATTCACGGATGAGGCGCTCTTTGCGTACATCCGGTCCGGTTCCTCCGCTTCGGCGGCCAGATCGGCCTCTTCCGCGGCGGGTGCCTCCGGAACGGCCGCCATCATCACAGGCGCGTCCTCCGCCTCATACGCTTCATACGCTTCATATACGGCCATATCCGCTTCCGGCTCTTCCGCGGCGGCCTCAGGCACAGCGGCTTCGGCGGCTTCTTCTGCAGCGGGTTCAGCCTTGGCTTCCGCCTTTTCTTCGGCCGGTTCCGCCGCCTCCGGCAGCGCCGCGTTCTCCACCGCGGCATAGGGAGCGGACAGGGTCTTCCTTGAATTGCGGTACAGGATCGTGCCGCCGATCAGGAACACAAAGACGGCGGCGATGCTGAGCATCCTTGTCCAGCGGACAAGGGTCGCTGTTTTTTCACGGGTTTCCGTTTCCGCGGCGGGCGCCGTTTTCTTCGCCTCCGCCCGGACGGCGTTCATCCACCGGTCGTGGAAGTCCGCGGGCATGGGCGGGACTTCTTCAGCCAGCTGCTCAAGGGCGTTGTTCAGCTCATTGTCATTCATGACCGCGGCCTCCTTTCATCTTTTTGGACGCTCCCCGGAGGAGAAAGTTCCCTTTCCTCCGAAAGGATTTCCTTCAGCCGGGCTTTCGCCCGGTTCACCCGGCTTTTGACCGTGCCCTCCGAAACGCCGAGCATTTGGGCGGCCTCCTCATAGGGCACCTTCTCCAGCTGGGTCATGACCAGCGCCTCCCGCTGATCCTCCGGCAGGAGGGAAATGGCTTCCCGCAGGCGCCGCCGCTCATCCTTGGCGACCACCTGCTCCTCGGTGCCGGGCGATTCGTCCGCCGGGTCGAAGCCCTGCTCCCGCAGGGGTTCCACGGACACGCTTTTATCCCGCTTCTTCTTCCGCAGCCAGTCCATGCAGCAGTTGGCCGCGATCCGGTAAACCCAGCTTTCCAGCGCGCAGTCGCCCCGGTAGCTTTCCAGACTCCGCCAGATCCGGATCATCGCCTCCTGGCCGCAGTCCTCGGCGGCCTCCCGGTTGCCGGTATAATGCCAGCAGACGCGCCAGACCAGCTGCTCAAGCGGCTCCATGAGCTGCCCGAACGCCTCGGGATCGCCGTTCTGCGCCCGGCGCAGCAGCAGTTCGTCCATGCCCGTCACTCTCCTTTCGGCAGCATGGCCGCGCTCTTGACGCGCCGGCCGAGCCGCCGTTCCACATAATCCTTCAGCAGGCTGAAAGGCGCCGAAGCCTCCGGCGTGTTGACCCAGGAGGCGGATCCGGTCGTCAGCGCCTGCCGCATCCAGCGGAGCTGGGCAGGCGTCAGCGGCGCCTGGTCCCGGCGGGTATGGCACGCGCCGCAGCACACGCCGCCTTCCTCCGCGTCAAAAAAGACGGGGCCGTCTTCCTTCACCTTTTCCCCGCAGAACACGCAGTGGTTCAGCCGGGGCTTGAAACCCTGGCAGGCGGAAAAATGCAGCAGGAACCCCGCCAGCAGCGGCTTCCATTCCTGATCAGAAAAGGTCAGCCGGGACAGGGTATGCAAAAGGAGCATGAACAGCTCCTGCTGCTCCTGCTCCGGTTCGGCCACCGCCTCGGCCAGGTTCAGCAGCCAGATGCCGCAGGTCAGCCGATCATAATCGCTCCGCAGGGGATAAAAAGTCTCGATCAGACGGACGGAGGTCACGGTAATGTGCCCTCCGTTTTCATGCAGCATATAATCGCCCAGCGCGAAAAGCTCGCCGGCGTTCAGGTTATGGGATTTGGGTTTCCGGCAGTTCCGGATGATGGCGTCGATCCGTCCCCGGGAGGGGGACAGCAGCGTGACCATCCGGTCGTTGTCCCGGTAATTGACGTGCCGCAGCACGATGGCGGTGTTCTCTGTCTGGATCATGGCCTCATCGTTTCATGGATCACGGAGGGATCCATATGCTTCAGGTCTTTGGTACCGGTGCGGATCATCATTGCCCGCAGCTGGCCGGCAAACTTGTTCAGGGTATCCTTGACGCCTTCCGCCCCCGCTTCCTTCAGGGGGCCCATGAGCGCCTTGCCCACGGTGACCGCGTCCGCGCCCCGGGCCAGCGCCTTGAAAGCGTCGAAGCCGGACTCGATCCCGCCGTCCGCGATGACGATCAGGTCCCGGCCGACGGCTTTCCGGATTTCCGGCAGGATCATGACCGGCGGCACGGCATAACACAGCAGCCCGTTATGGTGGCTGAGGATCACGCCGGCGGCGCCCAGGTCCCGGCACTTCACCGCGTCCCGCGCGCTGAGCACGCCCTTGATGAAGAAGGGCAGCTTTGTCGCTTTGATATACTTTTCCAGCTCCGCGAGGGTCGGCTGCTTCATCTGCATGCCGACGACCAGGGAATCCTCCGCGTCGTCCACATTCACGGCGTGCTCCACGTCCATACCGACGGCGATGGCGCCGTTTGCCTCCGCGTACTCAATGCGGCTGAGGATCTCCCGCTCGTCCGCGTAGGGCTTGATGATCTTCATCACCTTCGCCCCGGTGGCGAGAACCTTCCCCATCTCCTCATTCCCGCCCATGCCGACGCTGACCGGGGCGCCGGCCTGTTTCGCGCCTTCCGCCATGGAAACCAGGTCCAGATGGCTGAGAGCGGCGGTCATGAGGGGCATCTCAAAGGTTTCGCCCAGAAAGCGGAAAGCGGTATCCGGGCGGACCGCCCCGACGATCCGGCTTTCCACCAGCAGGGAATCCATGTACATCCGCGCGATCCGCACGGAATCGCCCTGAGCCTCGTACAGCATATTTGAATCCTCCGTTCTTTATTCGGTTCGCAGCGCGACAACCGGATCCTTCCGGCTGGCGATGCGGGACGGGATGATGCCCGCGATCAGCGTCAGCAGCATGGAGATGCCGACCAGGGCCAGGCCGGCCAGCGGCGGCAGCGCCGCGATATCCGGGATGCCGGTCAGGTTGCTGAGGATGATATTGGCGATCACCGTGAGCCCCAGGGTCACCAGGATGCCGATGACGCCCGCGGCGAAGCCCACGATGAGCGTCTCCGCGTTGAAGACCCGGGAGACGTCCCGACGGCTCGCGCCGATGGAGCGCAGGATACCGATCTCCTTGGTGCGCTCCAGCACGCTGATATAGGTGATGATCCCGATCATGATCGAGGAGACCACCAGCGAGATCGCCACGAAGGCCACCAGCACATAGGAAATCGCGTTGACAATGGTAGTCACCGATTCCATGAGCAGGCCCACCAGGTCCGTATACCGAACGGCCTTGTCCTCGCCGACCTGCGCGTTGTAATCCTCAATCTTGTCGGTAATCTTCCCCTTGGACTCAAAGTCCTTCGGATAGATCAGCACGGCGGCGGGCTTGTCCGGATCGCTGACGCCCATCTTCTCCAGGTTGGCCTGGAGGGTGTTGCCGCTGATCATCATGATGCCCTCGCCCACGAACTGCTTGAGCAGGTCCTTGGTCAGGAAAGCGCGGTATTCCTTCGGGATCATGCCCGCGGGAATCAGGCCCTTTTCCTCCAGCATCTCCATAAACTCATCCACTTCCATGGAGTCCAGCAGTTCCAGGGCGTCCTGTTCCACGGCGGAGAAGGGCTGGCCGGTAAACACGTCCGTATCCGGCGAGGCCAGCTGTTCCCGGGCGATCTCGCTGGCGTACACCCGCTCCAGCAGCCAGTCCACCAGTTGGCTCCGGTAGCCGATGCCGCCGCTGTCGGAGCCGAACCCGTTCTTGGTCGGCTTCAGCACGCCGACGACCTTCAGCTCCAGGCCGTTTGCCAGTTTTTCCGCGAGAAACTCCGCGTCGCCGGAGCGGTCGCTCCACAGCTTGCCGTAACGCTCATACACGTCCGTGTTCACCAGCAGGGTGAAGCGCATGCCCATGAGCTCCTCATAGGAAAACTCCAGCTCCTCCGCCTCAAAGGCGATGCCGTGCATGAGCTTGTCAAACTGCTCCTTCAGCTCGCTTTGGTCCCGGATGCCCAGGGAATACAGGGTGTAATCACTCAGCTCGTTCCGGTCGTTGAGGATGATGACCACCTCGTCCATTTTCTCCGGCAGGCGGCCGGCCAGGACAGCGTACTGGGAGCGGAGCAGCTCATCGTTATCCAGCATGGGCGTGAAGACGTTCAGCCGGCGGGCGGTGGTATCCATCATGGTCTCCTGGATGCCGCTGCCCGAACCCATGAGGCTCGCCATATCGGACATGCCGGTCTTTTCCATGACGGTGGAGGGGTTTACCTGAAGCGGCGCCTCCAGGTCAGTCCGGTAGATCAGGAGCGGGGTATTGTATTCATACTGGATATCCGAAACCAGCGGCCCGATGCCGGTGGCCGGATCCTCCAGCCAGGCTTTGAATTCGGTCAGGTTGTTCTCCGTCACACCGCCCATCCAGGAGTTCATCAGTTTGGTCATGCGGCTGCCGGAATAGACCTTCCCGTCCGAGCGGTCCTTTCCCTCGGTATCGATGTCCATCAGGCCCGCCATGGTTTCCGTCATGTCCACGGTGCGCTCGTCAATCTGCAGCGGATAGGAGGACAGCGTATCCCGCTGCACCCGCTCGATATACCGGTTCACGCCGTTGGAAAGGCTCAGGATCAGCGCGATGCCGATGATGCCGATGGAACCGGCGAAAGCCGTCAGGATCGTGCGGCCCTTCTTGGTCATCAGGTTGTTCAGGCTCAGATTCAGGGCGGTGAGGAAGCTCATGGAGGTCTTCCGGTGCTTCCCGGCCTCCGCCTGCGCTTCCGCAGGGGCGCGCTCCCCTTCCGCCGCGCTGTCGCTGACAACCTTCCCGTCCAGCAGGCGGATGATGCGGGTGGCGTACTGGTCCGCCAGCTCCGGGTTGTGGGTCACCATGATGACCAGGCGGTCCCGGGCCACCTGGCGCAGAATCTCCATAACCTGGATGCTGGTCTCGCTGTCCAGGGCGCCGGTGGGTTCGTCCGCCAGGAGTACCTCCGGATCGTTGACCAGGGCGCGGGCGATGGCCACGCGCTGCATCTGGCCGCCGCTGAGCTGGTTGGGCTTCTTCTTCAGCTGGTCCCCCAGGCCCACCTTTTCCAGGGCTTCCTCCGCCCGGCGGCGCCGCTCCTCCCGGCTGACGCCGGAGAGGGTCAGGGCCAGCTCCACGTTGGCCAGCACGGTCTGGTGCGGGATCAGGTTATAGCTCTGGAACACAAAGCCCACAGAATGGTTCCGGTAGGTATCCCAGTCCCGGTCCGTGAATTCCTTGGTCGATTTGTCCCGGATGATCAGGTCGCCGGAGGTATAGCGGTCCAGGCCGCCGATGATGTTCAGCAGCGTGGTCTTGCCGCAGCCGGAGGGGCCCAGCACCGCGGCGAATTCGCTTTCGCCGAAGGTGAGGTCGATCCCCCGGAGCGCCTCGACTTTGGTATCACCCGAAGCGTAGTCTTTCGTGATGTTTTTCAGAATCAGCATGTATACCCCCGAGATTGAAAACAAATGATTGCAGTATATATCCATCCATTATGTATGATATCATTCATTCGATCCAGGGGCAATAAAAAGAGCATGCTCCGAAAAAAGAGCATGCCGCAAAACAAATATCAAACCTTCGCTTCAAACCACGTTTTCATCCGGTCACACAATCACTCATTCTTCCCGATCCGGTTTTACAATACCCATTGCCGCCTTCAACTGATACATGAACTTTTTGTGGCTCACGAAAAATTTCTTCACGATCCGCCAAACCAGCATTACCGGATACAGCCAGTATGCTTTTTTCAGCACCGGATACTGCCCCACCATATCCTCACGGGGCAGGGAAAGCCGGGAGATAAAATACCTCAGGCGTCCCTTCTCCCCGATCTGGTTACTCACGTCATTAGCCATGGTTCCGTATGCTCCGGAACTGATGATATAATCCAGCATCTTCTGTTCTTCCTCCGAAAGCGCCTCCCCGTCAAACAAGTGCAGAGCCAAAGAACGATTGATGGCTTCAAACTCCGTAACTGCCATTTTTGCCGCTTCCCGCCGGATATAGTCCCAGTCCAGTTCCTGCTCCTTCTTTTTCAGGTACACATAGGTGTCAAGCAGAGACCGCAGTCCCGTTCCGCCCTGTACGTAGTGTTTATACTCATGCGCTACAAGATAGAGATAGAAATCTTCATCTGAAAAATGATATCCGTATTCATTCCCCTCATCTTTGACCAGCCTGTCCTTCACATCGTCATAGTACCGCGCCAGCCGTTCATTCGAAGTCCGTCCGTTGATCAGATGTACATGCATCTCAAAATTGCTCAGCGGCTTCTTGTGATATACATCATGATTCGCGGCATCATATTTTTCCACGGAAAACCCCAGGTCTTCCATGATCTTCCGGACATCCGCTCGTCGCGAAGCATCAAACAGAATATCATTATCCGCCATCTGCCGCATACCGTACCGGGGATACATATCTTTCAGGATCGCTCCCTTCAGCGGTACATACCAGATCCCGTCCTTTTCCAATTCTGCCAGCACCCGCGCCCGGTCCGCGTCCAGCAGGGCGTTCTTTCGCTGGGCCTGGGCCACTGCCTGGACAAAAGCCGGGGCCTTGATCCCGGCAGATTCCAGCGCCATACCCACAGCGGAAGCGAGCAGATGTTTATCAGCAACCCTGAACAGTTCTTCAATCTGAATCCCTTCGACCGCTGCCTGTCCGGGTACTGAACCGTTAACTGCGCAGGCACACAATCCGATCAGCATTTCCATTGTCTCTCCGGAAGTTGAAAACATCGTATCCCATTCCTTCTGTCATTTCAAAATATGTTTGTGGCCATTTCCTTTTCGTTCTTCTCTATGACCCCGTTCTCCGTAAACTCCAGCACCCGGTCGCAGATCTCCAGCGCTGCCGGGCGATGGGTCACAATAATAACCGTCTTGTCCGTCAGGGTTTTCAGGTTAAACAGCAGTTTTTCCTCCGTTGCGGCGTCCAGCGCGCTGGTCGCCTCATCCAGCAGCAGAATCGGCGCGTCAGAGTACAACGCCCGGGCAATGGCAATCCGTTGCATCTGTCCCTCGGAAAGGCCTGTCCCCCGCTCGCCCAACTGTGTATCGATCCCGTCTTTCAATTTATCAATAAACTCATATGCACACGCAATCCAGAGGGCTTCTGCAATGCGGCCCATATCATTGTATTCCCTCCCGGAAAAGGAAACTGCATCCCGGATCGTCCCTGTCATCAAGTGATTTCCCTGAGGAACATACGCAAACAGCCGCCGGTGTTCCGCCGTCAGGGGCACGACTTTTCCGTCTTTCTCCAGAAAGGTTAACGTTCCCCCATCCAGCGGATACATGCACATCAGCAGCTTCAGCACTGTGCTTTTACCACAGCCGCTGTGCCCCGTAAAAGCTACATATTCACCTTTTCGGATTTCCAGGTTGAAGTTGTGGAGAACCACCGGCATCCGTTCTTTTCCTGTTCCTGGATCGCTTATGCCTACTTGATTATATGTATACTCTGCATTATGCAGCCCAAATGCTACCAGCTTATCGCGATAAAGCCGGCCAATGCTTTCCGCCGGTATCATTTTGCCTTGCAGGTCGTCCGGATACTTTTCAACCTCCATCAGGCGCTCTGCACTGGCCTGCATGGCATAGTATTTCGGCAAGTAGCCGCTGATGCTTACCAGTGGCGCGCGAATCTGGCTTAACAGCTGCATCACCGCCGCAAGCGTTCCGTAGCTCAGCGTGCCCGCCAGGATCCCCCACGCACAGTAAATCACGCCAAACAGGTATAATCCTTCCAGGGCCGCCGCCAAACCAGTATTGCAGAAATTGGAAAAATAATTTTTCCTCATCCTGGCATCCTTGTGCTCCTGCATATACCGGTCCGCATCCCGGGCTGTCTGCTTTTCCGCCGTAAAGGATTTGATCATCATCAGGCTGGATATCCGTTCCTGCAGAAAAATCCGCAGTTTTCCATCCTTCTCCTGCATTCGTTTATGCAGTCTTTTCAGTACTTTCCGAAACAGGGAAGTAACAGCAATCAGACCAATCCCGCCGGGAATCAGCACCAGCGCGAACACGCGGTCTATCGTAAACAGCACGATCAGGGCTGAAAGCATACGCACCAGCGTACCAACCAGTCCCGGCAGGATCTCCACATAACCGGTGGTGACCACCACCGTATCATTGGTCAGCCTGTTCAGCCATTCGCCGGAATGGATCGCGCTTACAGATGCGTAATTCTTCTGCAGCAGGTACTTGATCTGGCGCTGTTTCAGCAGGTTTTCAAATGTTGCCCGCGTCAGTTCATTCAGCCACCGGACCAGGATCTGAAGACAGATCTGGCCGACTGTCAGCAGAATGATTAGTACCACACTCTGCCGGAATGCTTCGTGATTCCCCTTGACCGCGCTGTCGACAATGCCCCGCAGAAGCAGTGCGTACAGAACCCCCGAACCACCTTGAAGGGCCTGAAGCAAAGTGAGCAGCAGGATATATCCCTTTTTTCTTCCCGGAACAGTATAGAGCCAGTGAAGGGAAGTTTTGTTCTGTTCTCTCATGAATTCCGTTTGATTCTCCTGATGATTCGTTTCCCTAGATCGCGCGAATACAATATCGGTCTGCGGATGAAAAACAAGTCTGTCCACAGATGAACATAAATCTGATATTTCCGGTCCGTCACCTCATACCATTTTCCTTTTCTGCAGAATCGGACAGCTAAACCGGCAACCTTGTCATGGGGAACATATTCCTTCTGCCAGCAGTTATCACCGTTAATGATATAGTCATTTTTCCGCACATGCAGCACCCGATGAACCACACCCTGCTGATTCGGTCCTCGGGTATACATAACCAGGTCATAGCGTCTGGCCATCCTGTCCAGCTTGTGAATTTCCACAATATCCTGTTTATTGCGGATCATAGGCCACATACTGATTCCACGGGGAACACTGAAGTACTTTCCATGCTTCTCCAGTTCTTCTAACTGTTCCTTACCCATCGATCGCTCCGATTCTCCGCAGTTCGGTTATTGCTTTGTCCACATCCTTTTCCACTGTTTCGGAAGAAACTTCATATTTTCCACAGATTGTGGAAATCAGCTCCTCCCGGGAAACATCCTGCTGCAACGCCTGCAGGATTGCGCCAAAGGTTTTGTTTCCACGCACGACACCTGAGAATCTGGCTGTTCCTGTGGAAATCAGCATGCTTATCCCATCTGCTTCATGAACCATAAATCCTTGTTTTAGCTTCATACCCTTCAACCTTTCATTGCGTTATATGCCATCACAGCAGCTTCAGGCTCCATATTGCAGCCCAACTGATAAAACTGTGTCCGAAGCCTGTCAATCAGATCTATTGTCTTATGCATCGCTTCAGTGTTTGCCGGACGATACACCTGTTGCAGGAGCATCGGATAGGCCTCAGTCTTCGTAATCTTGCGGATATGGTTTTCTTTCGATCTTTCCAATATACATATTGCCTTCAACGGTACAGAAATATTGTTGCCAAGCTTATGTTTTCCATTCCAAGGAGTTCCGTACACGGTAGCATCACTATCTGTTATTTGAATTAATGGTTTATCATCATTGATCATGATTGCTGCATTACCAAGCATTTCCCGCCATAGTCTCACATGCGTGCTTTTTCCGGTACCGGACCGTGCTGTAAATAAATAAGCATTCCCATCAACAGAGACGGCGGAACCATGAAAGAGAACAGTATTTTGCCCAGGCATCCATTCTGCGATCTTGCGATAAGCGGCCAGCGTCTCCAGGTACGGCTCACTTGGTCCTTTTTCGTCAAGGTGTTCATGTAAAATCATCTGTCTGTATTTGTCTCTTTCAACATTCAAATCGGCTTCCGAAATGGAAATCCTTATTTCAGGTTCCTCGCTTGATTGATATTCTCTGCACAGATCGTGCGTTTCAGAATATAATGAATCAATCTGAAGAACATGATTTGCTATGCGGTATATTCCAGTCATATATCCACTCGTTTCATTCTGAATTGTTGAAGGGGACAGACATTTCGTCTGCCCCCTTCACTGTCATTTGGTCACCAGTGTGCCGTCAGACTTCCTCGCCGGAATAAGCAATCACGTCTTCCGTCTCGAATTCAACGACTTCGATTTCCAGGGCTTCATACTTTTCCATGAATATTTCTCCTTTCTTGATTAGTTAAAGTATGCTTTCGCGGCTAGGTAGTACAGATACAGAGCCTTGCCCAGGTTCTTCATCGTATCTGAACCAGTGTTCACAACAGATCTTGCGTAAGCCATGCCGCTGCAGGTTGTCGTATAGGTGTTCGTGCCGTCGGAAACCGTGAAGACATGCACATCACCAAGCAGGGGAGATGCAATGTTCGGGACCCTGAGCGCATACCTCCCGTCATCACGAAGCGTCGGTTTCACAGCCGTTCCATCAATGGTGAACGTGTAATCATCCACATTGTCACCTTCAAGCGCATAGATGGACTGAATGCTGTTATCGGATTCAAAGTTCACCGTCACATTCGCCTTCGTGATTCCGACAGGAAGTGTTCCTTCCTTCTTCACAGCGTCTCCGAGCTGTTCAGGCGTTACTGCGGTTACAGTGCTGCTTACAGACAATCCGGTATAATCTCCGTACTTGAAATGAATCTGTGCCGCTACACCGTAATCATAGTAAGCGTTCGCCAGAGCAATCATCTTCGGGTTCGTAGACTTCTCCCTGATATCGTATACATACTGCTCGGTGGAGTATGCATAACCGCTCTCCGTCAGATCCTCATCTCCGTATACGAACGGAATCGGATTCCCATCAGCATCCATCGGTCTGATCGTGACAACATCCGCAAACTCAGGAATCAGTACACCGATAAAGAAGTGATAGACATCATCCGTGCTGGTTGCTTCCGCTTCGCTGAACAGCGTCCGCTGCACCTCTTTACCATTCTTTTCGAACAGCAGGTAGGCGCCTTCCATCTCCTTGATTTCAGCCGGAATATTGAGCTTGTAGCGAATCCGTACTTTGCCTTCGAACAACAATGTCTTCGATACAAGGGAAACCTTACTGTTCATCAGCGGTTCATACTTTGCAGTGACGGTCAGATCAGATTCGATCATGCCTTCACCTGTGAAGTCAACCTCATCCTCTCCATCAAACCAACCAATGAACCTGTACTCTTCCTTCTCAGGAGCTTCCGGTACAACGATCGCAGTCAAATCTGTACCATACGGATAATCTATTGCATCCAGTACATCTCCGTTATCCTTCTTGAAGGTAACTGTATAATCGTTCACCGTGGCATCAAACACTGCCTTGTAGGTTGCTTCGCCGGTCACCGCTACCACTTCAGGTGTCCAATCCATAAAGTAATAGGTGTACTCTGCCGTCGCTTCCTTGGTTGCGTCCGCATGCGTCGGTACCGTACCATATTCCACTTCTGTAGTATCAATCACCTTGTCTTCATCATCTGTCCAGGTGATTTTGTATTTGTTCTTGGTGGCTGTGAAGGTGGCCTTGTAGGTCGCTTCGCCGGTCACCGCTGCCACTTCAGGCGTCCAGCCTGCAAAGGTATAGGTGTACTCAGCTGTCGCTTCCTTGGTTGCGTCCGCATGCGTCGGTACCGTACCATATTCCACTTCTGTAGTATCAATCACCTTGTTTTCATCATCTGTCCAGATGATGTCATACTTGTTCTTGGTGGCTGTGAAGGTGGCCGTATAGCTCGTATCCTCAGTTACCGGAGCGATCTCAGGATCCCAGCCGGCGAACGTGTAGGTATACTCTACAGTTGCATCCTTATCCGGAGCATCGTGCTCAGGTGTTTCACCGTAAGCATACGGTTCAGTCTCAATCACGCTGCCGTCATCGTTCAGCCAGGTAATCTTATGCATTTCCTTCCAGTTTTCAATGATAACTGTCGGATTACCTTCCGCATCCTCGAATGTCAGATGCTCAGGTCGAACGATGATTTCAAATGTTTGGGTCATGTATTCGTCGCCGTCTGCAGCAAAGACATACTCTGTCGTCCAGACACTCTCATCAGCAGCAAGCTCCCGCAGTTCTGTTTCGGAAAGACTCTCAGTGACCGTAATCACATAGTGTCCGCTGGAAGTATCATATGCTCCATCTTTCTTATCAGCTGCGATATCAAGAGTGATCCAGGAACCATGTGCCTGCACCTTATACTTGCTGAGCGTTTCTTTGGTAACAGAAGAAGGAGCTTCGAAGATCCAGCTTACAGTATAACTGTCATCAGCGTTCTTCTTAAGGATCAGCGGTGTAATTTCACCAGTCTCAGCATCCTTGGATCCGGCAAACACAAGCGATCCGCTTTCTTCGTCATATACACCGATTGCGGGATCAATGGAATTATTCTTGATATTCCACTTGGAACTGCCATATTTTGCAGTAAGTTTCAGATCGCTTGTAACAGATTCAGTAAAGACATATGCCTCATCTGTTCCATCAGCAAACCATCCAAGGAAACTGTCATATCCGTCCTTGGAAGGATCTTCGGGTTCCGCAATCTTCTTACCGTAGGGCAGATTCTCAATCTTTACAGGTTCCGGTACGGGAGTTCCTCCATCAGCATCAAACTCTACCGTGTACTCCATCAGCTTTCCAGTATTATCCGTCTTGACAGCTTCCGCAATCTCATCCGGACTGGTCAGCGTCATGTTCTTGATGTCAATCTTGACCACAAACGTCTGGCCAACCTTGTCACTGGCATCGTTATAGAACTTGAACGTATACTGAATGAATCCCTTCA
>JBGUHQ010000015.1:0-24630 GCA_045112195.1 Christensenellales bacterium | reverse complement strand
TCTGCTTCGGGTTCCGGATCAGCTTCTGGTTCCGGTTCTGCTTCGGGTTCCGGTTCTGCTTCGGGTTCCGGTTCTGCTTCGGGTTCCGGTTCTGCTTCGGGTTCCGGTTTCGTCTCCTGGGCAGCTTCTTCCGTCTGTTCAGTCGCTGCGCAGATCTCGAACACAGCCGTTTCCTCTGAGCAAGCCGTCAGATAAACCAGATAATCCGTCTTCTCAGTCAGCCAGGTCAGTTTCAGATAGCCATCCGCGTTTGTTCTCCCGCATGCCGCAACAGTTTCGGCTGCGTCCCTGTTCCGGACGACTGCCTGCAGTTCGCTGCCGCGCATCTCCAGGCAGACCGTCCCTGCGGTCGATACCTGCAGCAGAATCAGCGTATCCTGCCCCGGAACGGTTACTCCGCTGCTCCATGTATGATCGTCTTTCACGATCAACGCCGGCGCGGCTGTTTCCCCTTTTGCGGCAAGCATCAGAAGCACTGGGTTACATAAAACCAAGGCGCAGAGGATGGCAATAGTTACGCGAACACGTCTCGTCATTCTTTCAAGACTCCCTTCTCCTTCAGAAGGCTTCGCACGGTTCCGGATGTCCCGGCCGTGTTAATACGCAATGATACGGAGGTGTCTTTCTGGAAGAAATTGACACCTCTGTCATAATATATTATACGCTTTTACAGTTACATATGTATGATTTTTGTCAGAAATTCTTCATTTCTTGCTCTGGACAGTTATTCTGAAGCCAGGCTGATTGCCTCAAACAGCCCGCCCAGTGAGAACCTTTCCGGTTCCAATTCGCTCACCGCTTCCAGGATGTCTCCCAGATGATGCGCATCCGAGGACCACAGCCGTTTCTTTCCGGCAATCAGTTTTTCGTTCACCGGCAGTTCCGGCCGTACTTCCACCACCGGGAAATCCGGTTCTTCCGGAAACAGGCCCAGGTTCACCAGCAACCCGTGGCCCCGGTTGATATGTGCCGGTACCGCGGCGCCTCCGTGCTCCCGGATGATCTTCGTGCATTCCGCCAGGCCCAGGTCCGTCGCGCCGATCAGCAGGCGCTCTTCCACGTCCATGACCTCGTCGTCCGTGTTCATCACAAACTGGTTGCCGAAAAAATCCGGTTTATTCTTCATCGGCGGCAGATGGGAGGAAAAGATCTCTCCGGCTTCCACAGCCGTTTCCACATCCCGGAAATAACCCAGCAGATGCACTTCTTCCTTTGTTGTGATCTCCATCCCAGGCAGCAGGATCAGCCCGTAATAGTCCGCCGCTTCTTTCACATACGGCAGGTTTCTCGCGGTATTGTGATCCGTCACAGCGATGGCGTCCAGCCCCTTGATATGGGCCATCCCGCAGATATTCGCCGGCGTCATGTCGTCATCCGCGCACGGACTCAGGCAGGAGTGTATATGCAGATCAACAAACATATCAATCCCTGCTCTTGCCGGGCAGCCCCGCCGCCGCCAGCCTGGCGCAGATCTCATAGGCGGTCAGGCCGGTCTGCAGCACGCAGATTCCCTCGTCCTTCGCCTTCTCCAGTGAAGGCGTTTCCATCTCAATCCCTTCGGGAATGATGACCGCCGCCATTTCCATCAGGCTGGCTACCGCGATCACGTTCATGTGCGTCTGCACGGTCACCCAGGCCATGCCTGCCGCACCGTGGGCCATCACCCAGCTCAGCAGGTCGCATGTATAGCCGCAGGATACCTCAACGCCCTTGTCCGTTTCCGGCGTCATATCCTTCGCTTCAATCAGTTCACACAGTTCCTTAACAGTCATTGTCAGAACCTCCGCCCTCTGTTCATTCTTCATCGCATCTGCGTATTTGTCATTCCGAGCGCAGCCGAGGAATCCCTTACTATTATTCCCTCGTCGTTTTCGCCAGGTCCACCATCTGCTGCGCCATGACGCGCAGCTGCTCTTTCATCATGTGGATGCAGTCCATCTTGGTGGCGACGCCCTGCACCACGTCCTCCGCGAACGTCCGGCATGTGGGGC
The DNA here is from genome assembly GCA_045112195.1 of Christensenellales bacterium. GTDB lineage: Bacteria > Bacillota > Clostridia > Christensenellales > Aristaeellaceae > Aristaeella. The sequence goes on along the minus strand of JBGUHQ010000015.1, from coordinate 22,639 downwards.
TGCCGCAGCTGCCGCAGTCGAATCCCGGCAGTTCTTTGTAGATCTTTTCGATCCGTTCCATCTTCCGCATGGCTTCCATCAGGTCGTCATCCAGCTTCATCGCGGAATTAGGCAGAATCCTCACGTCGTCATACAGCGGGTACTTGGTCATCATGCCGTTGTCCACGTTCAGTTCCGGATTCGGATCGCGGCTGGCCAGCCGGCGCACATTCGACCTTGCCACATAGTTGTTCTCAAAGTTCAGCGGTCCGCCGACGCATCCGCCGGTACAGGCAGCGCCCTCAAAGAACTCCAGATTCCTGAGCCGGTTGTCCTCAATTTCTTCCAGCACGTGGATGCAGTTCTCAATCCCGTCCACGGCCAGGGAATTTTCCGGCATCACCGCGTAGCACTCACCGCCGCTGCGGGCCCAGCCCACACCCAGGTCTGAAGCCGTCTCCAGGCTGATGTCCACCGGTGCGTTCCGGATCTGGCTGGACAAAAGACCGTAGATCTCCAGCACGGAAATTGCGCCGTCCACAGCACTCTTCGCGTGGCCGATAGGCCGGCGGATCGCCGTCACCTTTGCCGGGCACGGCGTGATAAAGAAACAGCCGATCTCTTCTTCTTTGACGCCGCGGCTGCGGGCAAACTCCCGTTTTGCGATCATCGCGGCCACCTCCATCGGCTGCCGGACATCCACAATATGATCCAGCAGGTCCGGGAAGCGCACCTGGATCAGCCGCACAATTGCCGGACAGGCGGATGAAATCACCGGACGTGGAATGTCCGGATTCTTCAGCCGTTCCCGGATGGCCCGGGATACCACGTCCGCGCCCCGCGCCACCTCAAAAGCGTCGTCGAAGCCCATTTGCTTCAGGCCGTTCAGGATCTGGCTGATGCTCTTCAGGTTGTTGAACTGGCCGTACAGGCTCGGCGCCGGCAGCGCGATCTTGTACTTGAACCTGCTGATTGAAGACAGCGGATCCGTGATTGCCACTTTTGCGTGGTAGCCGCACACCCGGATACATTCGCCGCAGTCAATACAGCGCTCGTCAATGATATGCGCACGGCCGCCCCGGACGCGGATCGCCTCCGTCGGGCACCGTTTCAGGCAGTTCGTGCAGCCTCTGCACTTGTCGCCTTCCAGCCTCACCGAATGAAACCGTTTCTGTTGCATGTCCTTCTCCTGAAAGGAGACAGGGGACGGTTCTCTGTCTCCTTTTTTCGTTCTGCTTAATTCGTTACGCGCTCAGCGCGAAGCTCATCGTAATCGTCGTCCCCACGCCGACCTCGCTCTGGATGTCGAAATCCGTTGCGTTTCGCTTCATGTTCGGCAGACCCATGCCGGCGCCGAATCCCAGCGTCCGGGCCTCCGCGCTCGCGGTCGAGAAACCCTCTGTCATTGCCTGCTCAATGTCCGGAATGCCGGGGCCCACGTCCTTGGAGATCAGCGTCACCTTTTCCGGATCCACCAGCAGTGTCAGCGTTCCGCCCAGCGAGTGGATCACCAGGTTCAGCTCCACCTCGTAGCAGGCTACGGACACATGCCGAAGCACCTCCGCGCTGATGCCCAGCTGTTTCAGTGTCCGCTTGATCGTGGTGGACGCCTCGCCGGCCGTCGTATAAGCGCCCGCTTCCACCGGGAAAGTTTTTTCCAGGATGTACGCCACGCTTACACCCCCTCCGCCGCGCCGGTCTTCCGCTTCGTACCCGGCAGTCCGTGGACATACAGTTCACCGCAGGCCGTGTAGGTAGTCAGCGGGCTGGAGATCACCGTGATGCCGATCTCCTCCGCCATCTCCAGCATCTCCTGGCTGGGCATCTTCCCGCGGGAAAACACGATACAGGTAATATCCAGCATTTCTGAAGTCCGCAGCACATGCGGATTGATCAGACCGGTAATCAGTACCGCCTTCTCCTTCACGAAGGCCAGCACGTCGCTCATCAGGTCCGACCCGCACGCGGTATCCACGCGCTCGTCCAGCCGGTCCTCCCCGACCAGCACTTTGCCGTCCACAATCTCCATGACCTTCCGTATCGTCATCATACTCCGAACACCTCTTTATCTGTACCCTCTTTCTTTATTACTTCCCGGGATTGTCATCCCGAGCGAAGTCGAGGGATCCCTTGCCATTCATTATGAATTGTGAATTATGAATTATGAATTTCCAGCAGGTTCCTTCCCCACACACCAGCCGCGGGCCTTGTTCACCGTACGTTCCACCGCGTCCTTGCTGTTCTTCCAGCTCTCGTTCTCATACCGATAATCGAACTTTTTGATAAACCAGGAGATGTCTTCCTGAATCCTGTCGAAGTTCTCCTGTTCCAGTTTGGTTACCGTCTGTACAAACTCGCCCAGATCCTTCGCGCTCAGTTCCTGCGCCGCGGCCTCCAGCAGCTGTCCCAGATGCGGCAGGCACAGCCCTTTGGAGTTTTTGAACTTCGTGCGGAAATCCGTATCGTTCTGATACAGGTGAAAGAATGTGTGCAGGTACCGGCCCATGTTCTCCGCGATTGTCTCGCACATCAGGCAGGTGTCCGCCATTTCGTTTACAGCCTGCGCCTGCTTCAGGATCTCCTGCGTAGCGGCTTTGTTCTTTCCGTTCAGCTTGTCGCCGATGCCGGAATTGATCAGCTGTTTCGCGCTCTTATCCAGCTTATCGTTAACCCGGGCCAGTTTTCCCCGGATTTCGATCGTATGGCTTTCCAGCATCAGGGCATGGCCCAGCCGGTTGCTCATGGAAAACAGCATGGCATGATGCTTCCGGCAGAATCCCCGGTCATTGACTTTAATCCGGACGTCCGGTTCCATCACGGAAGCGCCGAGATAGCGTTCCGCTTCTCCCAGCTCTGTTTTTCGTTCCAGGGCGCACATCAGGCACTCCCCGTCCAGCTTCATCGCGTCCCATACCGGGATCGTATCAATGTGGTATCTCATTCCTCAGTATTCTCCAGCCATGTGCCTGCTTCTATAAACATGTTCCCCGAAGGGGTTTGGGGCGTTTTCACGGCCGCTGCCAGTGACAGATAAAGGCCGGGGAAACGTCTGATAAAAGGAAAGCCCCAAAATCATTCCTCATACCTTTCGAGCTGGACGCCCGCTTCCGCGAAAAGCTCCAGCGTAAACGGATCCGGATAGCCTTCCTTATAGATCACCCGCTTGATGCCGCTGTTGATAATCATCTTGCAGCACATGGAGCAGGGCTGATGCGTGCAGTACAGTGTCGCGCCGTCAATGGAAACGCCCAGCTTCGCCGCCTGGACGATCGCGTTCTGCTCCGCGTGCACCGCATAGCAGGTCTCCATCCGGGTGCCGCTGGCGATCCCCAGCTTATCCCGCAGGCATTCGCCCTTGTCACGGCAGGTCTTGATCCCGGCCGGCGCGCCGTTATATCCCGTGGTCATAATCCGCTTGTCCTTGACGATCACGCAGCCGATGCTGCGCCCCGCCCGGTAACAGCTGGACCAGTCCGCGATTGTAAACGCCATCTGCATAAACCGCTGATCCCATTTATCCATATAGTTCCCGCCTTTTTCGATTGTACTTAACTGTTTTATTATAAAGTATAGAACAGATTTGGTCAACGAAAAAGACGGATCCGATATGGATCCGTCTGTGTGGCTCAAATAGGACTCGAACCTATACGCAGCCTCAATCGGCGCATTGCTCCCTTGGAGCGGTCGCACTGCTTGTTTCGGCTGACTCGCTCACCTCGTTTTCGCCTGCGGCGAATGCCCCACTGGGGCACCACTCGGATCGCTCCCTCCTCACCCGGAATGTCATGATCGAGTCCGTTTGGGCCATAACATACGAAAAGCGGACCCATGAAGGATCCGCTTTCGTATGTGGCTCAAATAGGACTCGAACCTATGACACTCCGGGTATGAACCGAATGCTCTAGCCAACTGAGCTATTGAGCCAAATGGTTGCGGGGGAGGGATTTGAACCCCCGACCTCCGGGTTATGAGCCCGACGAGCTGCCAGCTGCTCCACCCCGCGTCATGCCGCTCTTGCGAGCGCAAGGGATATATTACATGAGCCCGGAACAAATGTCAAGCAAAAAATAAAGCCTCCGGACAGAATCGTCCGGAGGCGAATATACAGTTTCGATTCTCTTACTTCACGGTCACATTGGTGATGTGGGGATTGGCGCCTTCGTACCAGTACAGGAAGCCTTCCAGATCAATGGTGTCACCGATCTTCAGGTTTTCAACAGCCTGGTATACTTCGGTGCTGTTGTTGCACAGGTAGCTTTCAACGGTCATGGTGTAAACCTGTCCGTCCACCTCAATGTTGAAGTACAGGTCAGCGCCGACGTTGTTGTCTTCACGGGTTCCGGAACCGTCCCAGCTGTACAGGAAAGGATATTCCGTTTCATCATCCGCCTTCTTGGAAGCAGCGACCTTCGCGTCCTTGATGGCGATTTTCGCGTTCATGTGATCAGCCAGTTCATCCTTACCCAGCAACGCGGTGACGTCTTCAGCTTCCGCAACGAAGGCGTCGCCGTCCACAAATTCGAAGGTGGCGCCTTCGCCGATTTCGACTTCGCCGGCCCAAGCGGCTTTGTAGCCGGTAACCTTGATCTTGGCGCCTTCAACCAGTTTCGCGGCGTCTTCTTCACTGCAGGTCATGTTATAGATGAAATACGCGCCGTCTTCGCTCTGTGCATATACAGAGATTTTTCCGTCCCACCAGGACTGAGTCGCCTGAACATAGGTTTCCACAGTAACTTCAGTTTCAAGTTCAGCAGCGATATACTCTTCATGAGTCATCACGGCAGCTCCCTCCGCCAGAGCGAAGGACGCGCAGACAACCAGCGCCAGGGCCAGTACCAGAGCCAGAATCTTTTTCATCTTCGTATTCTCCTTTCGTCTTGGGCGAACCCGCTCAACGGATCCGTAGTACGGTGTCATCATACAACAAACGGAATAAAAACACAACGCATTCCGGTCATTTTTCAGTTTTCTTTTTCTGTTTCCGTGCTTCCGTCAGTTTATACAGGCCGATCAGCACCCACACGCCTGCGATCACGCCCAGCAGTATCTTCGATCCGGCAGGAATCTGCTGCGGTTCCCGCTTTTCAGTCAGCTGTTCCAGGCGGTACAGGCTGCTGACGTCACTGAACAGCTTCTCAATGAACGCGTCGTTCATCTCCTGCTTTCGGCGCGCTCCCTTCACCGTGTTCTCGATCAGCTGGCCTGCCGCAGACCGCAGGCTGGCACTGCCGTTGAACACCGGCGTCACAAAGGTGTCTGCCGTATACTTCATCAGCAGTTCGCTCGCCTCGATCTTAACGCTGTAGTGTTCCTTGTTGTCCTCGCCCTTCCGGCTCAGGTAATCCTGGTATTCAGCGCTGTTCTGTGCCTTCAGCGTCACCGGCAGGTAGCCTTCCGTCTCCGCGTATCCCAGCTGGATTTCGTTCGTCAGCAGATACTGGACAAACAGCCAGCTGGCCAGCACTTCCTGGGGATTCTCCTTCCTGAACACGCACACGCTCGGTCCCTGGCTGATCATCTTCGGATGTTCGGGATCAAACTGGGGAATAGGCATGACTTTTGTATGGAACGAAACCACCTGCTCCTCATGGATATCCAGCATCGGCGCTTCGCTGCCCATCCAGGTCGCACCCGCTGTGGAGTCGATCGCGAAAATGCACTGACCTGCATTCAGGAAATTACCCGGGTAGCTGCTGATGCCAAAGGTGGAAAACGCCCTGCTCTGCCCGTGGCGGTAAATCTCCTGCAGCAGTTCTTTTGTCGTATCATTGAAAATCAGGATATCGCCCTCGTATGTGGAATACGGCGCGTCCAGCTGTTTCAGCATGGAGATCATCATGTTGTCCGTGCTCTTGTAGATGAAGGGGATCATCACCTTCTGGCCGTTTACTGTGAACACGCCGTCGTTGTCCTTCTCCATCGCCTTCTCGCTGACTTCCCAGATGAAATCCCAGGTCATCACCTCAGGCAGCTCATAGCCCAGTTTCTTCACATAGTCCTCATTGACATACAATGCTTCGGTGGAGCGCATGTAGGGCATGGCGTAGGTATGTTCTCCGATTCTGCACTCCCGCAGGAATTCCGGCACAATTTCCGCTTCTGACGGCGCGTCAAAACGCACTTCGCTCCCGCCAAGGCCGTAACGGGAATCCGCCATCAGGTCATCCAGCTGCAGCACCGTGTTATCGCCTGTCAGATAGGTGGCAATATGATCCGGATAGGTAATACACACATTCGGCGTCGTGTTGGTGGAGATATTGGTGATGACGTCGTTGTAGATCCGGCTGTAATCCGTATACAGCCGCATCGTCACAGTCACGTTCGGATACAGTTTCTGGAATTCGTCGATCGCCTGCTGGTAAACCGCCACCTGGTTCCGGTTCGTATCGTTCTTCGCCCAGAATATAATTTCAACCGGCGTCTGGTCGTCAAACTGCTCCGGCACAGCAAACGTCACGCTTTTCTGCTTCCCGTGGCATGCCGTTAATGTCAAAAGCAATCCCAGCAACAGTATCATTGCTGTAATCCGTTTTACAATACTGTTTTTCACCTGTTATTCCTCCGGTCTCAATTCATAATTATGAATTCTGAATTAACCTTTGGTTCCTCCCCTCGACACGCCGGCCATGATCTTTTTCCGGAACACCAGGAACAGGATGATCAGCGGCACACTGATCACAACAACCGCGGCCATCATGGCCGGGGTGTTCTCCCGGCCGAATCCGTTCTCCCGGATCTCCTGGATGCCGTTCGATACCAGGTAATAGTTCGCATCGTAGGTGATCAGCCTCGGCCAGACGTAGCTGTTCCAGCACTCGATGACCTTCAGGATGATAATCGTGACCACCGTCGGCTGGCAGATCGGGATCATTACCTTCACCAGGTATTTCAGATCCGAGGTGCCGTCCACCTTGGCCGCCTGGTACAGTTCGTCCGGAATCGCCTCAAAGTTCTCTTTCAGCAGATAAATATAGAACACGCTGGTCACGGAAGGCAGGATCAGGCCCAGGTAGGTGTTCCGCATGTTCCAGTTCACGATTGTCACGTAGTTGGTAATAATCACCAGTTCCGTGGGAATCATCATCAGGCTCAGGAACAGGGCAAATACCGCGTTCCGTCCCTTGAACTGCAGCCGTGCGAAGGCAAAGGCGGCCGGAACGATCACCAGCATCATCAGCCCCGTGGTCGCGACGGTAAAGATCAGCGTGTTCAGGAAATACCGGCCCAGCGGTACCGCCTGGAAGGCGTTGGAATAGTTCTCCAGCGTCGGGTCCGTCACGATAAAACGCGGGATATATTCGCTGTTGTACGCCGCGAAACTCTTCAGGCTCGTCAGGACCATCCAGTAGAACGGGAACAGGACGACCACGGCCCAGACGACCAGGAAGAAATAGATCAGCGCCCTGGAAAAACTCGCGCTCTTCTTCTCAATCATAGTTAACCTTCCAATTCATAATTCACAATTCATAATTCATAATTGTGAATACTTGCAAACCCACCCGGGTGTCATTCTGAGCGAAGCGCAGCGGAGTCGAAGAATCTCCCCCGCCGCAGCGGATTATTGCTTTGGTTTACATATATTGAACCTTATTTTTGCTAAAAGTAAGATTGATATATGTGATCGTAAACACAATCGCGAACAGGATCAGCGCCGCGGCCGCCGCGTAGCTCGGGTATCCGCCGCTGTCTCCGTACAGCATGTCATACACATAGCCCACAATCGTATTCATCCCGGCCGCGTTCAGATTTGTCCCGAACAGGGCAACCTCGTCGCTGTAGGCCTTGAACGCGCCGATAAACCCGGTGATGATCAGATAGAACACCGTCGGGCTGATCATCGGCAGCGTGATCTTCCGGAAGATCCGCCCGCTGGTCGCGCCGTCCACCTTGGCCGCCTTGTAATAGTCCTGGTTCACGCTGGCCAGTGCGCTGGTCAGGATCAGAATCTTGAAGGGCATGACCACCCAGATCGTATAGAAGCACATCACGAACATCTTGGCCCAGTACGGCCCTTCGATAAAGTCCACGCCGGTCCCGCCGAATTTGCTGATCAGCAGGTTCACCATACCGTCCGTGTATGCCGTCTTTTTAAACAGAATCATGAATACCAGGCCCACCGCCAGGGTGTTCGTGACATAGGGCAGGAAGTAAATCGTCTGGAACGCGTTCCGCAGCGTCTTGATGGAGCTCAGCCCCAGAGAAATCAGCAGCGCGAATCCCGTGCTCAGCGGTACCGTGATCGCCACGATGATGAATGTGTTCTTCAGCGCCTGCACAAAATACGGATCGCTCAGCACAAAGCGGAAGTTTCCCAGTCCGACGCCGGTAAAGCTCTGGCTGGCAAAGTTGTAATTCTCCTCAACCGAGTATACGCACACGTCGATCAGCGGGTACACCATGAACACGCCCAGGAACAGGATCGCCGGCAGCAAATACAGCCAGGCTTTCAGGTTGTTCTTCTTCATACGCGTTCCTCGCTCTCTTTGTCGAACAGGAACACTTTATGCGGTTTCAGCCGGAAACGGACGGTCTCCTGTCCCGGTTCAAACCTGTTTTCAGAAGATACGATGGAACGGATGCAGCGGCCCGTCATCTGCGGATGGGTGGAAACGACGCTGACGTCCCGGCCCATGACCTCCACCCGATCCATTTTGCAGGTGAAGGGGCCGTCCGCTTCCGGAATGAAGCCTTCCGGCCGGATGCCGACCCAGACGGGCATATCTTTCCGCCCGGGCACGTCCAGCACGGCCTCGTCCCCGATATACAGTTTTCCGCCTTTCACTTCGCCGTGGAACACGTTGATCTGCGGCGTGCCGAGGAACTGGGCCACAAACAGGTTCTCCGGTTCGTCGTACACGTCCTGCGGCTTGCCGATCTGCTGCAGCACGCCTTCCTTCATCACGATGATCAGGTCGCTGATGCTCATGGCTTCTTCCTGGTCATGCGTCACGAAGATCGTGGTGACGCCCGTATCCCGCTGAATCCGCCGAAGCTCCTCCCGGGTCTGCAGGCGCAGCCGCGCGTCCAGGTTGCTCAGCGGCTCGTCCAGCAGCAGCACCTTCGGGACCTTCACCAGGGCCCGGGCAATCGCCACGCGCTGCTGCTGTCCGCCGGACATTTCCTTTGGCTTGCGCTCCATCAGGCCGTCAATCTGTACCAGTTTCGCGGTCTCCACCGCCTTCTGGTGCATGGCTTCTTTGGACATCTTCTGGGCGCCCTTCAGGTTCTGCAGCGGGAAGATGATATTCTCCTCCACTGTCAGGTGCGGATACAGGGCATAGTTCTGGAATACCAGGCCGACGCCCCGCTCCTCCGGAGGAAGATTGGTCACGTCTTCATCTCCGAACCAGATCTTTCCCTCTGTCGGCGTCTCCAGGCCGCTGATCAGGTTCAGCGTGGTGCTCTTTCCGCATCCGCTGGGTCCCAGCAGGCCGATCAGCTGCCCGTCCGGGATCTCGAAGTTGAAATTGTTGACAGCGATTACTTCCGCGCCCTTTTTGTTCCGGGGCGGAAAACGCTTCGTCAGGTTTTCCAGTATGACTTTCATGGCATCCGCTTCCTTTCGACTGTCCCTCCGCGCACTTGTGCGGAAAGGATCGGATGATGTATACTTTCTTTATCCCTGATTTTATCATATCAATGGTTGAAATACAACGGAAAGGAGGGTTTCCATGCAGGCAGAACAACCAAAATACGGATTCGGCATGACCTGTTCCGCCTGCCTCTGGCTGGGCCTCTTTCCGCTTCTCCAGCGCGGCACCTACGCCACGCTGACCCATGATAAGTGGATCATCATGCTGATTCTGACCGGCGTTACCCTGATCTGTTTCCTTGTTGACCTGATCCTTCGCCGGCGTGTCTTTCTGAATGAAACGAAGAATCTCCTTCGCCGTTCGTTCCTGCCCCTGGCGTTAGCCTCCGCCCTGCTTTTCTGGACAGTCCTTTCCTGTCTTTTCAGCAGTTTCGGGCCGGATACCTGGTGGCAGGGTGAAGCCGTCCGTTATGAAGGCCTTGCTTCCGCCCTCTGTTATTTTGTCCTTTTTGCCTGCTTCTTCTTTGCCCGCGTCAATATGAAACCGGTCCTGCTCTCCGCAGCCGGAGGCGTTGCTGTTTTCTTTGTCATCGTCCTGCTCCAGCGCGGCGGCGGCAATCCGCTGGGCCTTTATCCGTCCGGCAGAAGCTATGTCCAGAACCCCGAATTCCAGGGCACCATCGGCAACATCGATATGGGCACCGGCTATCTGCTGCTCCTTGCCGGCCTCTTCCTCTACGGCCTGATCAAAGCCGTCTCTGATTTGCGCAGCCGCATGAAATGCCGTTCTGAAGAGAGCGAAGCGAAGTCGAGGAATCTTCACCCACGGACGCTCCTCTTCATCATGATCCTTTTCGTTGCGCTCCTCCTCACCCTTTACCTCATCCTTACCATGCACGTCCAGTTCGGCATCATTTCCCTCGCCGTGCTCTTCTTGTTTACACTCCTCCGCTTCCTACCGAAAAAATGGCGGCTCCCGCTCCTGCTCTTCCTGGTCGTCGCGGTCCTGCTCGTGGTCTGGTTCTGGCCGGGCAAAACCGGCGGTGTCTGGGAACTGCATGAAATCTTCCACGGGCGCACCCGCCTGTCCTTCGGCAGCGACCGCGTCGCAGTCTGGCTTTACAGCCTGCGCCTGGCCCGGGAGAACCTCCTTCTCGGCGGCGGTTCAGCCACCTTCCGGTCTCGCTTTAACCGGTTCCTTGCTGAAAACGACCTGACCATTCCGGATGAACAGGACGGCCTGATCCTGCCCAATTATTTTGACAATCCCCATAACGAGTATATCGCTCAGCTGACGGACCACGGCCTGCCGGCCCTGTTGCTGTTCGTCGCGTTGCTGCTCCTCTCCCTTTTCCGTCGGAAAGAAGGCTGGTTCCCCCTGCTTGCGCCATGCTCCGCTGCCGTTCTCTGCTACGCGGTCCAGGCTTTCTTCTCTTTCTCCGTCTGCATCGTCGCCCCGATGTTCTGGGTCATCCTGGCCCTATCGTTCAGAACAGAATAAGGTTGTGAATTATTAACCCGCTTCGGATAATCCGAAGCGGGTTTTCCTATAATTATGAATTATGAATTGTGAATTGTGAATTATGTATTCGGCACCGCGTTCTCGCTGTACAGCACTCTTTGTGTCTCTTCCCCGGCCAGGCCGTCTGCGTCCAGGCCGTTCTTCTTCTGGAACGCGATGACCGCTTCTTTTGTTCCCGGCCCGAACTGACCGTCCACCTCTCCCGTGTAATAGCCAAGCTCCTTCAGCCGTTCCTGGAGCTGCCAGACCTTTTCTCCCTGTGATCCGTTGTGCAGGGCCGGCTCCGGCGTGACCATCTCCGCCGCGCCTTGACTCCGGACCGTATCCGGAACCGGCGGCAGCGGCGTCGGTGTCAGGCTCATTTCCCGCCGAACTTCGCCGATCGTCGGGATCATATAGGTTGCCAGCACAATACACCCGGCCAGCAGTACTGCGATCCCGATGATCCCCGCGATCACTTTCGGATTCTTCTTCATCAAGCAATTCCTGTTCCTTTTTTTCTGTCAGGATCCTTCGGCCTCAGAATAACATACAAACGGTTGTCGTCCTGAATGTTGAATTGATGTTACCGTTCTTCTCTGAAGTAGCTGAGTCCGAGCGATGCCGGCGGGCGAAGCTCTGCCGACCGCCAGTGGCGGATATTTCGGCAGAGCTGAGGTCATCCGAAAGGGAGTGAGCTCCACGGTGTGGAGTCACGACCATTGAGGATGCGGATGGACCAGCCGCCCATATTCAGCTTATCTTTCTTCCCGGAAATAGCTCAGTCCCAGCGAGGCCGGCGGCTGATTCTCCCGCTTGTTCCGGATGCTGGAAATCACCAGTACGATGATCGTCACGACATAGGGCGCCATCTTGTACAGTTCCTTCACGGCGAGATTCATTCCCGTGGGAATATACATATGCAGGATGTACAGTCCGCCGAACAGGAAGGAGGAAAGAATACCCCAGTTCGGCCGCCAGATCGTGAAGATAACCAGCGCGATCGCCAGCCATCCCCGGTCGCCGAAGGCATTGTTGCTCCAGATGCCGCCCGCGTAGTCCATAACATAGTACAGGCCGCCGAGGCCGGCGATCATGCTGCCGATGCAGGTGGCTCCGTATTTGTAGCGGTTTACACTGATGCCTGCCGCGTCGGCAGTGGCGGGATTCTCGCCCACCGCGCGCAGGTGCAGGCCGGTCCGCGTCTTTTTCAGCATATAGGCAACAACCAGGGAAATGATCACTGCCACGTAAGCCAGGAACCCGTAGGACAGAAACAGCTGGCCGAACCACCCGGTTGTATCCGCCCCGGGGAATTTGGTCTGAAAAGCCAGGCTCGTGTTTGTCAGCGCGAGGTAGGGCATATCGTTTCCGCTCAGCTTGATCAGGCTGCCGCCGAAAAAATTGCCGAAGCCCACACCGAAGGTGGTCATTGCCAGGCCGGTTACGTTCTGGTTCGCGCGCAGCGTCACCGTCAGGAAGCAGTACAGCAGACCCATCAGCAGGGAGCCCAACAGGGTCGCGCAAAGGGCGATCACTACAGCGAGAAAACCGTTGAACGCCTCCGGTCCCGGCAGGGAGGATTCGTAATAGAACGCGCCGATAACCCCGCTGATCGCGCCGACATACATAATACCCGGAATGCCCAGGTTCAGGTTGCCGGATTTCTCTGTCAGGGTTTCACCCGTGCTGCCAAGCAGCAGCGGAATACCCTGCATAATCGCGCGGGGAATAAAGGAGAGAAAATCAAACATGGCCCGTTTCCTCCTTCTTTCCGGAATGGCGGAAGCTGATCTTGTAAGAGATAAAGAACTCGCTGCCGATAATAAAGAACAGGATGATCCCCGTCAGGATGTCCGAGAAAGACCGGTTCAGGCCGAATTTTGTCGAAATATCCCCCGCTCCCCTGTCCAGAAACACCAGCAGGAAAGAGGTCATAACCATCCACACCGGGTTGAACTTGGCCATCCAGGCTACCATGACCGCTGTGAATCCGCGGCCGCCTGTAATTGTTGTCGTCAGGGTATGGTCGGTACCGCCCACCAGCAGCAGCCCCGTCAGTCCGCAGAGGGCGCCGGAGATGAGCATGGTCCGGATGATCACCTTCTCCACCTTGATGCCAATGTAACGGGCGGTCCGCACACTCTCGCCGACGACAGCGATCTCATATCCTTGCTTGGTGTAATTCATATATACGAACATGATCAGCGTCAGCACCGCGACGATGATGATGTTCAGCAGATATTTCTGTCCGCCGATGGACGGGAGCCATCCGATCTCTGTGCTCTGGTTGATGATCCCGATCTGTCCGGCGCCTTTGGGTACTTCAAAAACCACGATGAAGTACGACACCAGTTGAATGGCGATATAGTTCATCATCAGGGTGAACAGGGTCTCGTTCGTTCCCCATTTGGCTTTGAAAAACGCGGGAATCACGCCCCACAGCGCGCCGGCAGCGATGCTGGTCACAACCATCACCGGAATGATAGCCCACTGCGGCACCAGGTTCGGCAGCAGGATCATACACAGTGCGCTTGCCATGCCGCCGGCCAGCATCTGACCCTCGCCGCCCAGGTTCCAGAACCGCATCTTGAACGCCGGAACAACCGCCAGGGAGACGCTCAGCAGCATCGCCACATTCTGGAAAAGCACCCAGGTACGCCGCGGTGTGGAAAAGGAGGCTTCACAGATGGCGCCGAAGACGTTCAGCGGGTTTTCGCCTGTGGTCATCATCGTCACAATCGCGCACACCGCCAGTGACAGGACCAGCGCGCCGGCACGGATACCCCAGCTCTGGTACCAGGGCAGCGTACTCCGCCGCGAGATATGGACCAGTGGTTCCTTGGTCTTACCTGCCATCCTGCTCACCTCCCACTCTGGTCATCAGCATACCGATTTCCTGCTTGTCCGACTTCCGTCCTTCCACAATGCCGCTGACCTTGCCGCTGCACAGTACCAGAATCCGGTCGCACAGCTCCATCAGCACGTCCAGGTCCTCGCCGACAAAAACCACGGCGACACCTTTTTCCTTCTGCATGTTCATCAGCTGATAAATGGTATAGGAAGAGTTAATATCCAGTCCCCGTACAGGATATGCCATCATCAGCACTGTGGGCGTCATCGCAATCTCCCGGCCGACCAGAACCTTCTGCACATTGCCGCCGGACAGCCGGCGCACCGGTGTGGTAATGCCGGGGGTGGAAACCTCCAGTTCCCTGACAATCCAGTTCGCCATTTTCCCCGGGTTTTTCCGGTCCAGGAAACTCCCGGTACCCTTCCGGTAGCTGCGCAGCATCATGTTGTCCCTGATGCCCATGCTGCCGACCAGGCCCATACCCAGCCGGTCCTCAGGCACAAAGCTCAGCACGACGCCCAGCTCGCGGATCTGCAGCGGGGACAGCCGCCTCAGGTCAACCGCTTCATCCGTGTCCGGCTTATGGTAAATCACTGTGCCGGCTTCAGATTTCTGCAGGCCGTAGACCGATTCCAGCAGTTCCTTCTGACCGGCGCCGGAGATACCGGCGATGCCGAGGATCTCACCGCTGAACACGTCGAATGAAACATGATCCAGCTTCAGCAAACCCTCCTCGTTCCGCACCGTCAGATCGTGGACCGACAACCGCAGTTTCGGATTTACAGGATCCGGCCGGTCAATGTTCAGTGACACCGCGCGGCCCACCATCATGTCGGTCATTTCCTGGGCATTCGTATCCTTCGTCATCATGGAGCCGATATATTTCCCGGTCCGGAGTACGGCCACCCGGTCTGAAAGGTCTTCCACTTCGTTCAGCTTATGGGTGATGATCACGATCGCCTTGCCGTCATCCCGCATGTTGCGGAGCACAGCAAACAGGCGGTCGGTTTCCTGGGGCGTCAGCACCGCCGTCGGCTCGTCCAGGATCAGGATATCCGCGCCGCGGAACAGCACTTTGACAATTTCCACCGTCTGCTTCTGGGAAACGGACATGTCGTAGATCTTCTGTTCCGGATCCACGTCAAAGCCGTACGCGTCGCAGATCTCCCGGATCTTCTTCGTGGCGTTCTTCAGATCCAGTCTGCCCTCCAGCCCGAGAATGATGTTTTCCGCCGCCGTCAGCACATCCACCAGCTTGAAATGCTGGTGAATCATACCAATGCCCAGTTCAAACGCCTCCCGGGGAGAAGAAATCACCGCCGGTTTTCCGTTCACCGTAATGGTTCCGCTGTCCGGGAAATAGATGCCTGCCAGCATGTTCATCAACGTGGTCTTGCCACTGCCGTTCTCGCCGAGCAGCGCCAGGATCTCCCCGCGGTTGATATTCAGGGAGACATTATCGTTGGCGAGCACGGTGCCAAACCGTTTGCTGATATTCCGCAATTCCACCGCAGCCGATGTATTCAAACGTTCTTCCTCCTGCTTGTTTCGTTTTCCTTTTTCCGTAAAGGGCAAAGCGGCTGTCGGCTGCCCTGCCCTTTGCGGAAAAACGAGAGGAAGGGTCCCAGCCTCTGACCGGGACCCTTTCCAGTAGTTCAAAAGATCAGAACGCGGTATCCAGCAGCGTGATGCCATCGATCTGCAGATCGAAATAAGGAGCGCTGCGGAATTCGGATTCATGGAAATAGCCGTCTGCAACCGCTTCCGTGTCGCCTGTATAGGCAGGATCAGTATCCACGTCTGCGTTGTAGCCCAGCAGTTTTCCGGACTCTTCACCGTCGATCGTCGCGTTCAGGTTCAGGCTGGTCGCGAAGTCGCCGGTATCCTTACGGGTTACGGTAAAGGTAGCGGCGTCGAACACCTTCAGCTCGCCGCTGGCCAGCTTGGCGGTCGCTTCCTCGATCGCTTCCTTGGTGCCGGGAGCCGCTGCGTTCTCGTTCAGCTCAGCCAGCACGACGCTGCCGGTGGCGATGGTGCCGGTATAGTCGGCAGGAATTTCCTCGCCGTTGGCCACAGCGTTGATGATGAACTCAAAGTAGGGTTCCCAGTTGATGCGGCTGGCAACGATGTAGGTGTCCGGGCAGGCTTCCGCCGCGGAACCGTTGTAGAACACAAAGGGGATACCGTTCTTCTGGAACTCGGTGGGAGCGCCCATGGAGTCGGCATGCTCGGAGATCACGACGCACTTGTCATTGATCAGCTTGATAGCGGCTTCCTGCTCCAGGGTGGGATCATACCAGGAACCGGTGAAGGTAACTTCCATCGTGGCAGAGGGGCAAACGCTACGGGCGCCCAGGAAGAAAGAGGTATAGCCGGAAATCACTTCCGCGTAGGTGTAGGCGCCGATGTAGCCCAGCTTGGCTTCCTCAGCAGTAATCTTGCCTTCTTCGATCAGCTGGTTCAGCTTCAGGCCGGCAGCGATACCGCCCAGATAGCGGCCTTCGTAAATGCTGGCGAACGCGTTGTGGAAGTTGGCCAGGCCTTCAGTGTGGGCCTTGGTGCCGGTAGCGTGGCAGAACTGTACGTTCGGATATTCCTTCGCGGCCTGAATCATGTAGTCTTCATGGCCGAAGCTGTCAGCGAAGACGATGTTGCAGCCGGCATCAGCCAGGTCGGCAGCCGTCTCGTAACAGGCTTCGCTCTCGCCGATGTTGGTCTTCAGCACATATTCGACTCCCAGCTTCTCACATGCTTCCTTCGCGCCGTTGATGAAGTTGAGATCGTAGGTGGAGTTTTCGTCATGCAGGAAGATGAAGCCAATCTTCACCTTGGCGCCTTCGCCTTCAGCCATCACGCTGAAAGCGGTCAGGCACAGGGCCAGAGCCAAAACCAGAGCAAGAATCTTCTTCATGTGTGTAAGTCCTCCTCTTTTTTGTTGGGTTAACTTTTTTCTATTGGATCAGTCGTCTTCCGGCCTCAGGACGATGTTTCCGTCCACGATGCCGTCAACCACTGCCAATGACTTAAGATGGATCCCGGATTCCCGAAGGGCTTTGCCGCCGGGCTGGAAGCCCTTCTCCACGGCAATACCGACTCCGACGACCGTGGCGCCCTGCTGCCAGCAGAGGTTGATCAGTCCGCGGGCCGCCTGCCCGTCGGCGATGAAGTCGTCGATGATCAGCACCCGTGCGCCTTCCGGCAGGTATTGCTTTTCGATGCGGATCATATTCTGCGTCTTGTGGGTGAAGGAATAGACCGGCGCCTGGACCGTGTTGTCATCCTGCACCACTGTGGCGCTCTTCTTGGCGAACACCACCGGGATATCGCCCAGGGCATGGGCCGCGGCCACCGCCATCGCGATACCGCTGGCTTCCACCGTCAGCACCATGTCCGGCTTGTCCGCCCGGAACTCGTCCGCCCAGGCTTCGCCCATCCTGAACAGCAGCCCCGTATCAATCCTGTGGTTCAGGAACATATCTACCTTGACGATGTCGTTCCCGATTCCTTTGCCTTTTTCCATGATCATCCGGCGAAGTGCTTCCATGACATCCTCCCAAAACACGAACATTTCATCCGGGAATATGGAAAATTATACGCTGAATACCCGGATATTACAATGACGATTATATGCCAAAAGTGTTAAAACTTCCCTATCGCCCGCTCTCCTTCGGGTCGGTGTAAAACCGTTTGAGATACTGGATAAATTCCCGTGCGTTTTCCGGAAGCGCGGTGTGTTTCCTTGTCGCGATATAGAACTGCCTGCGGCCGGAAACCTCCGGAAACGAAAAGACGAGCAGGCGGTTTTCCCGGCTGTAGTTCTCCGCAGCCTTGGAAGAAATCATCGAGATCCCCAGTCCCCGGGCCACCAGGTTTTTGATTGCCTCCGGATCGTTGGTCCTCGCGGCGACGTTCAGGTCGTTTTCGGTATATCCCGCGTTCGCCAGAAACGTATTCGCTGCCTTCAGGCTTCCGCTTCCTTCCTCCCGGAGGATAACCGGTTCCTCAAACAGTTCCCGCAGCGTGGCGGAGCCCGTTTCCTTCATGGTGAGGAACGGCTCGCGCACCGGCGTGATAATCACCACGGAATCCTCGTAAAACGGTTCGGCGGAAATCTCCGCGGACGCCGGTTTCATGCCGATCAGCGCCACGTCCGTCACGCCTTCCGCCAGTTTTTCCGTCACGAATCGGCTGTCTCCCTGGTCGATCGTGAAATAGACTTCCGGATGCCGCTTTACATAGGGAGGCAGCACTTCCGGCAGGATATAGGCAGACGGAATCGTGGACGCGCCCAGCCGGATGATCCGGTGCTCTCCGTCGCCGCATTTCTCCATGATCCGGTCCCGGAGCTGCAGGATACTGGCCGCACATTCATAGACTTCCCGGCCTTTCTCCGTTACTTCGATGCTCTTCGTCGTCCGGACGAGCAGCTTTGTCTGCAGTTCCTCCTCCAGCTGGCGGACGTGCAGGCTGATGGTCGGCTGCGCGATATACAGTTCCTCGGCTGCCCGGCTGAAACTGCCCAGCCGGACAACGGTTGCGTAGGAGAGCAGATGCTTCAGTTCCATGTTTTCCTTTCCGGGCGGCACAATGCCGCCACTGCGCCGGCTGCTTCGTCGGCTTCCGCTTCCGTATTGAAGGCGCCAAAGGAGAAGCGGACGGTTCCTGTCGGCCAGGTGCCCAGCGTTTTATGTGCGGCCGGCGCGCAGTGCAGGCCGACCCGCGTCGCGATGCCGTACCGCTCGTCCAGGCGGAACGCCAGTTCTGCCGGATCCATGTGAACCGGAACAAGGGAAACCACGCCTGTCCTGCCTTCCGTGGTATGTTTTCCGATCAGGCGGATCAGTCCCTCTGCCTCCAGTGCTTCCATGCAGCGGAGGAACCGTTCCGTCAGTTTCAGTTCATGGGTCAGGACGCTTCCTTCAGGCTGCGCGAGCAGCCAGGTCAGCGCTGCGTGGAGCCCCGCGATGCCCGGAAGGTTCGGCGTTCCCGCCTCAAACCGGTCCGGCAGGAAGTTCGGCACTTCTTCCGTATGGCTGATGCTGCCGGTGCCTCCCGTGATCAGCGGTTCCATCTCCGCGGCCATCTCTTCCCGGATCAGGAACCCGCCGGTCCCCTGGGGGCCAAGCAGGCCTTTGTGACCGGTAAAAGCCAGCGCGTCGATCTTCATGGCCTCCATGTCCAGCGGAAGAGCCCCCGCGGTCTGGGCTGTATCCAGGATGAACCGGATTCCTCTTTCGCGGCAGATCGCGCCGACCTCCGCGGCGGGCAGCACCGTTCCGCAGACGTTGCTGGCGTGCAGCATCACTACGGCTTTTGTGGATGCTTCAATCCGTGCTTCCACGTCCGCCGGATCCAGGCTCCCGTCTCCGGCGCAGGGCACGCGCGTAACGCGGATTCCCTGTTTCTCAAGCTGGCCCGCCGGGCGCATGACCGCGTTGTGTTCCATCGAGGAAACAAGTACGTGGTCTCCCGGCCGCAGCAGTCCCTTCAGCAGGATGTTCAGGCTCTCCGTCACGTTTTTCGTAAAGACAACCCGTTTCGGATCCGTTTCCCCAGCGCCGAACAGCCGGCAGAGGAGAACCCGGGTATCGTAAACAAGCTCTTCCGCCGCATAGGCGCCCGCGTATCCGCCGCGGCTGATATTGCAACCGCAGTCCGTCATATATCTGTATACCGCGTCCGCTGTCCCCGGCGCTTTCGGAAAACTCGTGGCAGCCTGGTCCAGATAGATCTTCTGCATATTGTGATCCCTCCGCATTTATTATATCACATAATAAATATAATTCCAATCCTGATAAATGATATTGGACTTGCCCGCAATGAAATGGTATTCTCTCCATAAGACAAAAACACTGTATCAACAGGGTTTTTTACAGTGCTGTAATCCATTAATTCTGAATTATGAATTCTGAATTATGAATTATTAGTATCGGGAGTGAAAGACATGAACAAGTCGAAGGAAAAACTGTGGATCATTGTTGCCGGTCTCGTCATCGGCGCGGTCGCGTCCGCGCTGGTGCTTCTGGGCAACCCGAAGAACATGGGCTTCTGCATCGCCTGTTTCATCCGTGATACAGCCGGTGCGCTGGGGCTTCACCGGGCCGGCGCCGTTCAGTATCTCCGTCCGGAGATCATCGGCATCATCCTGGGCAGCTTCCTGCTCGCTCTTACGAAGAAAGAATTTTCTCCCCGTGGCGGCAGTTCGCCCTTCACGCGGCTGATCCTCGGCTTCTTCGCCATGATCGGCTGCCTGATGTTCCTGGGCTGCCCCTTCCGCATGATTCTGCGGATCGCGGGCGGCGACCTCAACGCGGTCCTCGGCCTGGTGGGTTTCGCCGCCGGCATCGGCTGCGGTATCCTTTACCTGAAGCGGGGTTATTCGCTGAAGCGGACCTACCGGCTGCCGGCTTCTGAAGGCGCTGCCCTTCCCGCCGTCGCCGTGGTCCTGCTCATCCTGCTCCTGGCTGTGCCCTCTCTCCTGCTCTTCTCGGAAGAAGGCGCCGGCCCCGGCGCGAAACACGCGGCCGTCTGGATCAGTCTTCTGGCCGGTCTCATCGTCGGCGGCCTGGCGCAGCGCACCCGCCTGTGCATGGTCGGCGGCATCCGTGACGCCATCCTGTTCAGGGAATTCAAGCTGCTCCTCGGCTTTGTGGCCATCCTGGTTTCCGCGCTGGTCATGAACCTCATCTTCACCGCCGCGACGCCTGAAACCTATTTCACCCTCGGCTTTGAAGGACAGGCAGTCGCACATATGGACGGCCTCTGGAACGCGCTGGGCATGCTGCTGGTCGGCTTTGCCTGCGTGCTGCTTGGTGGCTGCCCGCTGCGCCAGCTGGTCCTTGCCGGTGAAGGCAACACAGACAGCGCCCTGATCGTTGTCGGTCTCCTGCTGGGCGCTGCCTTCGCCCACAATTTCGGCCTGGCCTCCAGCGCGGCCGGTCCCACCGACAACGGCAAGATCGCGGTGATCATCGGCATCATCGTGGTCATCATCATCGGCGAATGCAACATCGCGAAAAACAAAAACACAAAGTAACCGAAGGTCCAGGGCGATCGGAAAGCCCTGGTCGCGTCCACAGACGCGAAATCCTTCATTATGCATTTGTACATTGACTTAAGGAGGCCATGAACACATGACTAAAATTGACGCACGCGGCCTTTCCTGCCCCGAACCGGTCATCCTGATCAGCCAGGCCATGAAGAGCGGGGAAAACGCCTATGAAATCATCGTGGACAACCGGGTGTCCCGGGAAAACGTGACCCGATTCGCGGAGCATCAGGGCTATGCCGTTTCGGTCTCTGAAGCCGACGGCGAATTCACCCTGTCCATCAGAAAATGATCTGGATTGAAACGTTCTTTTCCCATTACGGCGCCATGCGCTGCAAGAAGATGTGCGACAAAACCGGCATCGCCGCGAAGATGATGCCGGTCCCGCGCATGCTCAGCAGCAGCTGCGGCACCTGTGTGCGCATGGAAGCGAACAGTGCGGACGTCCTCCCCCGGCCGGAGGAGGCGGAGCAGCTGGCGCTGGAGGAAGCGGACGGTTACCGGATCGTCTGGAAAGCGGAAGGCAGCTGACTCAGTCAGCTGCCTGTTCTTGTCCCGGGGTTCTCCCGCCGCATTGCCGTCTCAGATTCCGCCGTTCAGGATCTCGTCTATGATCACGCTGCCCACGTCAAAGTTATTCTTCATCGCCGTGGCGAAAATATCCGCCGCCTCCACGCTGTCCTCCGAAGCCAGGGACATCGCGGTCGCGTCCGGATTCCAGAGGCTTTCCGGGGTTGCGCCGAGCATAAACACGTCCATGTTCACGCTGTCCCGCAGGATAATCAGCCGGTCCAGCAGGCCCATCCGCTTTACGGCGGCGCAGACCGCGATATCCTCCATTTCCGTAACAGCGTACGGATCCGGGCAGCCATAGGTCTCAACCATGCATTTCGCGTTTTCATGGCCGTATCGGCCTTTCCAGTAGTTGTCGCTCGTCACCGCAGTCCCCCGCAGCACCTTCGGATCGCGCACGGCCCACTCCGCGCCGTCGAAAGCCGCCCGCATATAGTTGCGGGTTTTTTCCGTTGTCTCCACGGGGACGTTTTCCGCCAGCCGGAGGACTTTCTCCGTCAGTTCCGGATTCAGCTTTATTACTGCCGCGTCGTCAAAATCGGGATCATGGAACCATGTGACCGCTCTGTCTTCCGTCATCTCCCGGGGATCCGCGTGATGTCCCAGATCGTAGTCCACCGCGGCCGTGACGACAAACACGTCGCCCATCACGCTGGCTTCCGCCGCTGATCCGGCGCACCCGGTGGAAAGGATATAAGCGTTCGAAAAATCGAACCGTTCATCCGAAAGGATCGCCATGGTGTTCAGGGCGGCGTTGACCTTGCCCATGCCGAGCAGGCACAGCGCAACGCCGTCCTTCACATACAGCTTGTTTCCCTCGCTGCTTGGAACCTCATAAGCCTCCGCGCCGGTCAGATAGCGTTTGTAGTAGTACTCGGCCTCCCCGGGGTTCCCGTCGTCCATCTCTCCCACCTCAAATTTCGGCAGGATCAGCACTTTGACGGCGATCCGGTCTTTTCCCGCCTGTTCAGGATTGACGGTTTCACAGCAGGCTTCTGCCGTACAGAGGACAGTCAGTCCGAGAACAAGAATGAATGCGATCATCCGGATAAAAGTCATATCTGTTTTCTCCTGTTACTATATATTTGCCCCTCGTTCCTGGCAGCCAGCCAGAGGCCTGGGACATCTCGTTGCCTAAGCTGTACAATGTGG